>CAJQPC010000235.1 GCA_905480105.1 uncultured bacterium | reverse complement strand
GAGGGGGGACGCAAAGAGAGCACTGTCCCTCTGGCAGCAGTCTCTCCAGGCACTGCCCCCGGGGCACCCGGGGGACTTCACAGCCCGCCTTGCCGTCGCGGATTTGCTTCGTGCCCGAGGTCAGAATGGCCCAGCACAGCGTGTGCTGGAGCAAGCACAGACTCAGGAGCCGAGCGAACTCGCCTGGCAGCAAATCGGACTGGCGGAGATCGCGGAGGAGCAGGGGGATCTGGAGCGGGCCGAGGCCATCTACGTTGCCATGCTGGCCGACCCTGACCTGCCGGCGGACGAAGCCGACCCGGTGAGTGCTGGCCTGGCTCGGGTGCGCATGGAGCCATTGGAAGAGGTTGAGGATCCCGGCGAGGCCGAGTGGGAGGCCCTTCAACAGGCCCAGGTTCTCTTGGACACGGACCCGCAAGGTGGGGCTGAGGAGATAGAGCGCTTGCGCGATGCCCAGAACACAGAGGTGCGCATTCAAGCCCTGTTGGTCCTGGCAGGGTTGGCGCTAGACCAAGGCCAGAACCAAGAAGCCCTGGCGGATCTGACCGAAGCGCAGCAGGCAGCTCAGTCTGACAATGGTGTTTGGCAGGCGGCGATTACTTCCATGCGTGTCCAAGCCATGCTGGAGTTGGGGGAGCGGGAGCAGGCTGTACAGGTCTGGGAGCAAGCTCTGGCTCGGTCGGTCGGCAACGAAGACCTGGCCTCGCAGGCGGGATTGGGCCTTGGAGAGTTGGCGTTGTCAGCTGCCCAGCCGGAGGAAGCTGAGGGCTACTTTGAAGGAGTGCTCTCCTCTGCCCAAGACCGTGGATGGAAGGACCGCGCCCGCTTGGGTCGAGCCCGAGCCCGCATTGACGCTGGGGATTTTTCGGGCGCACAGGAAGACCTGGAGCGGGTTCTGCGCAGTGAGGAGGCCGAGCTCGTTGTGGGTGCCCAGGAGCTCTTGGACCAGCTTCCGGACTGATGGTGGCTAGCTGTGCCAGATGTGTGGTGGTGCGCGCCCGCTGCGACGAGAGGGGTGCTCCGGCTGACCTAAGCTGGGGTGAGAGCATCAGCGAAGCAGGCGCCGGGGTGTCCGATTACAGCAGGCAATGAAACGCGGCCATCTGCTTGCCCAGTGTGCCCTACACTGGCTTCCAACAGGTCCATGGTCAGTGGAGGAAATGGGCTGCAGATGCGCAATTTCACGGGCACAGCGTATTCCATCGAACTAGGGCGTTCTCCATGAGTACTGCCTCTAAGCTCCCCCTTCAGGTCCCCATCGCCTTGGGCACCGCCGTGCTGGCGATCAGTGCGGGCGGCGTGTTGGCGAGGGTGGCAGAGGAAGCAGCCGCTCCCGTGATCGGTTTCTGGCGCGTGGGTCTGTGCGGCGTCTTGCTCGCGCCGAGTCTGTTTTTCTCTCGTCTACGAGGGCAGATCTCCTGGAAGGACGTGGGTATCACGGCCATCGCGGGCCTGTGTTTGGCCTTGCACTTCTGGACTTGGATCGCATCCCTGGAGCGCATCACGGTGATGCGGTCGGTCGTCTTGGTGACCCTCGCACCTCTCTGGGTGGGGCTGATGGAGTGGAAGCTGGACGCGAAAGCACCCTCCCGCTTGTTCTGGGGTGGGGTGGGCGTCGCCCTGCTGGGTGTGTTGGTCATGGGCTTGGTCAGCGCCGATGGGCTGGCCGGAGGTGACCTGTTGGGGGATGGCCTAGCGCTGCTTGGAGGGGTGCTCTCCAGCGCCTACTTGGTGATCGGGCGAGAGGTGCGCCAGCGGGTGAACTTCCTACCCTACGGCGCGATGGTCTGTCTGTTGGCCGCCGCTTGGTTGCTGCCAATCGCGTGGACGAACGGCGCCCCGATGGTGGGCTTTCAGGGCAAGACTTGGCTGGCGCTGTGCGCTCTGGCCTTTGGACCACAGCTCCTGGGCCACGTGGGATTCAACTACGCGGTTCGCTACGTCAAAGCCAGTTTAATCGCCAGCTTAATCCTGCTGGAACCCGTAGGCGCCACCTTGTTGGGCGTGCTTATTCTGGGAGAGATCCCAGGACTTTGGGAGCTGAGCGCCGGCGGGATCATCCTGGCCGGCGTGGTGCTCGCCACCCGAGCTTCGGATGCCTAAGGCGCTCTACTCGACCTTCCAGGCACCCTGATCCAAAAAGCTCTCGCGGCACTCAAAGACCTTGGACGGGCCGTAAAGCGGCATTGAAGCACACTTCTCTTTGGCGCAGAA
The DNA here is from genome assembly GCA_905480105.1 of uncultured bacterium. Lineage (GTDB taxonomy): Bacteria > Myxococcota_A > UBA796 > UBA796 > CAJQPC01 > CAJQPC01. The sequence goes on along the minus strand of CAJQPC010000235.1, from coordinate 19,156 downwards.
GCGCTCAGAAGGACCGGTCTCTGCGCACTCGGTGACGCACTCTTCGTAGCCGGAGCAGTCGGCCGAAGTGCGTCCGTGGCCAATGAACCCACCGTAAAAGCCCTCGGTGAAGAAGAGCGGGATGAGGGCCAGGGAAGCGATAGTCACGCCCACCAGGGCCATTTCCTTCTGATCCACGAGAACACTCCGGGTTCGAAAAATCTTGCTGCCACTTAACCCGCTCTGAGGGCGTTGGGATCACGGAAAAGGAAAGAATGCCAGCCGCCAGTGCGCTCCGTCAGTGTTCATCCGCTCCGTTCTCTACTGCGTAGCGGGTCTTGGAGAGCATTCCGAGCAGAATCTCCAGCTCGGCTTGGCTTGGCTTGGCGCGCTGCAGGAGTTGGCTCAGGGTGACTTGGACTTGCTCGCGGTTCATGCCGCGGCCGTAGGCGGTGCGCTCCAGCAGGTCCAAGGCCTGGTTCAGGGTGGCGTGCTGCATGCCAAGTGGGGCGACAAGCTTCTTGGGTGCCCGCTTGGGGATCTGCAAGCGGTGCCCCTCTTCGGAGTCCGGACCCACGGGGGTGTCTTGCTCCGGCGTCCAGCCCCGTGTCCTGGCTACGTCGTGCAGACGCGAGACGGTCAGAAGGACTGCCTGAGCCAAGTTCAGACTGGCTTTTGGGCCGGTTGGGATACGCAGGATGGCATGGCAGCGGGCCAGGGCTTCGTTGTCCAAGCCGGAGTCCTCCCGTCCAAAGAGAATGGCGGTGCTGTCCTGGTGGTGGATGCGCTCACCCAACTGGGTCGGTGTGAGAATAGGCCAGCGCCAACGCCGTTTTCTTGCGGTAGTTCCGACGGCGAAGCTGACCCCCTCTAACGCCTCATCCAGGGTGCCCACGATGCGGGCCTTGTTTAGGACGTCTTTGCCGCTTGTGGCCATCCACCGGGCGCGCTCTAGGTCTAAGGCAAGGGGGTCCACCAAGACCAAGCGCTCCAAGCCAAAGTTGGCCATGGCCCGTGCTGTCCCACCCACGTTGCCTGGGTGAAGCGGATTGACCAGCACCACCACCACGTCCTGGGCGAGGACCTGACCGGGGTCCCGAGGGAGAGTCTCCAAGGGCTAGCTCAGTCCGATTAGACCCTTGAGCCAAGCCCAAAAGCCTTTCTTCTCATCTCTTTTGGGGGACAGCTCTGCTGTTGCCGCTCCCTTGCCTTCCGTTTTGGGGGCCGGCTTTGAGATCGGGACTGCCTTGTCTGCGGCAAGCTGCTCTGCCAAGCCCGAGGTGGGCATGGTCAGCGGGGCTGGTGCAGCCTGCTGCGGCTTGGGCTTGGCTTCTTGTCGCTTCTTGCGCTTCTTGCGGCTTCCGCGTCCGCCCTTTCCGAGCTTGAGCTGTGACTCCACGGTCTGACCGGTGGCTTTGTCGCGGGCGGTGAGACCCAAGATACCTTCCGAGTCAATGTGGAAGGTGACCTCGATCTGGACCTTTCCCCTGGGCGCCTTTCGGATGCCTGAAAACACGAAGGTGCCCAGTCGCTCGTTGTCCTCGCAATACTTGGACTCTCCTTGGTAGAGGCGCAACATGATGCTGCGCTGGTTTTCTTTGGAGGTGGTGAGCGTTCGGGTCTTGTAGTCCGGTAGGGGTTGGTTCTTTTTGAACAGCACGTGCATTGAGCCGTCGGTCTTGTTGATGCCGATCGGCATAGGCAAGACGTCGAGCAGGGTCAGCCCCTCAGTGCCAGTGCCCACGCCAGCGAGACTATGGGCCATCATCGCGGCGCCAATGGCCACTGCTTCGTCGGGGTTTACGCCCTTGGAAGGGGGCTTGCCGATGAACTGGGTGACCTGGGACTGCACCAGGGGCATGCGGCTCTGGCCACCGACCAAGAGCATCTCATCGACCTGTTTGACGGTGCAACCGGCCTCGACGATGATGCGCTCGCAGGTCTGAATCGTGCGCTGGACCAAGTCGTCGGTGAGTTTCTCTAAGTCGGCCCGGGTGAACTCCAGGTCCACATCCAAGGGCCCAGCGTCTCCGTTGGAGATGTACGGCACGTGAATGCGCGTCGTACTCACGGTGGAGAGCTTGATTTTGGCTTCCTCCGAGGCATCGCGGATGCGTTGGATAGCAACCCGGTCCCAGGAGAGGTCCACACCGTGTTCTTCCAGAAAGTCCCTCAGGATTTTCTGCATGACGCGGTCATCAAAGTCCACGCCACCCAAAAAGGTGTCTCCACCAGTGGCGACCACTTCGAAGATCCGGTCCTTGATATCGATGACGGAGATATCGAAGGTACCGCCACCTAAGTCGTAGACGGCGACGCGGGCAGAGAGGTTTCGTCCCAATCCGTAGGCCAGTGCGGCAGCGGTGGGCTCGTTGAGTACCCGCAGGACCTTGAGGTTGGCCAAGGCGCCGGCGGAGCGAACCGCTTGGCGCTGTCGATCATTGAAATAGGCTGGGACGGTGATCACGGCCTGGTCCACTTCTTCGCCCAAGGAGTCTTCCGCTACGCGCTTGATCTCGCGCAGGATGGCCGCGGAGATCTGCTCCAAGGTGAAAACCTGGTCCTTGACCTTGACCAGGATGTCCGATTGCTCGCCTTCGACCATCTCGTAGGTAAAGACTTGGCGGACCTTGTCGATGGTCTTGGAGTGGAAGTTCCTTCCGATGAGGCGCTTGGAGGCTGCGACCGTGTTTTGAGGATTTAGCTGGGCCTGTTGCTTGGCCTCGTAGCCAACGAGCCGGTTGCCTTCCTGGTCGATCGCGAAGACCGACGGGATGGTTGTCTCCCCGCCTTTGTAGGTGATCAGACGAGCTTTCCCATTCTCAAAAATGGCCGCGCACGAGTTTGTCGTGCCGAGGTCGATACCGATGGCCTTGCCCAAATCAAACTCCGCTGGGATGCACTCTACACCTCCTTGAATAGCATGCGCTGGATCGAGGGGTCAATGCAGGGGCCTTCCCCACGTGGAAGGGTCACCGTGGCGCGTTGACAAGTGCCCTATGCAGCTGCCGCAGCCAGCACAGGCATCTGGAGCCGATCTGCAATGTCTATGCGAACTTGGCACCAGGCAGCGGCGAGGGGAGCGTTGTCGGGGGGCACGTCGCCCAGGCCGTAGTAATCCCTCAACAGCAGTTCTTTCGTGATGCTGCTGATGGTGATCTGCTGTGAGCAGAAAGCCAGGTCGTGTGTAGCCTTGAGGACTGCTGCGACTTCTTCGGGGACGCGGTGCCGAAGTGCAGCATCTGGGAGAGTTGAGCGGAGCAGAAGGTGCAGCGGGTCCAGGGCAGGGCCTCGAAGGGCCTCCTTGTGAGCCTGGATGTCGTGGAAGCGCACCCGGGTCGACGCCAGACCGCTCGGAAGAGGACCCCCAACAGGGAGGGTCAGCTCGGGCACGTAGGTCAGCGCGCTCTCAGGAATATCGATGGGGGGTAGGGACATGGTTCTCTCCGATATTCCACAGAACGGAATTTTGGCCCAGACCCTAAACCCGGATCATGATTTTACCGTCGCTGCGAGTGCAGCTCTGCTCGATGGCCTGGGCAAAGTCGGCGAATTCCATGTGGGCAGTGATCATGGCTTCCACGGGCAATCGGCCGTGCTCGAGGAGACGGATCACCTTGGAGAAGCAACCACCGCCAACGTGGCCTCGTGCCCCATTGATGCTTGCTGCACCGGTGACCAGCGCATCCAACATGACAGGCGCGCGCTCTCCTGTTCGGCCCAGATAGACCATCTGACCTCCTGGCGCAAAGGAGGTCTCGATCTCCGGCATGAGCACGCCAGCAGCCCCTGCGGCCTCGACCTGCAAGTCAGCTCCCCAGCCACGGGTCCGCGTCCTGATCAGAGCGCTGAGCTCCCCGGGAGCCAAGGTGCGTGGGTCGACGACTTGGTCAGCCCCTAGCGCTGTCGCCAATAGCAAGCGCTCTGCACTCAGGTCGACCGCTAAAATACTGGCTGCGCCGGCTGCTCTGCACAGCGCGATGGCGCCCAAGCCTATGGGGCCGCAGCCGTAGACGACCACGTGCTCGCCCGGCAGCATTCCACGGCCAGCGACCCAGATTCCGTTGTAGGGACAGCTGATGGGCTCGATGAGGGCCCCCAGCTCCAAGGCTTGTTCTTTGGAACCGGTGGACTCGGCCAAGCCGTCCAGGCTCCAACAGAATCGCTCGGCCACGGTGATGTATTCGGCGTAGGCGCCGGGAGCAGAAAAGCCCACCATCTCCAGTGTGGGGCATTGGTTTGGCTTGAAGCTCCGGCAAGCCTCGCAGACCCCGCAGTTCAACATGCCCTCTGCGGCGACCAGTTGGCCTATGCGCAGGTTGCGCACCCCAGGGCCCAGTGCAACCACCTCGCCGGCATACTCGTGGCCAGGGACCACCGGAAGCACCATAGGACCGGAGAAGAGCACGTAGCCCTCATCGTCGGTCTCATAGCAGTGGGTATCGGAGCCACAGACACCGACCCGACGTACCCGAACGACCACCTCGCCGTGCCCAGGGCTTGGGTCGTCGATGGTCTGCGCTCGGTAGCGCGGATCTTTCCAGGCCAACGAGCCTGGTGCCTTTTTTTGGGCCTGGTGTTCGGGGGAGAGCCGAAGCTCAGGCTTAGGGGCCCACTGGCCCTGGAGAACGATTGCCTTCATGGCGAGAGTGTATCCGGCTCAGCAGCAATCGGGGCGCAGTGTCTACTGGGTGCTGCATCTTTCGGGTGCAGCGTCTACTGGTCTGCCAGAACCATGGAGGACTGGTAGGTCATGTACTCGGGGTAGGGAAGCAGGCCGCCGAAGATGGGGTCGTAGCGCATGGCTGTGCGCACCTCGATGTAGTTGTAGCCGTAGGTCGGCAGGACATCGAGGACCGCTGTCACGCTGCAGTTGCCGTCGCTTTCGTCAGCCTCGGTGCAGCTTAGGCTCACCAAGTCCAAGGAATCTCGGACGCGTGTGATGGCCTCGGCCTCGGAGTCTCCGCTGTCTACGGTCCAGTTGGCGCCCCAGCGGGCACCGTCTCGGGTGGCCGAGACGACCGAGAGGTATTCGTTGAACATCAGGCCGTACTCGACCACGGATCCCAAGATCGCAATCAAGACGGGGAAGATCAGGCCGAATTCGATTGCTGCGCCTCCGGAGCGGCTTTTGCGAGGGGAAGTAGAAGTGCTGCGCCGTGTCATCTCTGCCTCTCGAAGTGGTAGATGTAGCCGGCGGTAACGTTGGCTGGCGTGGGAATTAGGCCGGTGATGGCGCGGTACTCGACTTCGACGGAGCAGAGCAGAATTTCCTTGGGAGAGTCCCCGTCTGTACGGGTATTGACGTTGCAATCCAGAACATCACAGTCCACGCCACCCAACTCAAGCTGGTCCACGGTGACGGTTTCAACGGCGCCTGCGTAGTCGTCCAGTGGGTGAACCACTGCGCCCGCGCGGCACCCTCGGCGTGCGGCGTCCAGAACAAAAGCACGCTGGTAGAACATCCAGCCGTACTCGACGATGGCGAAGGTCACCAGGATCAGCACCGGTGCCACCAAGGCGAACTCGATGTGGGCAGCGCCACGGCGTCGGAAGCGGAAACTCATCGGTTCTCCATGTTACGTAGGGCCTCTTCGACTGCCTCTGGTGGAACGAGGGCCAGGGTTGCGGCAATGTCTCCCCTGTTGGGATCTTTGGCGAAGCGGCGCTCGTATTCGGCCCGCCGGTCTTCAAAGTCTTGTAGGTCGGAGTCTTCGGTGCGGCGTCCCGAAGGGGTCGTGTAGAGCCAGTCTGCGTCGGCCGGGGATAGGTCTTCGCGTACAGGCTCGGCGTGGCCCTGCTGGGTTACCGGGGCGGTGCCGTCTGCCCACTCAGGGCTGTGGCTGCAGTCGACTACGAGCTGTGAAACATCGGAATGAACGGCCAGATAGGCGCCGCTTTCGTCTGCGAAGCCCTGGACCTCCCCGTTGTTTTTGTAGGCGAGAAGCAGTCGCCTGTCGCCCTTGGGCACCTGGAGGGAGAAGCTGCTCACCTTGTCCAGCTCGATGGACACCAGCGGGGTGTGCCAGGGCAAGACTTGGGGGTCCGGCCCGAAGAATTCCGGGTGGAATGGCCAGACCGCGAGGGTCCAGGGGCCTGACGGGTCGTCTTTGCAACGCAGAATGCCCGATACGGTGAAGGCATCATCGCTGTCTTGAAGCGCTGCCTGCGTGTACTTCGGCGTGCGCTCTCTTGGGGCTGGAGTCTGGGGCTGGGCCACGACCTCAGGCAGTGGAGGTGGGGCCTCGGTGCACGCCACCAGGAGGAAGAGCATCACTCCACCAGGGCCACGTTGGTGCGAACAGCGGCTTCGAAAAGCTCCTTGAGTTCATTTTTGTCCGAGGTCGCAAAGGCTTTTCCACCGCGCACGTAGCTCTCGAAGATGGCCTCGCCGTATGCGTCGGAGCCGCTCGCGTTGAAGAACATCGTGGTCACCCGGATGTTGTTGGTCTCGGCCAAGTCCAGCCATGTGTGGGTGTTGTCGATGACCTCTTGGTTGGTGGTGCAGGCACCCGCGTCGTAGCGAAGGGGGCTGCAGTTGGGCCGTCCGTCGCCTAGAAAAACGATGAGTTTATAGGAGGTGCCCCGTCCGAAATCGCCCATGTGTTCGTAGGCGGACTCCATGGCTGCATCGGTATTGGTGTAGCCGCCGTAGTCGCCGGTGGGAGTCAGGGTGGCGCTGCTGCAGTAGGGATAGCAGCAGGGGACGGCCAGGTCGACGTGGTCGGGCCCGCCGTAGGCGTAGTCACCCGCACTCAGAGGGTGGTGATTGCGTGGGGATTGCCAGGAATCGTTGTGAAAGTAGGGTCGGCGTCTGTAATCCCACCAGTCCACGCCGCAGATGCAGACCTCGTTCTCCCAATCGCTGCGCAAGGTGCTGTAGTTATCTACGGCTCCTTGGAGCTCGGTCAGGACCATGCTGCCCTCTGAGAAACCCACGAGTCCAACCTGATCTAGGCCATTGGGGTCGGACTCCACCACAACGTCCAGGGCGGCCACCAAGCCCTCCACTGCGTAGCCCATGGTGCCAGCCATAGAGGTCGACTGGTCCATGACGAACAAGATGTCCCGGGGCTGGATAGCCGAGACGGCGTCCGCGGTGACCTTTGGCAGTGTGTAGCCCAGGGCCGGACCGAAGAAGCCGATGGGGCCGCCGCTGGCCTCTAAGTTGTCGCGCTTGACCGCGACGGAGATGGCGTTGGGGTTGCTTCCGTCAGCGAAGCTGTCGCTGTCAAAGTCCCACTCTCCGATCTCGATGTCGGCGTCGGGCACAGAGCCACCGACAGTATGCCGGTTCAGCATCTCGACGGCGACATTGTATGCCTCGGTCCTGTCTCCCGACTCCCGGAGAGAGACCATGCCGGCGTAGGCCGCGGAGTCTGCTGCGTTCTGAGCCTGCAACTGCAGGGTGCGGTGGTAGCTCAGGTCAATGGCCAATGCAGCAAAGCCAAAGAGCACCATCAAGCAGATGGCGACGAAGACCAGGACAGCCCCTTTACGGCGGCGGCTACGAAAGATGGACATGATCGATCCTGAGAAAGTCTCTAACGGTATAGCAGGTGTCGACTAAAGCCGAAGAAAATTTTTCTCCAACGCTTTTTAGTTTATCCAGTCATCGCCTTTTTCGTCCTTTCCGCCCTTGAGCACAGTGAACTTGCCCAATTCCTTCTCAGTCTTTCTCGCTTGGCGGCGCAGGTTCCACTGCCTGAAGAAGTCCTGACCCAGGCTCATGTAGCCAAAGGCGAAGATCCAGCCGCTCAGGTACATCGTCGATCCCAGATCCCGTCCGGATAGAAAGAAGAGCAGCGCAATGAGCCCGGAGCCGTAGGCCACCCACTTGGCTTGTATTTTCAGCACAAAGAACAGGCGGATGCTGGCGTTCGGGTTGCTCATGCCAAAGATGACCACCAAGGCTGTCAGGATGGGATTGATGCCCACATGCAGGCCGCCGTTGAGCAGGCCGGCCATGTCCAGCACGGTGGTCAGCACCATCGAGCCCGCCGCGGCAGTGCTCACAGCTCGGATCAGACCCTTGCTTCCCAGGGCGGCCTGAGCCGGCGGGATGAACCAGGCCAGGACCAACCAGTTCAACAAGGCCCCCAGCACATCACTTGCGAAGAAAAAGCTGGTCAGGGCCTGCCAAGGCGCCCAGAGCTCACTCCGGAAGGGGTGCATGAACAGGTAGTCATCGAGGGGGATGCCCAGGATGTTGATGCAGACCAGCTGCAGCACAAAGCAGGCGATCAAGGTGCCTACGCTGATCTTGACCAGCGGGGTCATCTGAATGCCAAAGGAACGGGAATCAATAGCCATAGGGGATCCTAATCACACAGTGCGTGGTCTGGTTAAGAGGACAAGCATGTGGCTGCTCCTTTCTGCTCTGACCCAGGCGCATCCCGCCGGGGGTGGCTTGCCTGGTCACCGCTTGCGCTTGGACGTCGGCCCAGGAGAGCTGCGGGTCCACCAATGGACGCGTGTGCCCATTCATCACGTCTTGGACACTTTAGAGCCCAGTGCTGACTTTGGCCCCCAGGCTGCCGATGCGTTCGTGGAGCGCAGGCACCAGGAACTGGCCCAGGAGTTGGTGGTGGCCGTCGATGGGGAAGTACAAGAGTGGCGCATCGATACGAAGTCCCGGTCCAGTAAGGGCAGTGAGATTTTTCTGTTCTTTGAGCAGGAGCTGGTCTTGGAGCTGGAACCGGGTCCACACGAGATTGCATTGCGCAATGGCAACCTGCCTGACCTACCCGGGTTCTATTGGGTGGAGGGAGAGCTCTCAGCAGACTGGGTCTTGGTGCAGACGGCACCTCTGCTGCCCAGCAGCTGGTCGATGGACGAATCCCTGCGCGAGGTCAGCTTGAGTCTGCGCCCAATGGGGCGTCTGGAAGCTTTGCGCTCGGTGCCTGACCGCAGGCCTTTCTCTGAAGGTAAGGCGCCGTCTATTCCCCGTGAGTGGTGGTTTATAGGTTTTTTTGGCGCCGCCCTGGGATTGGGAGTCAGGGCCTTTGCCCGACGGGCCTAAGACGCAGACTCAGCGCTTGGGGGCACGGGGCCGCTTGACGCCCACGCCGTAGGCGGCCTCGGCGTCTCGTGCGGGAAAGCTTGGGCGCACACAGCCCTCGACCGTTGTCAGAGCGCATGCCACTGCGGCGGCGACAGCGATTCTGGCTGCGGCCGTGGGGTCTATAGGGGGGTGATCCGATGCCACAGCCTGGACATGGATTTGGGGCATGGACCGGGACTTGATCAAGCCGGCGATACGCAGACGATCGTCCACCACGCCGTCGCTAGCCAGGGCCTGCTCTGTCAGGATGGCGCCCAGGCCTTCTTGGGCTGCGGCCATGAGTCGGGCCTGGGTGAAGACGGGCAGCAGGTCTTGTCCGCAGTGGGCGAAGACCTGGATCTGAGTGATCTGGCCTTGCGCGTTCATGTGCACGGCCGCGGCGGCGCGCTGGGCGGTGAACAGTGTGTCTTGTGGGGTGAACTCGGCCTGGGTGAGGCCTTCCTCTGGGAGCTCCTGGATGGCCTGGACCAGCGCCTGCAGTGTGGTGCCTACATCCCAGGAAGGGCTGGCCGGAGCGTCGGAGTGTACGCGCAGCTCGATGGCATGGTCGTCGAATCCAGCTGCCACGATCATGGCGCGCATCTCCTCTTCCCAGGAGGCTGCTCGGGCCCGATCTAAGTGCAGGACCACCCTGCCGTCTCGCTGCTCCAACGAAAGAGCTGCGGGTGCCTGTCCCAAGGAGCGCAAGGCGATCACACTCTGGGACCAGCCCTGGCCCTCTGGGAGCTGCCCCAAGAGCTCGGCGGCACCGGATTCGGGGTGAAGGCACTGGGCGCGCAGGTCCATGGGTGCGATCCCTTGGGCCTGGGCCAGGGCGTCTATGGCCAGCTCTTGGGCCACCAAGGTCTGGAGCATGCCGTCCCCGTCCATGCCGCCGGCAGGAGGGTTGTTGGTCTGGTAGGCCCGGATCTCAGCTTGGCAGTGGGAGAGGCGGTAGGCACCGCCCAGCTGCGCGGATGCCGGGTAGACGAAGGCTTCACCAAGCTGACCTTCTCCGCCGGAATCTGCGTTGATCTCGGCTTGCAAAGCCAAGTCTCCATCGATCAGACTCAGCTGTAGCTCCAACTCGGCTGGGTGGCGTCTCCCCTGAATGCGTGCGCTCTCGCCCAACTCAAGACTGAGCTTGATTGGGCGGCCAAGGAAGTGCGCGGCAGCGACCACCAAGGGGCCCAATCCTAGCTCGTCTCGTCCGCCAGGGGAGGGCCGTGAGCCGAGGATCTCTACCCTTACCGAGTCGGGCTCTAAGCCACACATGTACTGGCTCAGAGCGGCCTCTGCCCCGGCGCATTCTCCGTTTGAGTACAGGGTCAGGCCGTCCTGGGTGGGGACGGCCAACCAGCTGGGCGGCTCGATACATGCGGCGCCTTGGGCGACAAAAGCTGTCTGGATCTGTGCGCTGGAGCTCTCCGGTAGTTGTCCGTAGTTCTCCATTGCGCTTGCTACGGCGAGACGGCTTTTTTCTAGCAGGGTCACTGGCTCCAGTGTCTCGACTTGGACCTGAACCTGGTTGCGCACCGCTTGGGCCTGGACCCGAGTCGGGGCCAAGACGATGGCCACCACTTCTCCGGCGTGGCGGCTCTCACTTCCCATGGAGAGCAGCAGTTCGGCTTGGGATGGGGTCAGGGTTAGGGGCAGGTCTTCTGCAGTGAGCACCAGAACATCTGGGGGCAGCTCGGGCAGGGTGAGCTCTAAAAACTTGACCCGCGGGCTGGGTACCCAGACCAGAGCGGCGTGGCGCATGCCTGGACGCTGTAGGTCTTCGACGATGGCCGCTTGGCCCAGTGCGCGCTCTATGTGGCGGATGCTTGGCGCGGGGTGCGCGCTCTCAATGCTGCCGATCGCCGCCTTGATGGCGGGCCAGCTTCCACCCCGCTGGAGGTGCATGAGTAGACCTTTGTCCGCGCCGGAGGGATCTGTAGCGCCCTTCTCGTGCAGAGCCCTTGCTTGGGTGAGCATGCCAGGGATCTCATAGCCACCGAGCACAGCGCCTTGGGCAGCAAAGGCGGCTGCTGCTTGCTCGGCGAGAGGCCAGCTGGCCAAGGTCTGCACGTGCTTTCCAGCCAAGGACCGGGCGGGCAGGGTGCAGCTCAAGCGAAACTTGCCGTTGACCAGCACTGCGCAGCTTCCACACACCCCTTGGGGGGAGCACCCAGGGCGCAGAGTGCTCTGGTCCAGGTCCTCTCTCAGCAGGCTCAGAGCGCTGCGGTTGCCGTCCACGTTGCAGTCCTGGGGCTGGCCATCCAACTCGAAGCTCAGGTCGATCTCGCTCATGCGCGCTCCCAAGTGGCGTTGCTTTCGGGGTGTACTCTATTGCGTGCTTACACGCCGCCATGTCCTCGCTGGGGGACTGAGTCTTGGGCTGCTCTCCTGTTTGGGGACCTGGGCTTGGGGACACCGTGGGCCCGTGGAGGAGCTGGACTCTCCCTTCTTGGGGGCCCAGCCCCGAGCGACCTTACTGGCGGCCTTTGAGGTACTGCTCCCCGATGCTCGCGTGGCAGAAAGTTTGGCTCTGGAGGTGGACCGTGTCTTGTCTGGGCAGGATCCGGAGTTGGCCGAGCAGCTGCCCACAGCCTTGCTTTTACTTGAGCATACGGCCGGTTTTGTGGGTTTTCACCGAATGGATATCGGGCGCAGACAGGAAGTTCTAAAGGCGTGGGAGTCCAGCCCCTTGGGCGTTCGGCGTCAGGTCTTCCAAGCCCTTCGGCGAACGGCGGTGATGAGCTTTTTTGCCAGCCCGGAGAGCTGGTCTGCCATGGGCTACGACGGTCCGTTGGTGGGCCGATGACCAACCTGGACTTGACCTCTGAGATCTGTGTGATCGGATCGGGCGCAGGGGGAGGATTGGCCGCGGGCTATCTGGCCGAGGCGGGGCACGAGGTCTTGCTCTTGGAGGAGGGCGTCCAGGTCAAGGCCTCGCAGATGACCCAGCGAGAGGAGCAGATGCTGCCTCTGCTCTACCGGGACGGGGGCAAGCAGTTCAGCGCGGATGGCGGTGTGGCAGTTCTCCAGGGGCGCGCTTTGGGTGGCAGCACGGTCGTCAACATGGCGGATGTGGTCCCGGTCCCGGGCGGCGTTTTAGCCCATTGGGCTCAGGTCTACGGGGTAGACCGCTTCACGCCGCAGCAGTGGGCCAAGGCGGCGGGCATTGCGGCCCAGGCCATTGGCGCCAACCGCATCCAGAGCCACGAATTGAACCGGAACGCTCAGCTGCTCTTGGAGGGTGGCCGAGCACTTGGCATCGCCGGGGACGTGTTCGAGCACAACCGAGTGGGCTGCGTAGGCAGTGGATACTGCCTGATCGGATGCGCCTACGATGCGAAGAAAAGTACCGCTTTGACCTGGATTCCCAGGGGGGTGGCCACTGGTAATCTGCGGGTGAAGACCGGGGCTCGTGTCAGCCGCCTGCCCCACAAGAATGGGCGAGTGCGGGCGGTAGAAGGGCAGCTCTTGGAGGGACACAAGGTGGTGGGGCGCTTCCGGGTCAAGGCCGATCGCATCATCCTGGCGGCTGGAGCGATTCACAGCCCGCTGATCCTCCAAGCGAGCCTGCTCGGAGGGCCTGTGGTGGGCAAAAATCTCAGCCTGCAGCCCCAGGCACCGGTCTCTGCGCGCTTTCCGGAGACGGTTCGCATGTTCCGGGGCATTCCCCAGGCCGCCTATTTGCATGGCCGAGAGACCTGCACTCCGGAGCAAGGTCTGGGGGGATTCCGTATTGAATCAGTGAGCGCGACTCCAGGCATGGCGGCGGTTAACGGCGTGGGTTGGGGCCCGGAGTTGTTGGAGGTATTCCGCGACTACACCCACATGGGAGCGGCCTTGTGTTTGGTGCCGGATGCCCCCATGGGTCAAGTGCGCCGCAAGGGCTTTAGACCCGTGATCGACTATCCCTTTTCGCCGTCGTGGCTGGAGCGGCTGCGGGAGGCGATGGACACCTGCGCGCGGGTCTTTTTGGCCTCTGGGGCGGAGCAGGTCTACCTACCGGTGGTGGGCTTTCCCGTAGTCGAGTCCACGACCGACTTGGAGGCCCTAAAGAACTGGCCTCTGGCTCCCGCTTCTCTCTCCCTGATCTCGTCACATCCGCAAGGGACCTGTCGAATGGGTGTGGATCCGCAGACCTCGGTGGTGGATTTGGGCTTTGGGCTACACGGTGTGGACAATCTACAGATCCTGGACGCCAGCGTGTTTCCGAGCACTGCGTCCTCCCACACCATGCTCCCCGTGATGCAGGCTGCGCTCTTGGGGCTGGGTGCGGTCTAAAGCCTCGCTTCTGTTTTGCCGAAGTATTGCGCATGTTCACCCCATTGAATCTGCTCGCTGCCTGTCTTGCCTTTTCCCAGGCGGCATCTGCCCAAGGTTGGTCAGGAACGACTGGGGACGAGGTGCAAGAGGACGCGGCCATAGAGCCGGCCTCACAGGACTTCGAGTTGCTCTCCTCGGAGCAAATGGCTCGGGCTGCTGCCGTGCCTCAGGTGACCAGAACCCAAATAGATTGGCTGCGGCCGCGCCTGCGCAAGCTGCCCCCAAATCCCAGAGCGCAGGTGGACTACACGGCGTACACCCTGGACTTTGGAGAGGTGCGGATGGGCTTGTCCAACACGCAAATCGGAGTCCTGCCGCGCACCCAGGTGGGGACCAACTTGCCCCTGAATCTGGTGGGTATTCAGAATGCAAACATCAAGGTCAACCCCCTGCGATTGGGGCGAATGGATCTTTCCCTGCAAGGCAGCGGCTATCGCTACACCCAAGAGCAATTCGCAGCCCAGTACTGGGCAGTGGGACCCACGGTGAGCGCAGTGCTGAGTGAGCGCTGGGGGATGCACTTGGGCGCCCAATATTGGAGCGTGGGCATGCGGGGCACCTTCTCTGCCGGAGAGGTGTACTCGGCCTTTGGGCTGGTCGACGAGCTCGGCTTGTTTCCGAACATCGCCTACCAGGGGCAGGCCGCGTCTGCGCGCTTGGCGGTGGACTACCGCTTGAATCGACGGGACAGCTTTGTCGTGGACCTGAGTTCGGTGCTCTGGATGCAGGACGCGACCGGCGGCAGCGCCAAGGTGCCTGCGATGCTGTCACCCTATGTGGCCACCAGTGATGACTGGAGCGCCCGGAACTCCTATCGGGCGACCCTGGCCTACCAGATGGACATGAAGCGTCTGAGTCTCAAGGCGGGTGTAGGGGTCAGCTCTCCCAGCTATCTTTGGCTGTTGACCAGTTTTGAGGCTAGCTACCGCTTTGGCGGAACCACCAAGGCGGACGAGCGCCGTCAGCGAAGCTCTTGGCGACAAGACAAGCGAAGCCAACGCAAGGGCGGATCGGACGGCCCATGATCCAGGTAGCTTTAGCAGCCTGACAGGACCGAACTGGGTTAAGGCAGACCGCAGATGAGTCGCCTCCTCCCACGGCTGCTGGAGCACGTCGCCCGCGTAGCCTGGCAGCGGCCCAAAGCGATCTTGGCCATCGCCCTGCTGCTCTCCGCCATCAGCGGTGCCGTGGTGTACGGCCTGCCCATCGATGCAACCTTTATGGGTATTTTGGATGAGGATGAGCCAGCGGTCATTGACCTAATGGCCGTCTCACAGGAGTTCGGAGCCGCTTCGGGTCTGGTCTTGGTCATTCGTGGCGGCGACGAATCCACCCGACGCTTGGCTGCCGAAGAGGTGACTGAATCTTTGGCGAAGGCGAGCATCGTGACCGCCGTGCAGTCCGAGGTCGACCGGGATGCGGCCCTACAGTATGGTCTGGTTTACCTGGATGATCCTGCGTTTGAGACTCTGGAGACGGAACTCGCCCAGCTGGCTCCTGTGCTCCGGGCATTGGACCAGGAACCCACATTAGAGAGCGGTCTTGGAGCGCTGCGCAGCGAGCTTGGAGAGGGTTTGACCAGCCCGCGTGCGGATCCAAACGCGGGTCAGGCCCTGGATGCCCTGATCTCTATGCTGCACCTGATTCGGGATGGTGCAGAGGCTCCGCTCACATCGGAGCGCTTGGATTCCCTCTTGGCACCGAGCCTGGACGTGGGTGAGCAATCTATGCTTGGTCTGCCGCTCCGGGATGGGCACTTGGCCAGTCCGGATGGCCTGATCTACGTGGTCGATGTCCGCACCACCCTGGATCCCATGAACATCGAGATGGGCATGGCCGGCTTTCAGGAGCTGGAGGACGCCGTCGACCGAGTGCGTGCTGCACACCCTGAGCTCTGGATGAACTTTGCTGGGCTGTTGCCTGGGGGCTTTCAGGACCAGAACAACATCATGGGCCGGATGATGCCCCTGAGCACCTTGAGCCTGGCGTTGGTTCTGCTGGTTCTCTTTGCCTTGGACCGTCGGCCCATTACGCCGGTCTTAGTCGGCACAGGGCTGCTGATGTCCCTGCTCTGGACCTTTGCTTTGGTGCGCTTGGTCTTTGGCTACGCCTCCTTGACCTCGCTGGCCTTTGGAATCCTGCTCTTTGGTCTGGGGGTGGACTACGCGGTGCATGTGGTGGTGCGCTTCAACGATGAGCGCGCAGCCGGTGTAGAGGGTGGTCAAGCCATGGCCATTGCGCTCTCACGGACTGGGCGTGGTGTGGTGATTGGCGCTTTGACCACCATGAGCGCATTCGCTTTGATGTTTCTCACGGACTTCAAGGCGGCTACTCACTTAGGCGTCACCGCGGCCATGGGGCTGGGCTGTGCCTTGATCATCATGGTGGTGGTGTTGCCGGCAGCCCTGAGCCTCACCGACGGGATGAGCCGCCGCGACAAGCCCACCGGTCTGCGATTGCCTCTCATCGACAAGGTGGTCCGCACCTCCCTTGCCCATCCGCGCGTTGTGATGGCCATCGTGGTGCTGGTCATAGTGAGCAGCCTGTCGATGCTGCCGCGCTTCCGCATTGAGACCGACATGGAGAAGCTGATCACCCAGGACCTGCCCGCGATGGAGGCCAATGAGCTGGTTGCTCAAGCCTTTGGAGGCAGCTCGGAGGCGGTGCTCTCGGTCTCCACCAGCTTGGAGGAAGCCCGGGAACAGGCTGCTGCTTTCATGGAGTTGGACACCGTAGTTCGGGTCGAGGGCGTCCAGGACTTTATTCCCCAGGACGTGGAAGCACGTCTGGACCGAAATCGCCGGATTCAGCCGCTTATTTCTGGGCTTGAGATCCAGACCCAGGGGCGTCAGGCCGCCGACATACAGGCGATCGCAGAGCACCTTGCCGCCTTCAAGGTCATCGGGTCTCGAATCATGGGCCAGGCCACCTTTGCTGGCCGTCCTGACCTGGCCAACAAGGCCCGTGAGTTGCAAGCCGCCTCGCAGGAGGCCTTGGATGCTCTGCCTGGCGGTGAGCAGAACCTGGCCGAGTCCGAGCGGCTGATTTTAGAGCGAGCTCAGGGTGCCGTGCTGGGGCTCCAGCAGGGGAGCAGTCTCTGGCGTTACGGCATCGAGGATCTGCCCGAGGCGGTGCGCGAGCGCTACGTGCGCGGCGACAAGATGATCACCTACGTCTACCCCTCCGACTACCGCATCGACTACGAGTTTTTGGTGCGCTTTAAGTCCGAGGTCCAATCGGTAGACCCAGGAGCCGTCGGCACCCTATTTGTTGTGGACCGACTGATCGTGGGTGGCCTGGAAGGTGTGCCCTGGGCAGTGTGCGCGATCCTCTTGGCAATGGCTGTCATTCTGTGGGCGGACCTTGGAAGGCCCAAGCGCGTTCTGGTGGCCCTGGTTCCTTTGGTGCTCGGAACTCTGGTTGCCCTGGCGGTTCTCTTGGCCTTTGAAGTGCCCATATCGGTATTGATGATGTCAGCGGCCCCCGTTGTCTTTGGAATCGGCATCGATGATGGGGTTCATATTCTGCACCGCTTCGATGAAAGAGACGAGGACATCGCCCAGGCTGTCGGAGCGACTGGAAAGGCCATTCTGTTCACCAGTGTGACCACGTCGTTGGGCTTCTCCATCCTGTTTTTGCTCAACCATCGGGGGCTTGCTGGGCTCGCCTCGATGGTGCTGCTTGGCGTGACAACCTGCTTCGTCACGTCGATCACGGTATTGCCGGTCTTGGCCCGGTGGGCCGCCCGGAAGTGAGGTCGGGCGCAGCAGCGCTTAGGCTGGTTCCGGGTCCTGGAAGTCGTCTGGGTCCAGGTCCACAGTGTGGGTCTCGGTCAGGAGGACCGACTGGGTCTCTTCGTCGATAGCGGCATCCAGGGCCTGGGCAAGCACTTCTGCAGCCTCCTTGCGGCTCAACTCGTTAGGTCCTTCGTCGAAGAGGCCTTGCTCGTCTACGGCGGCAGGGCCGAGCAGGCCAAGGGCGAGTGCGAGGGTCAGAGGGTCGGTAGCGAAGATCATTACGCCTCCAGTTTGGCTAACTACCCTTATGACGACGAATGACCACCTGTTGTTGCATTCATATGGTGAATAGCTGAAATCAGTGGCGCCGATTTACTGTCCCTAAATGATTCTAAACCCAACACCATAGGGGTCCAGTGTCCCAAAAAAGCCCACAGTCTTCCAAGCTGCTTACGTCGAGTGCGACACAGCTGGCCGCTGGTATAAAGTCCGGTGAGTTTAGTAGTTTAGAGGTTGTGATGGCTCACCAGGACCTCTTGGATCAGGTCAATCCAGCCCTAAACGCGATGGTAATGCAACGGCGCGAGAAGGCGCTACTGCAAGCGAGTCGCAGCGACGTGAGGCCGGGTGATGGAGCCTTTCACGGGGTGCCTTGCAGCATCAAGGAGTGCTTCGCTTTTGAGGGTATGCCGAACTCTAGTGGACTGCTGCGGCGCCAGAATGTGATCGCCGATCGCAACGCGACTGCAGTCCAACGCTACCTGGATGCGGGGGCCGTGCCCCTGGGGGTGAGCAACGTCTCTGAGCTCTGTATGTGGATGGAGTCGGACAATTTGGTCTACGGCCGCAGCAACAATCCCTATGACCCCACGCGCACGGTCGGGGGAAGCTCTGGGGGCGAGGGCGCACTGGTGGGGGCGGGTGCTGTGCCTTTCGGCCTGGGTTCGGACATCGGTGGCAGCATTCGCATGCCTGCTTTTTTCAATGGGGTCTTTGGACACAAACCCAGCGGTGGCTTGGTCCCCGGAACCGGTCAGCACCCCATCGCCGAAGGCCAGGCCCTTCGGTATCTGAGCACCGGGCCGATCTGCCGCAAAGCAGAGGATATCTGGCCTCTCCTGAAGATCCTTTCAGGTCCGGATGGACAGGACAAGGGCTGCGAGCACATGGAGTTGGGAGATCCAAGCCACGTAGACATCTCCTCCCTGCGGGTGCTCCACATTCCGGACAACGGGCGGCAGCCGGTCTCCCAGGATCTCCGCCAGGTCCAATCCCGCATGGCTCAGGCGCTAAAGACGGCAGGTGCGCAAGTGGAGGAGCTGCGAATCCCCACGATGAAGCATGGCTTTGACATCTGGTCGAGCAGCCTTCAGCATGCCAACGGGACCCCATTCACGACACTGATGGGCGACGGAGAGCCGGTCTCAGCGTTGATAGAGCTGATGCGCCTGGGGATCGGCCGCCCCAACCACACGCTGATGGCCTGCATGCTTGGGCTCACTGAGTCGCTGGCGTCGCTGTTGCCTCGACGCACCCAGCGCTTTTTAGAGATGGGCCTGGAGCTGAAGGCGGAGTTGGAGGAGCGGCTGGGCGACGACGGGGTGCTGCTCTACCCCTCCTACACGATGCCGGCGCCCAAGCACGGACTGGCGGTTCGTCGGCAACTCCGGCTCAACTTTGACTATGCCTACACGGCGCTTCTCAACGTGATGGAGATGCCTGTGACCCAGGTCCCCCTTGGACTAAACGCTCAGGGACTGCCCCTGGGTGTTCAGGTCGGTGCGGCACGTGGCCAGGATCATCTGACGGTCGCGGTGGCCATGTGGGCGGAGCAGGAGTTCGGTGGCTGGGTACCGCCTTGGTCCCCGTAAACCGAAGTTTTTGGGGCACTGTGTTCCGGCCTGTTTAGGCTGCGGTTCGCGCGCGGCGCGTCTCAGTTTAGCTTGGCGCTGTGGTAGTGCCAGCGGCCGCCGATGCGGGTGAAATGACTCACCTCGCCAAAGCTCGCGTCGCTGCCTTGTTGGCGCAGGGATGCGTAGAAGCTGACTGTGCCGGTCTGCCCCTTGGTGGCGCTGTC
>CAJQPC010000234.1 GCA_905480105.1 uncultured bacterium | reverse complement strand
CTTTAAGTTTGCCGTTCTTTCTGTGTTTTCACAGGGCGGCGCAGTGGCTGTTCCGGTGGCTGATGCCCGACAGAACTTGGAGCGCATTGTGGCGGCCTCGCAGGAACAGGGGGCCCGAGTGCTGCTGGTCACAGAAGGCCTGAACCCGGATCCGGCGCCAATGAGGGCATACAACCAGATGCTCTCAGAGCTGGCTGCTGAGACGGGGAGTGTGCACCTGGATGGGGCGAGTCTGCTCTACGAAAGTGGTGATCCCACGCTCTTTCTCGACGACTGTCACCTCAGCGTGAACGGGCACTGGTGGCTCGCGGATGCGTTAGAACAAACCTTGCGGGAGGCAGCTTGGATTCCTTAGTGGCGCGCCCGTCTTGAGCGGCGCATTTGCCCGAGAATGCGCGGCGGAGTCCCGGTCAGCGTGGGGCTCGCAGTTGAGCCCGTACACCCTTTAGAGAGCGGCTGGCCAAGGCAGGAAGGATGTGCATCGGGCCAGGGTGCACCTGGCTCTCGATTTTGGAATAGAGTGCCGGCATGTCCGGAATCCTTGTTCGACAGTCCCTGCAGCGACTGGCAGCCGATGGTCACATCCAGGCCCTCATGCCCCTGCAGGATCGCCAGATTCAACCCAGCTCTCTGGATCTACGCCTTGGCGCAAGGGTCTGGCAGCTTCAGTGCAGCTTCCTGCCTGGGGCTCACGGCATAGAGCGCAAGCTGGGACGCCTGGCCACGGCCACCCACCGCTTGGATCGAGACACGCCCCTGGTGCTACATCAGGGGGGGGTCTACCTGGCGGAAGTCGAGGAAGTCTTAGAGCTCCCCAAGGGCGTGTGGGGCCGGGGTAATCCCAAGTCCAGTACGGGCCGTTTGGATGTTTTTGTGCGCTTGCTCACGGAGACTGGCTACGCCTTTGACACCCTGCCTCAAGGCTACAAGGGTCGCTTGTACCTGGAGATCACGCCTCAGTCCTTTCACATTGCAGTGCGGCGGGGAGACTGTTTGGGGCAGCTGCGTCTGGCCACCGGGCACCCGGCCGTAGGCGTGGAGGAGCTCCAAGCGCGCCAGGAGAAGGCGCCTCTGTGCATCTGGTCGGATGGCTCTGCGGCGCCGGTCGTGGACCGCCCCCCTGGGGTCTTGCTGTCCGTGGACTTGGAGTCGGCGGTGGGGCCAGCCGGCTATCTAGCGCGGCGGCATCAGCCGCCGGTTGACTTGGCACGGAGAAACCTGCGCTCGGAGCGATGGTGGACGCCCATTGCCCCAGCAGGCGACGACGGTGTGGTGCTGGAACCGGAGCAGTTCTATATTTTTGCGACCCGAGAGCGCCTCTGCATCCCACCAGACCTGTGCGCGGAGCTGGTGCCTTTCGACGCCACAAAGGGCGAGCTGCGCACCCACTATGCTGGGTTTATCGACTCGGGCTTTGGCTGGTCGCCGGATGGGAGTCCAGGTGCCCGGCTGGTACTGGAGATTCGCACCCACGATGTGCCCTTTTTACTGGAGCATGGGCAGCCGCTGTTTCGCTTGGAGTTCATGCGGAACGAGGCCCTGCCGGACCAGCTGTATGGGGTGGGTGGGAGTCACTACCAGAACCAGGGCTTAAAGCTGGCGAAGCAGTTTGATTAGTTTCCCAGGCCAGGGGAGCTGGGGCCATGGGGGAGCCGATCGCTGAGGCGGGACAGGTCAAATCCATACCGACCACAGGGACTGTCGCTTGCCGGACCTATCGGGTCCGGTCGGGAGAGACGACAGGGTGACCTAGGACAAGGGAAAATCTGGCTCATCTCTGAACAGTGGCCAGCTGTGAAGAGTTGGGCGCATACGGCCCAGCACAGACCTACTTCTTCTTCAGACTCCCCCGCAGCAAGCGCTCCTCGACGACCTTCTTTTGGCGCCCCTTGTACAAGCCGTGGGCATTGGCACCTTGCTCGTTGGTCTTGGCAGTCTCGCGGTCGACGAGCTGAAACTCGACCATCACGTACACGATGCGACCCAACAAGTAGGTGGCATTAATGCCTTCTTTCTCCAGGATGTCATCGACGCGGATGGGGTAGTCCACGATGAAGTTGATGACCCGGTAGCTGCGCGAGGAGAAGGGATTGAGCTGGCCCTGCTCGTCGCCAACTTCGTCGTGGCTCAGGCGCTGCAGGTTCCCGGCGAGCTCGGCCAGGCGCGGGGTGCGCTGCAGGGCCTTTCTGAGATCCAAGAGGTTGTTGTGGCTCTCGTCCGGGATGACGTAGTTCATCGGGAAGAGGTTTCGCGAGAGGTAAGCCAGCAGACTCAGCAACTCTTCGGGGGTCTCCACGACGATGCGGAAGCGGATCTTGTCGTAGAGAGTGGCCGCGATGGACTCCCGCTTGGAGAGCAGCTTGGAGATCACCGATGTGCGGGTCTTTCTCGATGAGTAGAAAGCCTGCAGGGGATAGCCCTCTCGGCGCATCTCATCGGCGTGGGAGATGATGCTGCGCTCCACACGGTCGATGAGCTCCGCCTCTGAGATGGGCAGTCGGTGCTTTAGGTCCGCTGCTTCCATGTGGTTGATGGTGTGCATCAACTTTAAGATCATGCACGCCATGGCTTGGTGACGACGAAAGCGACCAGTCCAGGTGCTGGCAGCGACAAAGACCTGGCGGACATCTACGGGGTTTCTCAGGTCGTCCGGAAGGCGCACGCCCTGATGCTCCTCCAGATAGTTCACCGCTTGATTCAGCACGAAGCGCAGGCGCTCCAGGTCCTCGGGGTCTGCGGTATCCACGCAGCTGACCCGGAGAAACTCATCGACCTTGTCCAGGCTGTCTAGGTCCAACTTGTGCCAATCAATGACCGAGGTACCGTCCAGGATCAGCCGGATGGCTTCCAGGTCGTGGAGCTCCAAGTCCTCGAGCTGGAAGGCCGAGGCGAAGCTGGTGTCGATAGTGAGGATGTCGCGGGACATAGTGAGCGGGGACTAACCCAGGGTGCTTTGGTGTGTGGTTCAAGGCCCCGCGCGTTATTCAGCGGGCCGGAGTGAGACCCATGAGCGATCTGGCACAAAACAGCGAGGCGGTTGCCGCCTACACCCCCATCTCTACCGCGAAGATCGGCGGGCGCATTAGGCTGGTTGGGGCGGCCATCGCGGCAACCCTCAAGTCCAGCTTGGCCTTGCTTCCGCTCATCGTCTTGGTAGGCGGCCTGGGTCACCTTCTGATGAGCTGGGGGGCGACCCTGATGGTTGGCATCATCCAGCCTGCGGGTCAGGGAGAGCTCTGGACGAGCGAGCTGACCAAGCTCGGTGTCGGCATCCTTTGGTTTATCTTTGCCAAGCCCATTGTGGATGCGACCGCCATCTACTGCTGGCGTCAGATCAGCCGCGGTGGG
>CAJQPC010000233.1 GCA_905480105.1 uncultured bacterium | reverse complement strand
CAGCGGCGGCGGCGGTGGTCGCAGCGGCGGCGGCTACAGCGGCGGCGGCGGTGGTCGCGGCGGCGGTGGTGGCTACGGCGGCGGCGGCGGTGGTCGCGGCGGCGGTGGTGGCTACGGCGGCGGCGGCGGTGGTCGCGGCGGTGGTGGCGGCGGCGGCGGCGGCTACGGCGGTGGTCGCGGTGGCGGCTACAGCGGTGGTGGATTCCAGCAACAGCAGCCTGAAGAGGATGGCTGGGGCAAGGAGGCCACGCGCCAGCGCAAGGAGCCCAAGAAGCCAGCGCGTGGCGCACCCAACTCCCGCTGGGAGGATGGTGGCGGCGGACGCCCCAGCACCCAAAGTCGTCAGCGGGGCGGTGGCAACAGTCGCCAATGGGACGTCGAAGACGACGATTGAGAGGGGTCGGCTTCGCGCCGACACTCCACGAGAAAACAGCCGGGCCCTTGGGTCCGGCTGTTTTGCTCTGTCGCTGGCTCTGCCAGGTCTGGCCCGAAACGGAAGCTTCGGGCTCCCGGCCTGCGCCGACCTTCGGCCCGGGAGGCAAGCGACTGAGCTGCCTATCTTGTTGATGCCCGCGCCCGACCCCAGTTAGCACTGCACCAGGAGGTCCCAATGGCCAAAGCAGAGAACGGAAAGGTAGTGCTCATCCACTTCAAGCTCACCGATGCGAAGAGCGGAGAGGTGTTAGAGGACTCCACGGATCGCGATCCCATGCCCTACCTACATGGCGCCAACAACATCATGCCCGGCCTGGAACAAGCCCTCAACGGCCTGGCCGCCGGAGACAGCTTCGATGTGACGCTGGGTCCAGAACAGGCCTACGGCGAGCACAGCGGTGAGGAGCCTACTCCCTACCCCCGCAGTATGTTTCCGCCCGACGCACAGATCTTCGAGGGCGTGAGCTTCCAGGTCACCGACCAGGAGGGCAACGAAGGCACCGTGTTCGTCGCGAAGGTTGAAGGAGATGTGATCTCCCTGGATCAGAATCACCCACTCGCAGGTCGTTCGCTGAACTTCAGCGGCACCATCGAGTCCATTCGCGAGTCCACCGAGGACGAGCAGGCTCATGGACACCCTCACGGCCCTGGCGGCCACGAACACCACTGATCACTCAACGAACCTGAGCGCCAAACCAGCTGGGACCGCCGCTCGGCGGTGGTTCCACCTTGGCGGGCCCAGGTCCCTGGGGACCCATCTCAAAGCGAAAGCTGCGCAGTAAGCCGTGCTCAATGCCGAGCACGACGCCCTGCGAGCCGACCACATCCATGCTCAAAGCAGCGCCGGTCTCAAACAGCACTGGGGTGTCTCCAGCAGCGCTGTGCCAAGTCACCGACCCATTGGGGGCCCAGCTCAAGTCCCCCCACTCGGTGGCCAGCCTGGCCTTCTCCCTGGTGGGTACATCCGGCGATGGCGTGATCTCGCCCTTCCCGCCGAAGGCACGCCCCTGCCAGAGCACCACCGTCTGCCCGTCCATTAGAGCGATCTGCCCGGTGGGGTAGCTCACCGCTTCCACCGGTCCAGCAATCCGCGCATGCTCTCCCGATGCACTCACAATGTGCACCTGAGACTGGGTTCGCTCGCCTACGATCAGCTCCGCCTGACCATCCCCGTCCAGATCGCGAAGCAGCGGCCGACCCAGGCCCTGGCCTGAAACCAGCAGCTCCCCATCACCCGCGATCAGGCGCTCCCCCTGATGGAACACGTTGCGCTCGTTCCAGACCAGCAAATCCCGACCGCCCGCATCGGGCAGATCAAAGCCCGTCTCCGATCTGAGTTTTCCGTCCACCAAGCCAAAGGTACGCACCGGGCTCATACCCACGACTAAACGCTTTTTTGGCCCGACGGGTAGAACCCGCAGATAGGAGGGCAGCACCCCATCCGGCAGGCTGAAGCTTAGGGGATTTTCAAATCCTGAACGTGAGCCTGGGTACACCCGCAGCACGGTGCGCACCCCAGTAGGCCCTTGATTCAGGGTCAAGGTTGCCAATTCCCATTCGCCATCCTGGTCTATATCGCCGACCTCTACCGCCAAAAGGCCGTCCATGGCGGCCACGGGGACCTGCCGGGAGAGATCCCCATCCGGCGAGAGGAATAGCCCATCCGGTCCGAGCACAACCAGATCCCAGCGTCCATCCCCGCAAACATCGGTGGCCCAGACCTCCGTGCCGGGTCCAGACGAGAGCTGGGTGAGCGCCCCAGTTTGCCCTTGGCTGACTCGGGTCAGCTGAGTTCCTGCTCGCAGAACGAGCTCCGAGCGTCCGTCACCCGTGTTGTCCCCGGCCCAGAATGCATCTTGAACCCCACCCTCCCAGATTAGCGCTACGGGTTCGCGATCCGCGGGGATCAACCAGACACTGCCACGACCGCCATCCCCCGTTGGAGCCAGGGTCAACAGGTCTTGAATACCGTCCGCATCTAAGTCATAGAGGGGGCCGAGTGCACGATCGGCTGAAGAGCTGAGGCAGCCGGTGAGCAAGAGAATCATGGGCCTTCCGCTAATCGGTCTACGCCAGAATGTAAGCTTCCTGTGCTGGCCGTCGTCCTTGAATCGACCGGCAACTTGGAGCCCTCATGATCACGCTGCTGCTGCTCTCAATAAATCTGGCCTGCAACAAGGCAGCCACAGAACCGCCGCTCGACACCGGAGAGAAAACCCAGGCCAACGTAGACAAGACCAGATCGGAGGCGATCCTGACCGACGTGAGTCAGCAACAGCCCGAGACGCCCATCAACGCGATCTTGAATCTTCCGGAGGACCAGGCTGGCTTGGTCCTGGCAATGGAAGAAAAGGAAACGGCAGGAGCCGCGGTCGAGAAGCTGGTTGCGATGGGCCCCCAGGTAGTCCCCACCCTGCGTGACGTGGCCCTTCACGGCCAGGACATCGGAGCGCGGGGATGGGCCATCACTGGCCTGCAGCAGCTCCCCGGCCCCGAGGCGGACAAGGCCCTCTTGGGCATCCAGGAGTACGGCGCCGCCCCCGAGCTGGTACGCACCTGGGCCGCAGCAGCACGCATCAACCGCTGCGGAGAACTGGACTGCGTGATGGCCCTGGCTCCACTCAGCAAGCAGTACCCAGCCCTGGGGCGTCCCATCCGCCTACAGATCGAGTCCAAGGGCGACCAGCTCGGCGACTTGGCCAGCGCACTCCAAGCCGTGGCCACCACCCCCACCCTGGCCGAGGCACTGACCCCCATCATTCTGGCAAGCGGAACTGGGCCCTTGGCCGGGGAGATGTTTACCCACCCTGAGAACGAGCCTCGCCGTCTGGCCGCTGGCTACCTGGGCACCCTGGGTCAAGCCTCCGGCGCTCAGATGGACATTGCCAAGCTCTACGCCTACACCCCCGGCGCCGAGCAAGTTCCGTGGCAGGGCGGGGCCCTGTATGTGCCCGGACTGACCTGGGACAAAAAGGAAGCCAAGGTTTTATCTGGCTACTTGGTCTCTTGGCACCTGTACTGCGACCGCATGGGCCTGACCCAGGAGAAGCAGCAGATCTACAACAACCTGCAGTCCATCAACCTGCACCGTCCCGCCGGCTGGCCCGACTGGCCCAGCCGGGACACCAACGCGCTGCTCGTTCAATACGGTCAGGCTGCTGGCCGTCCCGCGCTGGAGAAGGTGCTCTCGGAGCACGGCGTAAAGGATGATACGAAATACCAGGGTCTGTTGGACCAGGTTGGAAGCCGGTGATCTGGTTCGTCCTAGCCTGCGCGAGCAACCGTGTGGACTCCGTTCCGGGGCCCCATTCGGCTCCCCAGCCCGTACCGCAGATGGTGCACATTGACGACTTCGACCCCGCCGATTGGGTGGGCAAGACACCACCCATCGTGGTGTCCACGCCGATTCAGGATGTCGGCAGTGGAATCAACTGCGCGAGTTCCTGTACCGGCCCTGATCCTACAAATCAGGACGTGCTCGAAGCGGAGCTAATCCCCGGTATTTTCGAGGAGTGGAACAGCCAAGAAATCGGTGACCCCACAATCGAGCTGGAGACCCTGCTCTTCTACAACCACGACACCCAGGCTTTCATCGCCGAGAAAGGGACGCCGGGTTTGGATGAGAAACACGCCGCCTATCTCAAAGCGGAGCTGGCTCGAGACAGCGTCTCAATGGAGATGCGCCTGGTCGATGACGCGGGCCAGGTCACAGGGTTCCTTTCGGTCCCCTCTTTCCCCCTCTGGGAAAAGCAGCACCTCACATTCACAGGCACCGGCACTCTGGGACACTTGGAGACCGGTGGAAAAGCCAAGAGAGTGGGGCTCGCCCACCTCTGGACCCGGTGGTGACTGGAGGGCGTGCACTTTGTTGCCGGACCGTGGTTCGCGGTCTTTGAGACGGGAGTGGATGGCTGGCGCGACTACGGACGCGTCTGGCTGAGCGACGGACAAGAGAGCGGCCCTGGAACCCTCCAGGTGCGCATCAAGCTGGAAGATCAAGACTGGCCCAAAGAGCTGGCCCAAGGAAGCGCACCATGAGTTTGATTCTCGCACTGGCAGGCGTGGCGGTCTCCGACCCCTGCGGCATGGTTCCACCAATCGGTGTCAGCACCGGCCCGGGTGTTCTCCAACGAGACGGTGCCCAGCGCACCTACGTCATGCACTCCAACGGCGTAGAGACCTTGGCGCTTCGACCGGGTTTCAGCGGCAATGTCCACGAGTTCGGCATGCTCATCCCCTTTCCCAGTGTGCCCGAGATCCGCAAGATCGACGACGCCACCTTCGCCCACATCGAGGGGGCCATCGAGCCGCCCAAGATGACGGTGAACGTGATGGAGTACATGCCGGAACCCAGTAGGCGGTCCGCACCCAGGGCGTCGAGCGTAGCGAAAGAAGAAGCGCCACTGGCCTACAACCAGGTCGCGGTGCTCAAGGAAGAGGCCATTGGCATGTACCAAGTGGCCGTGCTGCAAGCAGGCTCGCCCAAGGCCTTGAGCCGGTGGATGGAGGAGAACGAATACCAGTACCCAGTCGGTATGGACGCAGTGGTCGCAGACTACGTGGACGAGTCTTGGTGTTTTGTGGCAATCAAGGCAAAAGTGGGAGGCGGTCCTGGTGTCGCACCGGGTCCCGGATTGCGCTCGGTGAACCCCGACCGGCCCAGTGGCAGCAGCTTTGACGGCTTTGTCCAGGGCATGGGTTTCCGCTTTGAGACCCCCGAACCCATCGTCCCGATGCGCCTAAGCGTGTTCAACGGCGAGGGTCCCCGAAATGTGGTCTACGTACTCACGGACGAGCCGGTGAAGATGAAGGACATTCCACAAGAGTTGGTTCTGCGCCAGCTCACGGGGAAGCAGCTCCACAAGAACCTGACCCAACCCATTGAGCAGGTATTTGTGGGCGGCGACCCCAAGACCGTAGCGAATCAGCTTGCGGCCTTGGAGCCTCAGCGGGACCCTGGGCTGTACAACGGCGTGGCCCGAGACCTGTTTGCGGGTGACCTGCTGGCCCTGCGAACCGGAAAGCTCTCCCTGGCGGTGGAAGAGAAGGAGAAGGAACTCTTGAACATCTCCGAGGCGCTGAACCTTCGCGGCCCCGAGATCGATGGGCTGCACGGCAGCTTCATGAAGACCCAACGCGCCATTGCGGTGGATGGGGCCCTGGATGACATCAAGGAGATGCACCTGAGCGTCATCGATGGCGTGCTGCCCAACCAGATCTTGGCCAGCCAGAACTTGGTTTTCGAGACCTATTCGGCACCGGTAGGCACAGGAGATGACCGCCGTGATCCCATCGCTCCGGAAGGGCCCTACGTCACACTTTGGGTCAATCCATGATCCCGGCGCTGCTTTTACTCGCTGGGCCATCCAACGCCGCCCCAGGCGGCATGGTTGCTTCCGAGAACGTCAGGACTGGACCCGGGATGCTCCCCAGCAATGGCTCGCCGACCAGAATCTGAGCGTCTTCTCTTACACAATGCCCAAGGCCGGAAACATCCCGCGGACCGACCCACTGCGGGCCCAGAACCTTTGGCCCCGTGTTTCGAGGAAGGAAGAGCTGCTGCCAAGGTTTTAGATCCGCTGCACCCTCCAGCCGCATCGGGCATAGGAGAGTGCGTCCCTGGAGCTCGCCGTGCCTCTCATTCCCTTCGACCTGCCGGAACAGACCATCGAGGTCGTCGCAGCCAACACCTGGGGCGAACACGCCCAGCTCTTCGCGGCTGCCCACGGAGAGGGCGACCCCAACCCCGTCACCCTCACCGAGCTGTCCCTGAACAACGGGTCCATCAGCGCAAAACCCGCCCAGGCGCTTGGCACACAGGCCATGTGGTGGGACGCCGGCTACGGTGGCCTGTGGGCCGTGAACGGAAAGGGATTGGCCCAGCTTCCCTCCGCCAGGCGCATCGCCGCCATGAGCACCCCCATGGCCAACCTTGGCCCCGCCAGCCCGACCCGCAGCCAGATCGCCCACGACCTGGACGGAGACGGCACCGCAGAGCTCATCTTCTGGAGCAGCGGCCAGTACAGCGTCTGGCGTGGCGACGGCAGCCCGCTCGGCAGCATCTACGCCCCAGCCCACGCCGAGCTGCGCAGCGACAGGCGGGACGGTGGCCAGGTCCAACTCGCCACCCACACCGTGCCCACTCTTGTCGTCGCCGATGTGGACGGAGATGGCCTGAAAGACCTGATTCTCCCTCATAAAAAGACCCTGAAAATCCACTATTCCAGCGAGCGATCAGTCGACGCCAGACGGGCCACTTGGGCCTTGCCCATCGGCCTGAGTAGCGACGAGATCACCGACCTACACTGGGTGGACGCCACCGGCGATGGCAAGGTGGACCTGCTCCTGCACCGCGTTGGCGAAAGTGGCAGTTTTTTCGGTAAAGAAGGCCAGTTCTGCCTTTACGAAAACACAGGCTCCAGCATGGTCAAGCAGGGCTGCCAGGGCACCGGCAGCAGCTCCTATGAGGTCTACCCAAAAGACCTGGACCAAGACGGCGACATGGACCTGGTCGTTCCGCTTGTCGACACCTCATTCTCCGGCTTGGCACGGGGGCTGGTGGCCCGGTCTATCCCCATCCAACTCGCGGCCTTCGAGTACGCAGGTGGGGCATACGCCAGCAGTCCAAAAGCTCTGCTCGCCGTCCAAGTCAGCTTGGAGGAGCCTGAGATTGCATGGTCCATGGACGGAGACTTTGACGGGGATGGCACCCTGGATCTGGCCCTGGCTCAGAACGGCATCCTGGAGATCTACACCGGCACCGAAATCGGCCTGAGCGCATCACCCTGGAGAGAGCATCCCATCTCTCACAAGGTCGAACGCATCCTGGTCAGCAATCTGGCCGGCGACACCCGCCCAGAGATTCTGCTTTGGACACCCAGGGAGCAAAACGCCAGCATCTGGCAGGGCGAATAGCAGCTGCCATCGGTTAAGTGGGCGCCCATCGGAGGCCCCATGCAGATCCTGGTTCTGAACGCTGGTAGTTCTTCTCTAAAGGTAGACCTGCTCGACTCACACAGCGGTGAGCGCACGGCCGCGCTTCGAGCCGAGCGACTGTGTACCCCACAAGCCAGCTACCGCGTCGACGGCCTGAGCATCGACCTGGCAGGCGCGGACCACGCAGCTGTACTGCAAGCGGCCCTGCCGGCCCTGACCGCCCACCCCATCCAGGCTGTTGGGCATCGGGTGGTTCACGGTGGCCCAGACTTCAGCCGCCCGACCCTCCTGGATACCGTCGTGGTGAGCAGCATCGCCGCCCTGGAGTCCCTGGCCCCCCTGCACATTCCGGCCAACTTGGCCGGAATCCGAGCCGCCATGGAGCTGCTTCCTGAGCTGCCCCACATTGCGGTCTTTGATACCGCTTTTCACAGCACCCTGCCCCGCCGAGCCCGCTCCTACGCCATTCCACAGGCCCTTGGCTACCGTCGCTTCGGCTTTCATGGCCCAAGCCACCAGTACGTCTCCCAACTCGCCGCCAAGCACCTGGATGAGGACCCCCGGGATCTTCGAATCATCACCTGTCACCTGGGTAATGGCGCCAGCATCACCGCTGTGGAATACGGCCGGTCTGTGGAGACCTCGATGGGGCACACCCCCCTGGAAGGGCTGGTCATGGGCAGCCGCTCCGGAGACGTGGACCCCGGCATCTTGATGGACATGCTCCGCTCAGGAAAGAGCATCGACGAAGTGGACACCATCCTGAACCGGGGCTCGGGCTTGGCCGGGCTCTCTGGGGTAGGCAAGGATCTGCGCGACATCGAGGACAGGGCGGCCGACGGCGACGAGGCCTGCCGCTTGGCCATCCAGGTTCTCACCCACCGCCTGCGAAAGTACATCGGCGCCTACGCCGCGGTCATGGGCGGGGTCGACGCCATCGTATTCACCGCTGGCATTGGCGAGAACAGTGCACTCGTGCGCCACCGAGTCTGCCAACGCCTGGACTTTCTTGGCGCCCGTTTTGACGAGGACAAGAACCGCGACGCCCAGGTCAGCCGGACCACTCCCGTTGTGGAGCTCCACCGCAGCAACAGCCGCGTACGCATTCTGGTCGCCAAAACCGACGAGGCGCGGGCTATCGCCGGTGCCGTGGCCAAGGTCGCCAGCGGTGGCGAGACGCTGGCGGAGAACCCGCCCATCCCCATCGGAATCAGCGCCCGGCATATCCATCTGACCCAGCAGGCCGTGGAGACCCTATTCGGCCCTGGCTACACCCTCACCGAGCGGGCGCCGCTGAGCCAGCCAGGCCAGTTCGCCTGCAATGAGACCCTCACGGTGGTCGGCCTCAAGCGCAACATCGAGAAGGTACGCGTGCTCGGTCCCATTCGTCCCAAATGCCAGGTAGAGGTGAGTCGCACCGACGAGTTCTTCTTGGGCATCGACGCCCCGGTGCGGGCCAGCGGTGACGTGACCAACACGCCAGGCATCACCCTGAAAGGACCCGCGGGCAAGCTGACCCTGAAAGAGGGCCTGATTTGCGCCTGGCGCCACATCCACATGACCCCCGCCGACGCCGAGCGCTACGGCGTCAAGCACGGAGATACTGTGGACGTGGCCATCAACTCCAAGGGAAGGGACCTGACTTTCGGTGACGTGATGATCCGAGTCAAGGACAGCTACGCCTTGGAAATGCACATCGATACCGACGAGGCCAACGCCGCGCAGATCAGCCGGGGTGACGTGGGGGCTCTGGTATCCAGCGGCCAAGGCGGCACCCTTTTGCGCCGCCGAACCAACTTTGACCCCGCCTAGACTCTACCGGAGCTACCCTAAGTCGCATGTGGGTGTTTCTTCTGGCCTGTGCTGACGATTGTGATCCGGGCTTTGAGGCACGGGACAGCCGCTGCTATTGGTCAGAAGCGTCGGATGCCAGCCCCCAGCTCCTGCTCGACGCGGTGCTGGCGGTTCCTTTACCGGACCCGATATCCGTTGCCCGGCACTACCAGAACTGGATGCAGCACGCCGATGCAAGCTGTCCAGGTGAAAACAACGGGGTCTGGGACAACCCGGGGTGCACAACCGATGAAGGCGTGGAGTTTGCGGGCAAGGCCGTGTTTTTCTGGGCAGGCGAATCGGAGTCTGGTGCTGGAGAGGTTCGCGTTGACATGGCGCTGTTGAGCTCGGTCGTCGTCCGCGATGGGGAGCGCTTCGTCGAGATGGGGGGAGTCGCTTCCTACGACGCCGTCCTGCAAGAGCAGGGCTACGATGTACGCAGCAAAGTAACAGGAGACTTCTTTGAGACGCCGGAACAAGAGCCCTGGATGGCCGATGGTTTGGGCCACAGCCTCTACGCACATCTGGACACTCACAGCGGCGTCCTGGAGTTGGACGGCGGCATGAGCCACCCGAGCGCCGACCTGTACTTTGAAAACCTTGTACTGGTCGACGGCTGCCCCCAAGGCCAGGTCCTCGTGCACGAACACTTGGCCCAGGGCTGGACCGAGCTGAACTGGAACTGCGGGTGCGGCACCGTCGATCGCGGCCCCCTGGAGGGCCAAGAGTTCTGCGCCCCACTGGCCGAGCGGGCCGCAGAGCTCCAAGCCGTTCTACAGGAGCCACTGCCATGATCTGGCTGCTTGCTTGCACCACCTCCCCCCCCACAGAGCGGGTCATGCCGGAGCGCCCCTTGGTGCCCCTCGAGGCGGGGCTCTTGCTGCGCCGAGTACACCTGGATCTTGCGGGCACACTGCCGTCGTTGGCGGAGTTGGAGGCGGTGCGTTCCGGGCAAGAGACCGTGGACCTGCATGTGGATGCACTCTTGGACTCGGAGCGCTTCTCTTCCCGATTCCAAGAGCTGCTCGCCGAGCAGTGGCTTACCCAGACCGACCGCACCAACATCACCGTGCGAGAACTGGGATTAGACGACGAGCTCCAACCCACGTTGGCACGCTCCGTTGGCACCGAGCCGCTCGCTTTAATGGCCGAGGTGGCCGATCAAGACCTGGCGTGGACCGAGACCGTCACCGCAGACTGGACCATGGCCAACAGCCTGTTGCTAGAACTCTGGCCCTTAGAGCCCGTCGATCGCTCCAGCACGGGCATCGACGACTGGGTTCCCGCCCGCTACACCGATGGCCGCCCCCCTGCCGGCGTGGCCGCCACCAACGGCCTGTGGTGGCGCTACTCCTCCAACCCCAACAACTACAACCGCAGCCGCGCCGCAGCGCTTTCCCGCCTGCTGCTCTGCGAAGACTACCTGCTGCGCGAGGTCTCCTTCGACGCCGAGAAACTGGCCGATCTGGACCCCCTGGTTCAGGCCACCAAGGAGGTAGAGAGCTGCAGATCCTGTCACGTTACCCTGGACCCCATCGCCGCGGCATTCTTCGGATTCTGGTCCTTCGATCTATACGACCCGATCGAGGCCAGCCGCTACCACCCCGAGCGAGAACACCTCGGCCGCCACTTCTTGGAGACCGAGCCCGCCTGGTTCGGCATCCCAGCCGAAGACCCGGGTGCCTTGCTCGCCGAGCTCTCCGCTGACCCACGCTTCGCAAGCTGCGCCGTAGAACGCACCGCCCGTGCCTACTGGCGACGAGCCCCGGAGCTGCACGACTTTGAGACACTCGCTGTCCTGGAACAAGATTTCTTGGAGGAAGGGCAGTCTATGAAAGCCCTTATTCGACGGGTGCTCTCTACACCGGAATACCGAGCAGGCGAGCTCATGGACAACGCCACCCCAGCCGAGGACAGCACACGCACCCTGCGGGTGATGAGCCCAGACCAGCTCGCTGCGACCACAGAACAGCGCACCGGCTTTCGCTGGCGCCGCAGCAACGCGGACCCGATGTGGAACGACGAGCACGGGCTGCGTACATTGGCCGGTGGGGTCGACGGCATCCAGGTAAGCGAAGCCCAACAAGATCCAAGCCTCTCCCGTACCTTGGTCATCAAACGACTGGCCCAAGGCGCAGCGGACTTTGTCGTGGAACACGACACAGCCAACCCCAACGAACCCACCCTGCTCCAGGCCGAGTGGCTGCTCATAGGCTCCGAAGACCCCAGCTTCGAGCCCGCCCTGCAAGAGCTGGCACTGCTGCTCTGGTCCCAGACCATGTCGCCGGAAACCGCAGTCGAGTACGCCGCGTTCTTCACCGAGATCGAGCAAGCCTCCGACCGCCAACAGGCCTGGACAAGCTTGGTGGCTGCCCTGATACGCGACCCCAAGTTCTGGAGCTACTGATGCGCCGACGCAGCTTCTTGGGCGCCCTGGGCGCCAGCCTGCTGCTCCCACTGGGCGGCCGCTCCTATGCCCTGTCTGGCAGTGCTTCCGCCAGTGGCAAGAACCGCTTCCTGTTCATTCACTGTACTGGCGGATGGGACCAGTTCATGGTGTTTAACCCCCGCTTCGATGCGGGCACCATCATGCGCTCCGAACAGGAGAGCACCGCCGTGGCCGCCCAAGTCAACGGCTTGCCCTTTGTGGACCACCCGGACCGAGCTCAGGTGCGCAATTTCTTGGAGGACTTTGGCGATCAGGCCGCCTTCCTACACGGAATGGAAGTGCGCTCGGTGGCCCACGATGTGTGTCGGCGTCTTCTCCTGACAGGGAGTGCGAGCCCCGGCTCAGGCGACTGGGGCAGCCGCCTGAGCGCAAACTCCTCCGTGGTCGCTCCCATGCTTGTGCTCAGCGGCCCCAGCTATGCGGGCGCGTATGGAACCAGCGTCGTGCGGATGGGCGAGTCCGGGCAGCTGGTGGACCTGGTAGATGGTAGCTGGCAATCAAAAGCGGCCCCCATCACCCAGCTGCCATCTGAGACCGTGCAGGCCTTGGAGGACCAGTTTGCGTTGTCACGAGCTGCGGCCTTTCAGGCAACGGCTCTTCAGCCCAACGCCCCCAACGGCCAAGCCACCCTCTACGGACAAACCACCCTGAACGCGCAGCAGCGTGTGGGCGAGCTCTCCGCACTGGCCGGCTTGGAGCCCAGTTCAGGACGGTTACTCTCTGAGACCGTAGAGCAGGTTTTAGACCTCTTCCAGGCCGATCAGGCCATGTGTGCGGCCGTCGAGTACTTGGGCGCCGGTGGTCTGGGTTTCGACACCCACGCCGGAAACGACGTGCAGTC
Organism: uncultured bacterium; assembly: GCA_905480105.1. GTDB lineage: Bacteria > Myxococcota_A > UBA796 > UBA796 > CAJQPC01 > CAJQPC01. The sequence goes on along the minus strand of CAJQPC010000233.1, from coordinate 6,917 downwards.
CATACACTTCAACTCCCTTTTTACCGAGCTGAACACCATCTGCCAAAGCCTGGAGAGCCGCCAGGACAGCACAGGGGCCTCGCTCATGGAGAGCACCACCGTGGTGGTGTTCAGCGAGATGGCCCGGCACCCAAAGCTGAACTTCCGCGGCGGACGCGAGCACTGGACCTACACCCCAGCGATGCTCATCGGTTCAGGGATCGCAGGCGGGCGCAACATTGGCGGCTACACGGACAGCATGCAAGGCGAGAAGGTGGACCTTGAGAGCGGCGATAGCGATCCCGGCGGTGAGGCTTTGGATCCCCGCCATCTCGGCGCGACCCTGATGGCCATTGCCGACCAAGATCCATCTCAACTCGGGGTTCCCCCCATCTCCGCACTCTTGGCCTGACCGATGCTTTTCCTGCTCATGCTGGCCTGTGCCTCCCAGACCCCGGACACGGGCCCTTGTGCCCAGCCGACGGTCACCTGGGACAGCTTTGGCCAGAGCTTCCTGATCACCCACTGCCAGGGCTGCCACGCCAGCACCTCGCCCCAACGCTACGGAGCCCCGGAGGGGATCTCTTTCGACACCCAGGAGCAGTCCGCCGAGCTGCAGAGTTCCATAGAGCGCACCGTCCTGGATCAAGAATCCATGCCCCCCGCCGGCGGCCTGAACGACGATGAGAGGGAGCTTCTGGCACAGTGGCTGGCCTGCGGCATTTGATCCGGGGGAACCCCATTCAGCTCGTGCTGTCCAGCACAGGCATGCGCAAGTTCTGGCCCCTACTCCTCTTTTTCCTTCCCATGATCGCGGTGTGGATCTGGGCCGGTCTGCCCAGCGGGGGGCAGCCCCTTTCCACGGGCCCCCAGTCGCCCACTGTCCCAGAGATGGTGGTGAGACGCACAGGGGTGGAGACCCTGGCTCCAAGACAAGCCGAGCTCGAACAACGGGCAGGACTGCTGGGTCCGCCCGAAGAGACCGCCACGCCCAGCCTGGAAGTGCCTCCGACCTTTCTGACCCGAATCCAAGGGGAAGTGCTAGACGAGAGCGGCAACCTTGTTGACGCGATGGTCTTCTCCACGAAATGCGCCAGCCGCGCCTACACCGAAAACGGCCGCTTTGATCTCTACTTCTTCGTAAGCTCCGCAGTGGAATGCGACGTACAAGCCAGCACACAGCACGGCATGCTCAACGCCATCTCCGAGACCGAGAGCGTCAACATCGAGCCCAAACAGCGGGCGTGGGTTCGACTACACCTCGACTCCCAACCCCAGGGCGGCCTGGGTGTGGCTTTCGTTCTGAGCGGAGATGGCGCCGAGATCACCTGGGTGCATCCAAACGGCCCCGGCATGCGCGGCGGACTGGAGGCGGGAGACGTCATCCTGGTGGTGGACGGCCAGAGCTTTGAAGGGGTCTACGATCAGAACGCATTCATCCAAACCACCGTGGGCCCCGTGGGCTCCCAGGTATCACTACTTCTGGAAGGTGAATCCCAAATCCGGACCTTCACCAGAGGCCACATTGACCAGAGCACGCCTGCCGCCGAACAAGCGAATTCCCCCCCAGCGCCCATCGACACCCCAGACGCCGCGCTGCAGGACAGCGGCTGGGCGACGGACTGGGACACCGGCTGGCTGGACACAGGCCGTCTCGAGGCGGAGTTCGACGGGTTTTAGGGTACTCGGTTCAAAGTTGACATGCACTCTGGCGCGTTTTGGGCGATGCTAAGAGAGCTATTCAAGTGAGGACTCATGAAACGCATCATTCCCCTGGCATTCGGAGCGGCCTCCTTGGTCGCTTGTGCGCCGGCGGATGTCAGCATTTCCCTCGAAGAAGACGGGGTTGTGATCGCCGATGACGGCGAGACCATCCCAACAGAAGTCTTCTACGAGGGCGGCGGCTGGCAAATCGCCACAGAGTGCAACGAGACGATCGAGGCTACGGGAAATGCCGTGGGCGACATCACTGGATCCACCGCCCTGCTGGCTCAGACCGGCGACACTGTCAACATCCATGATTTCTGCGACCGTGCGATCTTGATCGTCACGGGCGCCTTTTGGTGAGGCAGCTGTAGAGGCGAAGCCGCGGGGCTGGAAGCCCTGTACCAAGAGAAGAAAGATCAAGGTCTGATGGTTGTTCAGGCTTTGGGTGAGAACGACGCTGGCACAACGCCTACTCAGGAAGAGTTGGCAGATTGGGCCCAGCAATACGGTCAGACCATTCCCGTCATCGCAGACGCGGATTGGGAGCTCGAGAACCGCTTCCGCCAAGACAACGGAATCCCAAGCTTCAGCCTCATCGCTCCTGGCGGTGAAGTGATCGCAACGGATGACTGGGGCGCCGAAGGCATGATCGACTCGGTCCTGCCCGAAAACTACGAGTACCTCGAGCCTGAATAGCAGGCACCTTCGTGGACACCTCGGGCGAGGATCCAATCGGGTCCTCGCCCGAGCTGCTCCAGGGGCCGAACCACAGGTACACTTCGAGCATGCGCCACCTGACTCAGGCCATCACAGAAGCCGTGAGCACGCCCGACGAGCGCGGCCTAATGCCCTTGGATACCGCCCGCAGGGTGGTGCACGCCGCCGTGGTCTACGAAAGCGGCTACCCCATCTCCCTGGAGAGCGGCCGCGCCAGCAGCGAAGGTGCCCGACTCTGGGCCGCCCTGCTCTCCTTAGAAGACGCTGAAGAGTTCGTCGCGCACGCCACCCGCATTCACTGGCTGGAGGATGTGCCCGGCACGAACAATACAGCGCCATTGTTTCGCTACGGCGACGACATCCTGCCTTGGTTGGCCCGCCAGGTCAGCAGCAAGGGATGGCTCAAGAACCTACCCACATGCGTGGGCGCCTGCCTGATGGCCAGCCCCACAGAGGCGGTCTTCCATGTGCTCACCCCCGTGCGCGGCGTGCACACCCAAGCAGAGCACCCAAGTCAGGCCCCACCGCGCCACGCCGCCCCCGGGCTGTTTGACTGGGTGGCGCGCTATCCCCGCATCGGCCTGCCTCTTCTGGTCCGCGGTGCCCGGCAAGGAGATTCCCGACTGCACGACCTGCTACAGCAGATGGTGTCGCGGGAACCAGGCGCCTGCTTCCAGATGCTCAGCACCCACTTTGGAGCCCAGCGCGCCCAGGCCCTATTCTTAGAGCTGGAGCTGCCCACCGACGGCCCTGACCCGCTCATTCAGACCCTGGTTCGCCAGGCGCCGGCATTGGAAGTTCCCGCGGGCCCCAGCCTGCGCCTGCCCACTCTGAACCGAGCTTTTGTGCAGGGCATTCGCCCCTTCTGGGACCACGCTGGGTTCTTTACCGCGGCCATTCGGGTCAGCGGCTTTGTACACCCCAGCGGCGACGCCCTGATCTTCGAGTCTCTGGTGACCGGCATGGTGAACGACGGCGTGCGTGTAGAGCTGTACGGCTACGGGCCTCACTTTGGACCACGGCAAGCTCAGTACCTCTTCGAGAAGGGGCGGCAGTTGGTCGCCGACCAAGCACTGACCTTGGCCGAGGGACAGCGGCTAACCCTGCACACAACGGGCGTGGTGCTCACTTGGGCGCCACAGGGCTGGCAGCTGGTACGTGTCCCTTGGGACCACCCCAGACAGCGAGCAGAGCTAACCCTCGACAGCGAGATCCTGGATGTGCCCCTGAGTCTGCCGCCTGGAATGGACGGTCACCTTGGCCCCACCGAGGCCTTGATGCTCAACTTGCCCACGGACCGCGTATTCATGCGCCCGGCAACCCTACTCAAGCACTTGGAGCTGCCCTCGGACTCCAGCCTTCTCTTCAGCTTCGACACCTTCCGTCTCCCATTTGCAGGAGCAGATGCCTCCCAGTCCCAGGATCTGGTCACGATGGTCGAGGCCCTGGTCCAGCGCCGTCAGATCACACGACTTCCCGAAGAGCTGGTTCCTGATTTTCACCTGCAAGACAGGATACGAACCCGTGGTGGATGGGGCACAGTGGCGGGCTGGGGTCCGCGCTCAGACTAAGGGCCAATCAGAACAGACCACTGGTGCTGTAGGCGCCAAAAGGGCCTTCCAAAGCCACCCCACGCAGGGCGATCCCTGGCTCTTGGGAGGGCTCCGCCCCGTAGAGGGTGTCGCCCACGATCGGCCAGCCGCGCAGGGAGAGCTGAGCACGCAGCTGGTGGGCGCGGCTCGTCTGCGGCTTGAGTACCCAGTTCAAGGGCGCGCCTTCGCCGCCGCCTTTGTACATAGACTCTGTCAAAGCTTGCTTTCCATGCGGGGCCCGAAAGGACCGCTTCTTTCCCTTTCGCAGGCTGTCCCGAAAACTGATCTGGGATCTCTCGGGTGCTGAACCTTGGGTTCGAGCATGGAAGGTCCTGCGCACGCGGCGAGACTCAAAGGCCATGTTTGCGATCCGGTGGGCATCGGCGGTCCGGGCGAAAATGACCAGACCGCTAACCGGCTCATCCAGGCGGTGAACCACCCATACGGGCCCGTACTCGGCCTCTGCGTGGGTACGCAGGCAGGGGCGAGGGTCCTCGGCGCCTTTTCGGCCCGGGACGGTCAACCAACCGGGGGCCTTGTCCAAAATCAACCACAGAGCATCTTCGAATATCAACTTCATTCCGGCGACCTATCCCATTGCATGCTCCCAGGACGGGGTCGCGTGATAGAGAATGACCCCGAACCCACGCTGGAGACCGCATGACCGCAATGCACGACCGTACCCCTCGATCGGTCCCCGACATCCTGCACTTCCGCGTAGAAGACACCCCGGACGACGACGCCTTCTACTACCCGGATCCAAACGAGTCTTGGCAGACCCTAAAGTGGAACCACGTCGGCACTCGGGCACGGGCCATCGCCATGGGCTTGCACTCCCTGGGCATCGACATCGAGGACCGCTGCAGCATCCTGGGCATCACCAGCATCGACTGGGTCATGGCCGACCTGGGCATCCTGTGTGCGGGCGGCGCGACCACGACCATCTACCCCAGCAACACCCCCGAAGAGTGCCGCTACATCCTTTCAGACTCCATGAGCAGAGTGGTCTTTGTCGACAACGATGAACAAGCCGCCAAGATGCTCAAGGTCCGGGACCAGCTACCTCACCTAAAAAAGGTGGTGGTCTTTAACGGCACCCCTTCCACGGACGGCTGGATCATCACGATGCAGGACCTGGAAACCCAGGGCCGCGCCCTGGATGAACAGGACGAGACCGTCTACCAAGCCCGGGTCGACAGCCTCACTCCGCAGCACTTGGCCACCCTGATCTACACCTCGGGCACCACCGGTACCCCAAAGGGCGTGGAGCTGACCCACGACTGCTGGCTGTACGAGGCCGAGGTGGTCGCCCAGGCCGACGTGCTCACCCCCGATGACAAACACTTCCTCTGGCTGCCCCTCTCCCACGTATTTGGCAAGGTGCTCATCGTCGGCGTGATCTACGCCAACACCCCCACCGCCATCGACGGCCGAGTGCCCAGGATCATCGAAAACCTGTCCATCGTGCGACCCACGATCATGGCTGCGGCACCCCGAATCTTTGAGAAGGTCTACAACAAGGTGGTCACCGGCGCTCAGGACAAAGGCGGCGTGACCCTGAAGATCTTCCGCTGGTCGGTCGGTGTGGGCAAAAAGGTCTCCGCGCTGCGTCAACAAGGCAAGGAGCCCACTGGGCTGTTGGCACTCAAGAACCGCATCGCAGACCGGCTGGTCTTCTCCAAGCTGCGCGAGCGCTTTGGCGGTCGGGTACGCTTCTTCATCTCCGGCTCCGCCCCTTTGAGTCGCGAGATGGCCGAGTTCTTCCACGCCTGCGGCATCCTGATTCTGGAAGGCTACGGTCTGACGGAGTCCAGCGCCGCCAGCTTTGTGAACCTGCCCGACAACTACGCTTTTGGCACCGTGGGCCCCGCATTGGTCGGCACCGAGCTCAAGATCATGCCCGAAGACGGCGAGATTCTGATCCGCGGCCGCGGTGTGATGCGTGGCTACCACAACCTGCCCGACGTGACCGCCGAGACCCTGACCCAGGACGGCTGGCTACGCACTGGCGACATCGGCGAGCTGGATCCCGCTGGGCGGCTCCGCATCACCGACCGCAAAAAGGCCCTGATCAAGACCAGTGGCGGCAAGTACGTGGCGCCCTCTCACTTGGAGAGCACCTTAAAGGCCCTTTGCCCCTACCTCTCTCAGGTGGTCGTCCACGGCAACAACCGGAACTTCTGCACCGCCCTGGTCACCATGGACCCCGAGACCATCGTGCTCTGGGCCAAAGACAACGGGCTAAGTACCCAGAGCTACGAGCAGCTGGCACGAGAGCCCCTGGTCCAGGACATGATCCAGACGGCGATAGACCAGCTAAACGCTGATCTACCCCGCTACAGCACCCTAAAGAAGTTCGCTGTACTGCCTGCTGATTTTACTGTGGAGACCGGAGAGCTGACCGCCTCTCTCAAGGTCAAGCGCAAGGTCGTGGAGACGCAGTACCAGGCCATCCTGGAAGGCTTTTACGTCGACGCCATCAAGTCCGTCTGACGCTCCTTAAACCAGACAGCCCGTTCTCTAAAACCAACCGCTTGAACGCTTAGAAAAGGGGAGCCTGTCCATGTGGACTCTGCTCATCACATCCGCCGTAGCCCAGTCCTCAGGCCTGCCACAAGACCGCGTGGCCCTTCTGCCGAAGCAGCAGGACCAGTTTATGACCGCTCAGTGGAAAGGAGATCGAATCGTCATCTCCGACGGCAGAAGAGCTCTGCTCTACCAAGCCAGTGATCTGAGCCTGTTGGACAGCCATCGGGTCAACCAATGGGGCCCCACCCTGCTCTCCCAGGACGGCAGTACGTGGGTCACCAACACACGCCGGACCAAGGTGTGGGACACCGAGAGCCTGGAAAAATTAGCGGGACTAAGCGGGTCCACCCTGGCCATAGACCCGGCCGGCGGACGCATCGCCCAATACGGCGG
>CAJQPC010000232.1 GCA_905480105.1 uncultured bacterium | reverse complement strand
CTGACGCCCGTCGCGGGGCACAAAGCTGGCCATGCGCTCGCTACTGACCGGCGGCAGAGGGTTCGTGGATGCCGCGACTGGAGTCGGCTCATCGTCCCTCATGGGAGGGGGCTTGTGGGACAGAGGGTCTGCCGGATCCTCGTCGACACGGAGTGGCCCCAGCGAGGCCTCGATACGCGTCCTCAGAGACTCAGTCGTGAACGGCACACTCACGCGCCCGTCCACACCGCAATCCGCTGCCTGACCCTCATCGTAGACGTCGAAGCCCCCGCTGAGCAGGAACACCAGCGCCGCCGGGTGGGACTCGCGCAAGGTACGGGCCAACTCGTAGCCACTGCCGTCGGGCAGCCGCACCCCAGAGAGCACAACATCCACAGACCCACTCCCTGTCTGCATCCTCGACTCTCGCACCCCGCTGGCTGAGACCACACGAAATCCGAGCAGGGCCAACGCCTGACTGGCACGTCGCTGAGTGTTTGGATTGGGGTGCACTACCAGCGCGGTCTTGAGCATGGGGGCTACCTAAAACGGCTGCGTGCCGCAAAGCAGAAGTAACTCCCGCGAGCGGGGGGCGTCAAAAGGGGTGTCAGCTTGGCGCTTAGTCTTGCACCACAAACACGTGCATGCCACGGGTGACCAGCTCGATCTTCTGACCGTCTTCCAACTCCTCGACCTCGGTGTTCTGGAAACCAACGTAGAGGTTGATGTACTCCACGGGCAGTTCGGTGAGTAGACCCCAGATATCCTCATCAACCGTGAAGCCATCGCCGTCCCCCGCGTTGCAGGTCACGGTGCCCCAAGCCTCGCCGTCGCGCTCCTGACGGACTTGAATCCAGACCTCATCCCAGTCCTCGGCATCCCAGTCCACTTCTACGGTCTCGCCAAACTCGATCACACCTTCCTTGGCGGTGCCCGAGATGCTCACGTCCCCGATCCTTCCAGCTGTTGGGGTCACCACGCCGCTGAAATTACCGGCGCCCTCCAGGGTTAGGCCGCTCTCCATGAGTTCGTCAGCCTTCTGACAGGTGCGGACGTTGGAAAAAACCTCGTCGAAGTAAAAGCCAGCACCTTCACGACGCAGTTCGCCTTGACGGTCTCCTGCAGACCACTCCGGCTCATCGCTCAGACCGGCAATGTCGGCCCCCTGAGAACCCGCATCATAGGCAAACATGCTCAGGCCGTACACGCAGCCGCTGGGCAGCTGGCGATCCTGAAGGCCGTCCGGGGCATATTCCAGTGAGACGTTCCAAGAGAATGCGCCCTCGTAGAGGTCTCCACTGGCGCTGTCGCCACACTCCCAGGTGTAGATATCTGTTGTCAAACGAGCATCGGCTTCGGCACCCTGGCCAAGGTCGATGAAACCCTTACAAGATAGAAGAAGAGGCAGAAGGGCAAACATGAGATCTCCAATTCGAGCGGGCGCGTCCACTGCATATCTTAGCGGAGCCCCAGTCAGCCCGGTGTAAACCTTCTGCGCGAACGGATAGGGTCCAGCCCGAGGACATGCGTATGAACCTGCTGACACTGCTTGGATGTACCCTGCTTGAGAGCACTGGTCCCCAGCCGATGAACGACCCCAGCGGCGGTTTTTTTGACGCGCCCTGGCCATCGGAAACACGTGAGACGGAACGTGGCTCGCCAGATTTGAGCGGATTCCCAGGCGGCGAAGACATCCCGCTGATCGAGGCATACGCGACCGAGATCGAGCAGAAGCTAAACGGCACATCCACCAATGCCCCAGTATATTTTCGCTTTGATGGCCCACTGGACAGCACCGCGCTTCCCAGTCCCGAGGAAAGCGTAAACGTCGCTGCAGCAAGCCTGTTCTTGATCAACGTCGACCCAGACAGCCCAGATTTTGGCCAGCCCGTGCCGGTGCAAGTGGACTTTCAAGAGAGCGCCACCACCTACCAACCCGAGAACTTGCTTGCTTTCGGACCCATTTCTGGCGCGCCGCTGCGACCGGCCACACGCTACGCAGCGGTGGTCACGACGGACATCGCCAGCGCCGACCCCCAGCTCCAGGAAGAGCTGATGAGCACCCACCCCAACTATGCGCGATGGTCCGACCTGGACGCGGCGCTCTTTGAAATTGGGAGGAGCAGCGCTGACATCGCAATCGCCTCCATCTTTACCACCCAGGATCCCGTTTTTGAGATGGGAATCATCACCGAGTACATCCAAGACAGACTTGGTGTTCAAGACCTGGATCAGAACCTGGAGGAACGGCTCTCCAGCGTCTTTGCGAGAGTCTACGAAGGCCAGGTCTACGTTCCTCTCTGGCAGCACGGGGAGCGTCCCTATGCCAGCGAGGGCGGCGGCTTTGAGTTCGACGAAGAGGACCAGCCCATCATGGCCACATGGGAGCGCGTCAAAATGAGCGTAAGCGTGCCCAAAGGCGCGGCCCCGGCCAATGGCTGGCCCGTGATCATCTACGTGCACGGCACCGGAGGCGACTGGACCTCGTGTTGCAACCCAGGCATCTCTAGCCGAGCCGCTCAACGCGACATGGTCGTGATTGGAATTAGCCAACCCCTGCACGGCGACCGGGCGACCGAAAATACGGACGTGGAACTGCACAGCTTCAACCTCTTCAACCCCACCTCCGCGCGGGCCAATTTTCGCCAGGGTGCCTTGGACTCGGTGTATCTGGCCCACATCCTGAGCGGACGCGCCCACAATTTCGAGACCACAGAAGGCACCGTGACCACCGATCCCGAACACGTGCTTTACATGGGCCATAGCCAAGGGGGCGTGACCGGGTCAATGGCCCTGCCCTTCATGGGAGATGAGCTCGATGCAGCGGTGCTATCTGGAGCAGGCGGACTTCTGAGCCTCTCTGTGCTCTACCGCAAGCAAGGCGGATTGGACTTGGAGGCCCTGGTCACCGAGCTTTTAGCCTTCGCGCCCGATGAGCAGTTCGACGCGATGCACCCCATCGCTGCCCTACTCCAGACCCTCGCGGACGTGACCGACCCCATCAACTACGCTCCCTACTGGCATCAGCGCAGAACTTGGTTCTCTGAGAAGCCGGTGCATGTGCTGATGTACCAAGGCACCGCTGACATCTTCACTCCGGTAGAGACAAGCGATGCGCTGAGCGCCGCCGCTGGCATTCCCTTGGTATTCGGTGGTCAGCAACCCATGGCCCATCAAGTCTTGGGTTTGGAGCCGATCTCCCCTCCAGTAGAGCGCACTCTGCCTGCTTGGGGGGGGCAGAGCGTGAGCACCGGACTGGCCTCCTACGTAGATGGAGGTCACTTTGTGGCCTTTGAGGAGGACCAAGCTCAAGACCTGTACCGAGACTTTCTGTGCAGTGCAGTATTCGACGCTCCGACCATCGGGCTGCCCGCCATCCCACAGTGCCAATAAATGGAGACCACCAGATGAAAATCCTGCTCGGCGTGAGCGGTGGCATCGCCGCCTACAAGGCCTGCGACTTAGTCAGCTTGGCAAACAAACAGGGCCACCAAGTGCAGGTGGTCATGACCGCCAGTGCCACACGCTTTGTGACGCCCCTGAGCTTCGAGGCACTGAGCGGTCGGCCTGTAATGACCAGCACATGGGAAGGCGTAGGCAACCCTGGAATAGACCACATCGAGGTAGCCAAGTGGGCAGAGGTGGCTTGCGTGGCCCCGTGTAGCGCCAACACGATGGGCAAGCTGGCATGCGGCATCGCCGATGACGCCCTAAGCACGGTCTGGATGGCCCTGCGCCGGGGTACCCGCTGCGTGATTGCCCCCGCGATGAACACGGAAATGTGGCTGAATCCGGTGGTCCAGCGAAACCGCCAGTGGCTGGACAATTTGGGGCGCTATCATTTTATTGAACCGGTCGAAAAGAGGCTGGCATGCGGTGATATCGGCGTAGGCGGATTGGCCGATACTCAAAGCATTCTTGACGCGGTCACCACGGCGTGCAACTTGGTTTCAGCACAGCCTGCAACCCAATAGGGCGAGCGGCTTAGGACGTTGAACTCCAGCGGAATTGATGAAGCAGCCCATGAACCAGACCATGCGCCCCCCCACTCGGACCACTCAGCTGCCGGAAACGGTCTGTCCCTGTTGTCGCTGTCTATGCGGCGGCGCCGCTTAAGTTCGCGGACCCGCCGGCGCCCATCTCGCGCCTCAAGCCTTCTTTCCTTCCAAGCACCCCACTGTGGAGCAGTGCATGTCAGCGCCTCCCCCTGGCCGCAGTCTTACAGGCCATTCGACCCAACGGGTCGGAAACACCCCCCTTCAGCGACTCTGCAGCATTCCGGCGGCAGCGGGCATCTCGGACCACGTCGCAATCTTCGCCAAACTGGAATGGACCAACCCCGGCGGCTCGGTCAAAGACCGGGCGGCACTGGCCATCGTGAAGGACGCCTGGAGCAAAGGCCAACTCAAGTCAGGCATGACCCTGCTGGACGCCAGTTCGGGTAACACCGGCATTGCCTACGCCTGGATCGCGGCCGCCATGGGCTTTAAGCTCAAACTGTGCCTGCCTAAAAACGCAAACGCAGAGCGCAAGCGCATCCTAAGGGCCTATGGCGTAGACCTGGAACTCACATCGCCCTTGGAGGGCAGCGATGGAGCCATTCGCCGGGCACGAGAGCTTGCCCGGGAACACCCCGACCGGTACTTCTACGCAGACCAATATTCCAATCCGGTGAACTGGCAGGCGCACTACAAGAGCACCGGGCCGGAGATCTGGCGCGACACAGAGGGCCAGGTGACCCACTTTGTGAGCGGCTTGGGTACCAGCGGCACCTGCATGGGGACCGGCCGGTTCTTAAAGGATCAAAACGCTTCTATACAGGTGGCGTCCGTCGAACCGGACAGCCCATTTCACGGACTGGAGGGGCTCAAGCATATGGAAACGGCCATGGTGCCCGCCATCTACGCGCCCACAGGCTTGGTAGACCGTGCAATGGAGGCACCGACCGAGGAGAGCTACGCGCTGGTGCGCCGATTGGCGCGTCAAGAAGGTTTGCTTGCTGGCGTGTCCTCCGGAGCGGCGCTCTGGGCAGCCCTTGAGCTGGGCCAGGAGTTGAGCTCACGGGATGAGACAGGCTGCATCGTCGTCATTTTTCCCGACGGCGGCTCCCGGTACCTCAGCGAAGACCACATCTGGGAGGGTGCGTGACACCGATGTTCATCCAGGCCGACCAGCTGGCCAAGTTGCACGCCCACGCCGAGGCTGGCTACCCGCATGAAGTGGTGGGCATTCTTGCCGGGCAAGACTCCCTCGTGACCCGCGTCCACGCTCTGACCAATGAGCGCGCTGACTCGGCCCACAACCGCTACAAGGTCAGCGGCTTGGTGCTGATGCGCGCCGAGCAGAGCCTTGAGAGCCAGGGCTTGGTCATCCTGGGCTACTACCACAGCCATCCGGACCATCCCGCCCAGTACTCCGAGTACGACCGGGACCACGCCCTGCCGAACTTGGCCTATCTCATCACCGCCATCCACTCCGGACGCGCGGTGGACACCCTGTGTTGGCGCCTGCGGGAAGACCGCAGCGCCATGGACCCACAGCCTCTTCAAATCAAGCCTTCAGACACTGTGAGAGAACCCATGTCCGTGATCATCCACATCCCCACGCCCCTGCGCAGCTACACCAACGGCCAGAGCAGCGTTGACGTCACAGGCGCGACCGTTGGCGAGGCCCTTGGGGCACTCACCGAAGCGCACCCTAAGCTCACCAAGCACCTTCGCAGCGACAGCGGTGCCCTGCGCAGCTTCGTGAATGTCTACTTAGGCGACGAGGACATCCGCTTTTTGAACAAGGAAGCCACCCCGGTGACCGACGGCGCCGAGCTGACCATCGTTCCCAGCATCGCAGGTGGGGTGCAGTGACTACTCCAAAGGGCGCGACGCCTGAGCTGACAAGCGAGGAGATCGGCCGCTACAGCCGCCACCTCATCCTGGATGAGGTCGGCATGGAGGGGCAGCGCAAGCTCAAGGGCAGCGCCGTTCTCTGTATCGGCACCGGCGGCCTGGGCTCTCCCCTTCTGATGTATTTGGCTGCAGCCGGCGTCGGTCGCATCGGCATTGTGGACTTTGATGTGGTGGACGAGAGCAACCTGCAGCGCCAGGTCATCCACGGTACCTCCAGCGTGGGCCGCCCAAAGGTGCAGTCTGCAAAGGAGCGGATCCACGACATCAACCCCAATGTGCAGGTGGATCTCTACGAGGAGGCGCTGACATCCATCAACGCGCTGCGCATCTTGGAGCCGTATGACGTAGTCGTGGACGGAACCGATAATTTCCCCACCCGCTACTTGGTCAACGACGCCTGCGTGATCTTGGGCAAGCCCAACGTCTACGGCAGCATCTTCAAGTTCGAAGGCCAAGCGAGCGTCTTTAACTACGAGGGCGGCCCCAACTATCGGGACCTGTATCCCGAGCCCCCCCCACCGGGACTGGTGCCTTCCTGCGCCGAGGGCGGCGTGCTGGGCATCCTCCCCGGCGTGATCGGCTGCATCCAGGCTACCGAGACCCTCAAGATCCTACTCGGAAAGGGCACCAGCCTCTCCGGTCGCCTGCTGCTCTACGACGCCATGAACATGCGCTTTCGGGAGCTCAAACTACGGCGTGACCCAGAGTCTCCCACAATCACTGAGCTGATCGACTACGAGCAGTTCTGCGGAGTCCCCGCCCATGATCACCAAGCAGAAAGCCAGGAGGATGACGTGAGCTTCCAGAGAATCGACGTGGGTGCCGCCAAGGCCAAGATGGACGGGGGCTGGGCCCCCTATGTGCTCGATGTTCGTCGCGAGAACGAGGCCACCATCGTGAAGCTGGACTTTGCAGACCGACTGCAGCCCCATGGGGAGGTCTTGGCCATCGCCGCCGAGCTGCCCAAGGACCGAGATATTCTGGTTCACTGCAAGATGGGCGGCCGCTCCGCACAGGCCTGTGAGGCTCTGGTGGGTGCAGGCTTTGACCCAGCCCGCATCTACAACCTGCAGGGCGGAATCACGAGCTGGGCAAAGGAAATCGACACCAGTCTTCCGGTCTACTGACCCGGGGGTAGGCTGGTTTGGTCGGTAGCCTAAAGGCCCTTCTTGGCTAAGTCGGCGACGAGCTCCGAGTAGAAGTCCAGGTGCTCGAACCCAGGCGCCGTCGCGCCAGCAATCTGTCCGATCTCATCAATGTGGTCTGCAGACATTTCGCCTCGGTAGGTCCCCCACTTGGCGCTCTCTACCCCGACCAAGCCATCGTTCTCCCCTTCCATCAGCACCAGAACTGCATGTGTGCCTGCAAAGATGGGCGTGACGATCTCTCCGCCGTTGTCCCACTGGCAGAGCAGATCCAAGAGACCGCAGGTGCGGCCCGCCCAGGATTGGTACATCACATCGCTGCGGTCCAGGACCTGGTTGTTGAAGCTCTCCATGTCGCTCGAGCTCATCTGAGCCATCTGGGCAGCAATGTCCTGGTCGTTGCTGGTCCCGTAAAACAGCATCAGCGAGTCGATGATTCCATCCACCACCACTTTGGTGACAACTGAACTGTCGAACACACCCGTGGCAATGTCCGCAACCCCCGAGCCCTGATGTGGCGTGGAGATGGTGCTGACACTGGCCACTCGTCCCTTCGGGTCCAAGAGGCTGGTCACGTAGCGCGCATCCAGTCCACCCTGAGAATGACCCAGCAGGTTTAGGTGCCGGTGGTGACCGTCTGCAAAGAGTTCCTCTAAGTGCGCGGCCCACTGTTCGGCACGAACCACGGTGCTCTGGTAGGGATCCACGTCCCGGACCCAGACCGTGTATCCCTCTCCTGCAAGCTGGGGCTCCACCCCGTACCAGTAGTCCAAGATACCGACAAAGCTCTCGGTGCCCGCCAATCCATGCATTAGCAGGGTTGGGTAGCGGGTCCATGCGCCCGAGCAGTCGCGAATGCAGGTTTGCTCCAGCGTGTAGTCGCCAGGCTCATCGGCTTGTCCTCGCAGCTCCACAAGAAACTCGCCATTCCAAGGCAGTGTCAGGGTCTCGGTCGCCCCCCAAGCCATGGTTCCGGCCCAAAGTTCCTCTCCGCTTACCGTCAGCAGACGCACGCTGGCCGCCTCTTCTCCGGTCCAGGTGGAGAGGTACAGCTCCAGATCTGCGTTCTGGGGTCCAGCTACTGCATGCAGCGCGCCCTGACATTCCAGCAAACTCCCGCTGACCACAGTCTCCAACCAAGCCCCCTCTTCGGCGGGCACTGGGGTGCAAGGGCTGAACTCTCCAGTGTCTCCTGCGCTGTCTTGGGACACGTCGGTATCAGCGGTCTCTACCGGGAAGAGCGCCGTATCCGAACAAGCAAACAGTATGAGCAGCAGCACAGAAGGGTCCTTTCTGGGCCCCATGATACCCCATGGCGTGCCCGGCCCGTGCGCATCATCATGCGCACCACCCTGGCCAACTCACCGACCGCCTGCATCGACATCTTGGGTGGCAGGGGCTGTTTCAAAGCACCGAAGCGGCGTGGACCGGGTCCCTATTCTTCCTCTTCCCCTTCGTTTTTCTTGTAGCTCAGCGAGCTCTTAAAGCGCGTCCAGGCATCCTCCGGCGCCAAGTCCTTGGGCAAGGCCTGGACTGCTTCCGGCTTTCCAACGATCACCGCCGCCGGCCCGGTGGCTACCTCGCCTTCCTCCAGCCCAATCCATCGTTCTTCATCCAGGAAGATCGCCAAAACCTGAAGGGCCTGGTCATCGAACACGATGTCGTGCACCTGCCCCATCATCTTGCCGCCCCGGCTCATCACCCGGGTGCCCTTGTATTGACTGGCCCAAGCCCGTCCCTCGGCGGCGTTTCGGCTGCCTTGTCCCCACTCCACGGAGTCCTCACGATCGACAAAGGCCACGTCCCTGCCCACGCGTTCGATCAATGTGGCCTTGACCCCACCAGCCTTGGCGAAAACCCCGCTGGCCTTGACCCGGTAGCCGTAGATGTTGCGGCCCTCCAAGTCGAACTGGAAGTCGTCCAACTTGCCAACCAGGGCGCCCTCTCGGAGGCTCACCAACGTTCGGCCCTGGCACTTTCTATAGGTGTTCACGCACGCTCCTGCTGTTCCGTCGTCTCGGAACCTTTTGTCTCACCTGAAAGGCCCACATCCTCTCGCCAAGTCCCGGGCATCACAGCCGACAGGTACATCGCAGAGCTTCCAGCGTATTTCTCCGCGGAATAGCGTGCTGGATCGGAAACCAGAAGCTTGAGCAAACGCAGTCGCTTGTGCAAGCGCTCGCGGATTTGCTTGCGTAGTGGGACGCGCAAGGCCATGGAAGGACTGTAACCAACCCAGACCCGGGCCCGTGCATGCGCATCAAAGAAGAACTGAGCAAGCGTGTAGGCCACCCCGTTGACGCGGTGATTTCGTCCCCTCGTATCCGTGCCTACCGTGCACGGATCGACTTGAGTGTGGGGCCCGATGGCCGCCTTGGAACCTGGGTACCCCGCAGCCACGAACATATTCCGCTGCAAGACGAGCCCTTGGCCAGGCCAGAGATTCAAGCCCTGCTACCCGAGCTGCGGGCGCTGAATTTAAAGGGATTGGGCCGGGTTGAATTACGCAGTGATGGCACCCGCGTGATCGCCCACGCCCGCATGCCCAAGAAGAAACGGCCCCAGCGTGATCTGGCCCTGCGCCTTCCCTTCGAGGACATTGCTCTCGAGGGCAAGACGCTGCGCGGAGATCCCAAGCTGAGCTTGACGGTCCAAGGAATCGAGCACCGGATCTCTCCAGGGAGCTTTTATCAGGTCAATTTGGAGGTGAATGCTCTCCTGGTGGCCCGGGTCACCGAGATTCTGGCGCGGCTGCAGCCCGCTCACTTGCTGGATCTATACGCGGGCATCGGAAACCTGTCTCTACCAACGGTGGCCTTGGGCGTGCCAGCCACTCTCGTAGAGTCCATGGGGAGCTCGGCAAAAGACGCCAGGGCCACCCTGAAGCGTCTGGATCTGAACGCCACCATTCTGGAGCAAGATGCGGGCAAACTCGAACCGGGCCAGGTCTTCGCCGACGTGGTCCTGCTGGATCCTCCCAGAGCCGGTGCGCCCGGTGTGATTCCAATCCTGGCCGTCACGCGCCCTCGCGCATTCGTTTACGTGAGCTGCAATGCCGCGACGCTGGGCCGAGACCTGAACCAGGGAGTCAAGCTTGGCTACAGAGTCACGGAGCTGGTGGGCTTAGAGATGTTCCCAGGTACCGAACATTTCGAGGCCCTGGCGGTCTTGGAGCGGAACTGATGGCTTTTCTGGGGTCCACACAACACGGGAGCCGGCTCTCCGTACTCGGCGATCTATACGATGTACTGAGCGACAAGGAGGCACAGGAGCAGGCGCAGGCCGGACAGGATTCCGACAGCATCGCGACACTCGCAACCCGTCCGGTTGAACGATAGTGAGCTTCCCCTGCCCAGAGCATCTGATTCATGTCCCGACTTAAGCAAGCACTACCACTCGCTGGCACTGGCGCCGCACTTGGACTGGCCTTCTTCGGGCTCGAAGAGCTGCTACACCTCTTGCTGGGGGAGTCACACTTGCAGGCCCTACAGGTCCTGCAGCTGCTGCCTTTTTACGTCTTGACTCCCGCCATAGCGGGCCTGATTCTTCGCTTTATCGGCTTCAAGGGTGTCGCAGGCAACCTCTGGCTCTCGGCCTGCATGGCGGTGATGTTTCTGATCGGACCGGCCGTGGCAGCCTGGGGATGGCTCGGCGCCTTGCCGGCCCTGATCGGGCCACCGGTCGTGATCGTTGCGACCCTTTACCTGACACGCAAAAAGAGCGACGGCTTTCGCTGGGCAATGGTCCCGGCTGGCCTGGCTTGGCTACTCTTTGCCATGGTTCTGAACGTCTCGACCGTCTCGGACACCTTTTCCTCCACGGGCGCGATGGTGAACCTCGGCCTTCTGGTCATGGCGGGAGCGCTTGTGGCCAGCGTCGGTAAGGCCCTGGGCGATCTCAGCCCCAGATTAGGCGTGATGGCAGCATTGCTCGCTCTGCTGGTTTGGCCCGTGCGGCTGCTGGTGAGCAGCCCCACCAGCCGCAACCTGCCCACAGCCCAAGGGAGCGATCGCCCAGCTTTTCTCCTTGTGGTGGTCGACGGCCTTCGTGCCGACCAGGTGGGTTTTTTGAACGCCAAGACGGGGTCCAACAGCCCCAACCTGGACGCGCTGGCCAAGCGGGGGTTTGGTTACCCCGCCCAAGCGGGTGCGCCAGCTGGTCTGCCCGCCATGGCCAGCCTGCTCACCGGCCTAAACCCAAGCACCCACAAAGCCGGAATCAACGGCAAGCTCACAGCCGATCACCGCACAATCGTCGAATACGCGGCCGACCAGGGGTACACCACCGGCGCCGTCATCAGCCAAGAGCTCTACAGTCGGGGATCGGGGATAGAGCAAGGCTTTGGCTACTACGAGGTCTTTACCGGCATGGGGCACCGCCCAGCGCTGCTCTCTACCCTGGACCTGATGCGCGTCCCAGTGCTCTCTATGCGACACCACGCCGGCGCAGAGCGCATCACGGACAGAGCCTTGGAGTTTTTAGAGACCCGCAAGAGCCAGGGCTGGCTGTTGATGGTCGAGTACGCTGACCTACTGGGGCCATCGGAGCAGAGCTATCAAGCCGACCTGCGCATGGTGGATGGCCAAATCCAGCGCTTGCTTGGCGCTGTCTCAAAGGACACTTGGATCTTTGTGGTGGGCTCTCACGGCCTTAGCTTTGGGGAGCACGATCCGTCACAGACCGGCGAGCGAGCCTGCAGCGAGGCGCTCTGGCAAGAGAATCTGGCCGTGCCTTTGATCGCGTACCGTCCCCGCAACAACGACCCTGTCAGCGATCTGCGTACAGTTCAGACCCAGGATCTGGTTCCCACCTTGCTGGACCTGATGGAAGCAGACCTTCGCATTGGCGTAGACGGAGGTGAACTCTTCGAGGTCTTCCACCGCCCCAGCCCCGAGGGCGGGTCCCCCGCCATCGCAGAGACGGCCGACGGCGCCCAGAAAGTACTGCGCTCAGGAGAGTGGAAAGTGCGCTGGCAGCAGGAGCCGACGGCGCTACAGCTCTACAACTTGGTCCTGGATCCTGGAGAGACCCAGGACGTTTCATCGCAGTTCCCAGATCTGGCCGCGGATCTGGCACAAGGTCTCTCTGGTGTGGACTGGCCGGCCCCGCCAGATGGCTGGGACGCGCCAGAGGAACCCGAGCCTATCGAAGGGGACCCCTTGCTTGCTCCAGACGTAGAGACTGGAATGGAGCTGGAACTGGACACAGAAAAATAGCGAACCAGGTCCCCGCGTAGACTGATGTCCCTTCCCACCGAGGGTCCGTGCTCCTCCTCCTACTTTCCTGCAGCCCCAACACCCAGACCATCGCGCTTCCAGCGGTGGCTGCCTGTCGCACAGAGGTGCTGACACAGGCCCTGCCTGGGCTGTGGGTACAAGATGTGACGGTCCTGGAGGGCCAGCTCCCCGTTCGGGTCCGGCGCTCCCACGTGGAGCTGCGACTTCGTTCCTCAGATCGCGAACAGGACTCGGTCTTGCTCGAGTACCGCACAGGCCCCTTTCAGGTCCGGCGCCGAGCCCTCCTCAAGGTGCCGCGCAGCCCCCATCCACTACTGCTTCCAGCAGAAGCACCGTCTTGGCGCCTTGGCTTTGAGGGCGCTGAACTGAGCAGCACGGCCCTGGCCAAGTCCAACCGCCTGGGGCTTGAGAACGAGGTCGAACTGCTCCTGGAGATCTGCCCCGAACAACGCTCTTGCAAGAGTCTGAGCCCCAAGAACTCCTTCTGGGGCAGTGCCCCCGCCTTGGCCCAGCCTAGCTTCCGCCTGTTGGATCAAGACCCGCTCTTCAAACAGCGCCTGACCCCAAAGACCACCGAACGCCTTGAGCCGGGCCTGAATACCTTGACCCTTGGGGACTCGACAGCCCAGCTGCAGGTTCAAGCCATTTCGCACCCTACTCAGGCTCCACAGCCTCTGCTTCTCGACCAGGTCATCGACGGGGTCCTCAGCCGACAGACCAGCTATCCCCACGCTTATGTACTGCACCTGGACCAACCCCGTTTGTTGAGCTTGGCGATCACAGGCAGCCAGGGCAGCCTAAGTTTGGGCCTGCACCGCTGCGATGGCACTCTGATGCAGAGCGCGCGCAACGACACGCACCAGAGCGCTGTGATGCAGGTGAACTTAGATCCAGGAGACTGGCTGATTCGAGCAGGGCTGCCGCAGACCGGGATATTAGAGGCGCACTACGAGCTGCTTGCCACCATCGACTCGCAGGAACTGGAGCACTTCGTGCGTGAACAAGGACCCAACTGAGTGCTGCTTGTCTTGCTCGCGTGTCCCCCACCCCTTCTGGTAGACAGCCAGGAGACCCGCACGGCACCGGATTTGGGCTTTGAACAGATCTCCGTGACCATCCATTCTGCTCAGGGCCGTTACTCGGCCACTTGCACCACTGGGCCAGGCGAGCCCGAGCGCTACCGATGGACGGTTAATGGCAGCCCCCAAGAGCCCAACACCCAAGTCCTGGAGGACCTGGCCTGCCAAGATGAGGTCGTGTGCACCGTCAGCGCAGACGGCGTGGAGCCACTGACCTCGCCCCTGACTGCGGTCCACGAGCAGCTGGTGCTTGAGTTGGATGTTCGGGAGATCGGAGGCGGGCTGCGGTGCGAGAAGGTCTGCGGTACCCAGGACCCAGGACCCTTTGCCTGGACTCAGGGTGGCTCGAGTCGCCCTGGTCCGATTCTTTGGCCACAAGACAGAGGGCTGGAGGCCACCTGTACTGCCCAAGACTCCAGCGTGGGTGCGCCTGCGGCAGCCCAGTCCCCGCGCAGACACGTTGAGCTGCTCTCCAAAGACGAAGCCTGGTTGGCCTTCTCAAGCGCTTGGGTTGGGGACATCGATGGCGACGGCGGCCAAGACTTTGCCATGGGAATGCCCTACTGGAACACCCCAAGGCCCAAGAATGGCGGCGTAGCTCTGGTGCGCAGCGAAACACTCGGGACCCAAGACAGCCACAGCTTAGGCGCCACCTTCACGGGAGAGGGAAGTGCAGATCTGGCTGGCTGGGCCCTGGCGCCCGCAGGCGATGTAGACGGCGACGGCCTGGACGACCTGCTCGTCGGCGTGCCGGGCGACGAGCGTGGCGGCTATCTGGCCGGCGCTGTGGCGCTGTTCACCGGAGCCGACTTGGCCAACGGTGTGGAGATCACTGGTCAGGCGAGTCGCCTCTGGACCGGTGACGAGATCCGCATGTGGACGGGCACCGCCGTCGCTGGAGGAACGGATCTGGACCAAGATGGTTTGGTGGACGTTCTGGTGGGGGCCTATGGCGCAAACGGCAACAGCGGAGCGGTCTTCCTGTTCAGCGCGGACACAGAGAGCGGGGTGCTCGAAGACCCAGTGCTTGAGGGGCCCGAAGGCTCCGCGACCGGATTGAGCTTAGCCCTCGTGGGGGACAGCGACGGAGACGGGGTGATGGAGTGGGCCGCTGGTGCGCCATTGGCGGATGGACTGTACTGGGGCCAGGGTGCGCTGAGCACCTGGATAGCCCCTAGCCCCACAGTGGGTGGGCGCTTTGGCTGGAAGATCAGCGGCTTAGGAGACTGGGACGGCGATGGCCTGGATGACGCCGCAGTGAGTGAACCCTACGGAGACACCTGGATCTTCGCCGGAGGACAGTGGCTGGCGCAAGGCCAAGCAAGCACAGAGGTGATTGGCCTTGAAACCCAAGATGGACCTCTCCTCCTGGTCAGCCACGAAGGGGCCCTCTGGCGTATCGAGAGGGGGGAATGGACCCTGCTACTCTCTGACGGTGCCTCTCACCTAAGCAGCACCTCTCCTTTGGACTTTGGGCAGCAAGGGACGCTCCTCATCGGAGACCACACCCAAGAGTCAGCGCAGCTCTGGTTGGGCTTGTAAGGCTGCCTGCCGCAGGAGTTCGGCGGCCAACTCAGAGGGCACGCCGTGATGGGCCACGCCCCCCGCAAGGGCCAAGCCGCTCGCCGGCCGCTGACGCGGCTGCACCGAGAGTAGCCCCGGCTGCGCGAGGGGTTGCCAGCACAAGGTCAGCGGCACCCCCAAGACCCGGTCCATCCGGTCCAGCCACCGCTCGGTGCGCTCTGCCAGTTCGGCGATGTCTTGGCAGATGACCCAGGCTTCGAATGGCACTTGAGGTGCCCATGGCATGAGCACGCCGTCCACCATGCGGCCTTGATCTTGGGCCAGGATCTGTTCCTCCCCCAAGGCCTGCCAAGTCCAGGACCGGCCAGGCCATGGAGCTGGGCTGCTAAAGATCTGGCTGTGGGGCTGGGTGACCCGGCCGTGGCCACGCTCCCAGATCCAAATGCTGTGCTGCAGACGCGGGTCTCGGGCCAGGTCTTGAGCCCGTGAGAATGCGGCAGTGAGCACCCCCTCCACAGAACTGGAGCCATGCAAGATGACCTCGTTGGCGCCGAGCCCCGCTGAGCTGTCCGCCGCTTCGATGACCAGGAGCGGGCGGGGATTGGCCACGACCCTGATTCCATTCTGTTCGTAGAGGGTTTTCAACCTGGGCAAGGGGGCCTGGACTGCACTCTGGACCCAGGGAAGTGGCGCCTGAGCACGACTGGAATCCAAGATGACGGTACAGCCCCGTAGCGGGCACACCCGGCGTTCAATACCCGCCATGCCCTACTGCCAGTCCCTGAGATCCAGGTCCTCGAACAGGCCGGCGCTCTCGGCTTGATGCAGGGCCAAAGCGGCGTGCTGAGCGGGGTCCACCTGAGCACCACAGTGAAGGTCCCAGGCCAGATCGCAGAGACGGTCAAACGCCGAGGCGTGGCCCGCGAAGCGCTTCAGGCCGTAGTCGGTGGCCCCCTTGGTGTGGATCACAAACTGCCAGTCGCTGGCCTGCATGAGCAAGGCCTCTCGGGCAGCCCCCTGCAAGGCCGCGGCGATCTTGGGTTGCTCTTGCCAGCTCACCAAGCCAACCAGCTCTCGGAGTCGGGACTCGGCCCGGTGCACCACCTCCCAGGTCCAGCGCAGTGGCTCATTGAGCCAGACTCGATGATCTCCCCCTTCTCCCCAGCTCCCCTCAGGCAGCCAAGCCACCAGCTCGGGCACCTGACTCTCGAGGTGCTGCGAGACGGTCTGAACCTGGATCTCAGGGTCAGCGGACAAGCCAAGCCAGAGGTCCTTTAGGAAGCGGGGACCCTCGTGCCACCAGTGTCCGAAGAGCTCGGCGTCGAAGGGGGCGCAGACCATACCGGGTTTGGCGCCGCTCTTCGTGTGGTTCTGCAGAATGCCCTTGAGCACCGCCTGAAAGTGCTGGGCCTGGGAGAAAGCAGCAGAGGAGATGGCCTGAGGGTCGTAGCGTGCCTTGTCCCCCAGATCAGCCTTGGGGCTGGTCACCCGCCAGTAGCGCAGGCCACGCTGGCCGTGCTTTTTGTGAAACTCCAAGTAGCGACCGTCTCCGGGGTACCCGACCTTGGCGCTCCAGACCTGCTCGCTGACCTCGGGGTGGCGTGCCACCGCGACCACGCCACTGTCACTGCCCGTGCTTCCGATAATGTGGGGGGCCAACACGCTGCGCCATGGCCGCTCCACGTCCCAACTTGCCTGGTCCCAGCCCACCTTCACAAAGCCCTTGTCCGTGCGCAGACCTTCGGAGCGCGCGCCACGAAGCAAGTGTGCATCGACCACCACCCAACGCACGCCTTCTTCCGCCAAGAGCTCTTCCACGCCGCGGCGGTCTACCGGTGCGGCATCCAACACCGGCGCGCTCCAGCGGCCAGAGGGCCGGTAGGCGCACTCGGGCATCCAGAATCCAGTCGGGCGCTGCCCCAGGATGCGCTCGGAGGTGCGCAAGCCCGTGCGGATCTGCGCCCTGGCGCTCACATCGTCTCGCAGCAGGGGCAGGTACCCATGGGTGGCACAGGAACTCAGGATCTCGATTCGGCCTGCTTTCCAGTGGGCTCCGAACGCCCCAGGAATGTCTTGGCCGATGCGCTCAAAATCCTGGATAAGCCTATTAAAATGCGCCTCCCAGTCTTGGGCCAGCCCTTGCATCTGGGCATCCCCCCATCCCTTGAACTCCTTCTGATCGGCCAGGGCTTGGGCCCGGCGGTCGCGCAGCCACTCTCCAAAGCGCCTTCGGAAGCGGGGGCTATGCAGCTGCTCAAGCAAGACAGGGGTCAGCCCCAAGCTCAGGCCTGTGTGGCCCCCAGCTTCGTGCACCGCGTCGATGGCGCTGAGCAAGGGCAGCCAGGTCTCCGCGGCCGCTTCAAACAGCCACTCCTCACCATGGGGCCAGTTTCCGTGCCGCAACACGTAGGGCAGGTGCCCATGAAGGACCATACAGAAGCTACCGACAGACATGCGCTCACCCGAAGTTGCCATTGCGGACCTTGCCCGCGGGCCATGTGGAGGCCGAGCCCAGCAGGCTCAGCGTTTGATCTTGAGACTCATCTCCAACTGGCGACGCTCCTCACCCCACAGCTTGACCGGCCACTGGGGCAACAGGCACACGCCTTGATGTGCCTCTTTCAAACCGCCATCCTCAGATCGCACAACGCAGACCACCGGATGGCTGACCAAGATGCATGCGGGCTGAAACTGCAGGGTTACCCGTAGACCCAGGACGGGGTCGGCGAGCACGATGTTCTGGATGTGTTCCAAGCGATAGCGGCCGGTCGCTGAGCGGCGCTCTCCGTTGATTAGGATCACCGAACGCCGAGTGAGCGACAGGGGCAAATCAACCGCAAAGGTACTTTCTACAGGCTCTGCGGTCCGGTTGACCAGCTCGTACTCAACCTCGAAAGAAGGGCTGTCCCGGTGTAGGCTCACCCGCTTTCGAATCTGGAGCAGACGCGGCTCTCGTCCCATCATGACCCGTCCCTCGCGCGCCATCGAGACGGTCAGCTTCTCCTTGTTTTCGCTCCGGTCCATCGAGAGTACAGTGTAGCTTGCACCCAAGAAATCCCCGACTTCTGGGTACTGACCCGAGGCCAAGTTGTCCAAGGTGGCACTGGGCCCCAGGAAGCGGTCCGAGAGTGCAGCCCTACGTTCACGGTCCACCGTAAAGACCGATGACAGGTGCTCCAGTACCCCGCGGGGGTCGCCTATGGAGCAGGACACAGACTCGTCATCGAACTCCAGGTCGACCTTGGACCCGCGGCTGAGTTCATCGTCAAAGACCACCTCGCCATGGTCGGAGACCAATGCGGGCAGCTTCGTATGATCCAAGAGTGAGCGGTGCCAAGGCTCCTCCCGGCGAGTGGGGACCTCGACAAGGTTTCCCACGCCGGGCACAGTGAACTCGGCCAGGACTGCCCCCTTTGAGGGCTCCAAAGCTGCGTGTACCTGGGGCCCGTAAATCAACAAGTCCTGGTGGCCGGAGCAGAGCACATCGGCCTTGAGAGTGCGCAGTTGGTTGCCATCGCCCAGAGCCCGGCGAGCGGACTGCTCCACTTCGAGCATGTCCCGCCAAGTGCTGAGACGCAGGGCCTGATTGTAGAACCCACCCCCAGCGGCCGGCCAGAGCACCGAGGACCCCTGGGCCCGGTAGAGAGCCAGCGCTGCGGAGTCCAGTAGACGGTCCAACTCAGCGTTGGCTCCACGCTTGTGGGAGGCCCGTAGGCGATGGAGGTAAGAGCTGGCAAGCAGCACGCGCTTGTGCAGGCGATTGGACTCCGCGTAGCGCACCATCAGGCCTTCCCAACGGCCCGCCCGAACAAACCAGCCACCGCGACTGCGAAGCTCGTTTTCGGGCACCGCTGTGCTCGCTTCGGCGATGTGGGCTGGTACCCAGCTGGGCAGGTAGACCAGACCCTTGCCCTCTTCCTTTCGCTTGGTGAGCGTCGAAGGCAGGGTGGTGCACATCCAGTGCCTGTTGTCGTTGATGCCGGAGAGGAAGTGGTCCAGCCAACGCTTAAAGCCCCCCGGCCTGCGATCGATGGCACTCATCGAGCCGATCCACAGAACCGACCGGATCCCCATGGCGCGTCGCTGCTCCAAGTGGGAGAGTGCATCGGGGCCCAATGTGCGCCGGAGCAGGCGATCGAGAGTCGGATCCGTGGCCAGGACCTGGAGTACACATCCGCCGCGCTCGGTGTGATGCAGGCCAGGCACCTGAGAAGGCCGCAGCCCGGCAGCGAGAAGCAGCTCCCCAGCGACCAGGGCATAGCTCAGTCCTGCCCGCTCCAGCAGTCTTGGCAGGTCAGGGTCCCAGACCCCCTCCGACAAGTAGACGCCACTAGGCCGCTTGCCGGTGCGCATATTCAGCAAGCGCACCTGCAGCCCCAACTGCGAGAGGGCGTCTCGCTCCGGAATACCGCTCAAGAATGGATGAGACCAACCCCCCGCCACCAACTCAACCTGGCCACTGCTGACCAGCTGCTTTAGGGCCAGTAGGCCTTCTTCTTTGTGGACGGCCATGCCGTGCAGCACAGAGCCCGAGATATGCAGCCCACAGCGAAAGTCTTCGTGAGCACGCAGGGCACGCAACAGCGGGGCGAGCTGCCGCTTCCAAGCGCGCTCCAGAGCCTGAATCCCCATTCCTGAGGGGACGTGCAGGTGCAACACCGGCACAAACTCGAGCTGACTCCACAAGGCGGACAATGAGACCCTCGGCACAGGCCGGAACAGTGTCTCACGACGCGGAGGGGCCTTGGCCTTTGAGGACCTAAGCCCACCACCGAGCGGAGGGGGACTGGAGCTGTATCTCCCCCACGGGAGGCACCCGGAGCAGTCCCTGAGAAACATGCACCCAGAGCACAAGCTCGGCCGGCAGAACCTGGCCAGCCAAAACAGTGCGCCCCTGCAAAGGCACCCGGACACCACGGGACTCCAGTTCGATGGCTCCCTGGGGCTCTCCCTCTATTTGAACCCAGATCCCCTCGGGGCCGAATCCATAGCGCAGTGCCCGAAGCCCACCAGACTCGCTGTGCATGGACGCCCCTCCGCTGACACTTGCAACTCCAGCGAGAAGGGGGTGCATGGCTAGCGGTCCCAGTTCCAGACCGGGCGGCCGAACACCATTCAGGGAGATCAGGGGTGTGGAGAGCTCCGCCGGAACGGTTCCGATGCATCGCCAAGCAGCCTGCAAGTGCGCGCGGAAAAGATGGTCGAAGAGCGGCGCAAAGGGGGTCTCGAACTCTGGCCCGTACCACCAGAACCAGTCGCTCCCTTGGGCCGCGTAGATGTGGAATAAGGCCTGGGGCGGATCTCCGGCAGCGTGCACCGCGTGACGAGCCTTGGACAGCAATTCCCAAGCCCTGCGGTCGGCCTGGTCACCGATCCAGATGCCAAAGTCCGCGTTGATCCAGCTTCCGGAGTGCAGTCGGTGAACCTTTGCTTTTGCTGTCCCTGCGAGCACACTTGGGGCAAGTAGTTGCGCGGACCCAAGAGCATGACCCAAGGCCGACATAAAGGCCTGTCCGGCGTCTGCGAATGCCTCCCAAGGGTTCTCTCCATCTAACGCCAGGACCACATCTCCCCCCAGCCCCTCGCAGCGCGCCAGGAAACTCTGCGCGGCGTTGGCCGGTGGCTCACTGGCAGCGACAAAGCCCAGAAAATCACTCAGGGCCCGATCTCGGAACAGACCGGCAACGCCTCCCAAGTCCCAGGCTTGACGGTGGTCTCCCTCCTCTTTGTCCGAAGCCTCCAGAACACCTTGGTCGGTCGCCAGCCACTCAAAGCCAGCCTGGCGCACCAGGGGAACAAGCTCGGGGGAGACCGATCCTTCCGACGGCCAGAGACCGACAATCGGTCGCTGCAGGATCTCCTCGGCCCGGGCCTTGCCCAGACGCAGCTGAGCAAGGGCGTCTTGGGGAAAGGCATGGTTCACCGCACCAGTCGGGTAGTCCGGCAGGCAGCGCGAAGCGTGCTCGCAGTCGATGAGCAGTGGCAAGATCGGGTGGCAGAGGGGCGAGGTGCTCAGCTCTTGGGGCAGACATCGATAGAGCGGCAAAACCGACCGCCAAAGCGCTACACAGGCCTGGAGCATGCGGCCCCGATCCGAGATGTCAAAGCCCCGCTCTTTGGCCTTGAGCTGGGCTAAAACAGGGCGATCCCGCAGGCCGGACCATCCCACCCATGCCAGCGTGCCCCAAACCTGCAGGTCCAAGGCCTGCTGTGCATCGAGCGCCTCATCGGCCAGGACTCGATCGCGCAGCTCCTTTGCTCTCGGCAGGCGCCACATGGCCTCGTGGCCGCTGACGAGCATGCGCTGCTGGGCAGTGCTCAGAGTATCCGGCGCCGTCACAGTGGCCTGGAGGTGAGCATCTTTGGCTACGAGCTGCTCCCAAGGCGCTTCCAGGTCTAAGAGCTGCTCCAGCAGGCTGGGAACCAAGTTCACGCACATTGCCAACCCTGACTCCCCGAGCCAGATCGCCACATCGCGGTAGCCCCTCAGCGCGTGTAAGCGGACAAAGGGCATGGCCACATGTCCGTTGATGGGGTCGCGGTAATCTGGCTGGTGCATGTGCCAAATCACGGAGATGCGGGGGGACGACATCCGGGCTCTCGGTCTTGTGGGAGGATACGCGTGCGATGATGACGCTTTCCCGGAAAGACTGAATGCCGTCCTTGGCCGACCGCTTCTGCCCACAAGCCCACGAGGCCGCAATTACGGCCGCGAGCGGGGATCCCTACAGCGAGACCTTGGCCTCGGCAGATGAAACCGGCGTGGTGGCGATCACGCGATCGGGTGAGCGCACCCCTGGCCTTGTTTTCCAGCCAGGCGTTGGAGTCACAGGTGCTTTGACGGTCATCCAAGGCGGACACTACGTAGCAGTTGGGGACGACGCGGGCAGTGTAGGCGTGTTCAAAACCGACTCCGGCGCCCAGGTCTTCGTGGAGACAAGACAAGGCCGAAGAGGCCGAGTACGGGCCATGCGCGGCTTGGCCCTGAGCCCCGAAGGAAGGCGTCTCGCCGCCATCGCCGTAGATGGGTTGGTGCGGGTCTGGGACTTGGTGCGTGGTGAGAGAGAAGTGGCTTGGCAGGGCTTTGGCGGAAAATCCGTGACCTTCGACGCGCGGGGAGAGCGACTGCTCTGCATAGACGCCGAGGGGCAGGTGCGCCTGATCGACCTCCGCAACCGCGAAGGGCTGCCCATGGACCGACTGCAGATGCCAGCGGAGCGGGCATGGTTCACACCAGACAACACGTACATTGTGTGCGCCGGGCCCAGCGGCATTTCATTGCTGCGCGTGGTCGACGGAGTCCTCTGCAATTCATTCGCGACCCGCGGTGGAAGCGGCATTCAGAACCTCGTGCTCAGTCCGGACGGTCGGCGAGTGGCAGCGGTGACAACCAGGTCCGTTCACCTCTTCGACCTGCCCAGCCTGACCCCCGTGGGCAGCTCACACCATGGTGCTCCCAACACCAGCGGC
Organism: uncultured bacterium; assembly: GCA_905480105.1. Classification (GTDB taxonomy): domain Bacteria; phylum Myxococcota_A; class UBA796; order UBA796; family CAJQPC01; genus CAJQPC01. The sequence continues at coordinate 3,813 of CAJQPC010000232.1, read as the reverse complement.
GCCGCTCTGTGGCTGCCCCAAGGCGTGATCGTTGGTGGCAGCGATGGCCTGCTGCACGACGGACGTGCCGGTGCGGGGATGCCCCCAGTCACCGCCGCTGCTGGCACAGGCCCGTTCCGCTTGGCTGTTCACCGCGACCGGGTGGCCCTATGGAAGGGCAACGACCGGGTGGGTGTGGTCAAGGGGGGTGGCACCGTCAATGGGGCCTTGATCGACCGAGACGGCCGCCTAATTGTGCTGACGCAAGAGGATTCCCCAGTGACCGTCTATTCGGCCCTCGACGGCCGACGCGTCTTTGAGGCCGGCCCAGACACAGTCGGCACCTCCCAGGTCCTACTGGGCGGGTCCGTGGTCGCTCTGCGCTTACCTAACGGGGGGGCACGCTGGTGGGATCTCGCCTCAAACCTAGCCTTGGAGCTGTCCTGGCCCACGGCGGTCGCCCTAAGTGGCAGCGGCACCTGGATGGCTGTGGTTACTCCCCGGGGCGCCGCGCGCATCTTGGACCCTAGCACTGGACATGACGCCCTACCGGTGCCGGTGCCCTTGGCCGATGTCCCGATCGCACGCTTGGCCTTTATGAACCGACAGCCAGGACTTCTGGTCTTGGATCAAGACGGAGTGCTGGGCCACTACGATCTGAGCGAAAGCGCCCGAAAGGGCACCCCAGCTCGAGGCCGGGACATCTTGACCTTCAACGAGCCAGTGGACGCCCTCTGGGGGCCAAGCTTAGGACAAGCAGTGCTGCGTCTTCCCGAGGGAGACCGGTGCACATTGTTGGTCGTGGACATCGAGACGGCTCAAGTGACCGCCGAGATCACAGACCTGCATCCCGCCACCAGCGTGGACCTGGAGACTGGCACCATCTTGGAACCCGTCAAGGCCGGGGCACTGCTGGAGCGCGATCTGAGTGGAACGGAACAGCGGGTGTTGCGCAGCTTGTCCGGAAAGGAATGGCTCAGCTTTGAGGCCCGTGGGATCTTAGGCGCCAGCGATGGAGCTGCTGGCGCTATCGGCTGACCCGCGTCTTGAAATTGGGCGGGGGGTGCGGACAATTTCTGGTCCCGTCAGGTTTAGGGGGCATGTTATAAGGGCCATCCCTTCCAGCGGTTTTCTTCCCGCTATGGCGCCCTCTCCTCCCCTCCCCGCCTGCACCACATGCCTTCGAATATTCAGCCGGTCGCCCTCCACGAGGCGACCCGCCGCCGCTACCTGGCTTACGCGCTTTCCGTCATCACGAGCAGAGCACTTCCAGACGTGCGCGATGGCCTAAAGCCCGTTCAAAGACGCATTCTGTATGCGATGCACCACAGCCTGCACCTTCGTCCAGACGGCCGCTTCCGCAAGTCGGCCGCCGTGGTCGGAGACGTGATGGCTAAGTTCCATCCCCATGGTGACCAGAGCATCTACGACGCGATGGTCCGTATGGCGCAGCCCTTCAGCTTGCTCCATCCATTGGTCAATGGGCAAGGCAACTTTGGCTCCATGGATGGAGACGGCGCCGCAGCCATGCGCTACACGGAAGCAAAGCTGCGCCCACTGGCCATGGAGTTGCTCGAAGAGCTCGGGAAACAGACCGTCGGCTACCGGCCCAACTACGACGGCCAGACCAGCGAGCCAATCGTGCTTCCGGCGCGCTTCCCACAGCTGTTGATCAACGGCGCCGAAGGCATTGCCGTCGGCATGGCCACCAAAATCCCCCCACACAACTTGGGCGAGGTCATCAGCGCCGCGATCAAGATGATCGACAAGCCGGATTGCACGGTCGCCGAGCTGTGTCGCTTCGTAAAGGGCCCGGACTTCCCAACGGGTGGGGAGATTCTGACCTCGCCAGCAGACCTGGTTTCTCTGTATGAGACCGGTTCGGGCAAGGTGGTCATTCGCGGCACACACACGACCGAGAAGGTTGGCCGTAAACACTATATCGTCATCACCTCCGTCCCCTACTCGCAGAACAAAGCGGCCCTGGTGGAGCGGATCGGTGGCTTAGTCGCCGACAAAAAGCTGCCTCAACTCACCGATGTTCGAGATGAGAGCACGGACGAGGTCCGGATCGTGCTGGAGTTGCGCCGCGAGGAAGACGCCGGTCCCGCCATGGCCTACCTCTACAAGTACACGCCGCTGCAGCAGAATTTCCACGTCAACATGACCTGCTTGGTTCCTACGCCGGGAAACCCCGACGTTGCTTCCCCGGCACGACTGGACTTGGCCAGCGTGCTGCGCGAGTGGCTGGACTTTCGCCTAGAGACCGTACGCCGGCGCTTCCAGTACGAGCTGCGCAAGCTGCTGGAGCGCATCCATATTTTAGAGGGCTTCGAGATCATCTTCGACTCCTTGGATGAAGCGGTACGCATCATTCGGGCCTCTGAAGGAAAGCGGGACTCCGCTGAGAAGCTGATGCTGCGCTTCGACCTAGACGACATTCAGACAGAGGCCATCCTGGAGCTGCGCCTGTACAAGCTGGCCAGGCTTGAAATCCTTGCAATTCGGACTGAGCTGGCAGAGAAGCGCACAGAAGCTGCACGCATACAGGCCATTCTGAGCAGCGAAGATGAACTCTGGGCGGTTGTTCGCGCTGAGCTGAAAGAGGTCAAGAAGAAGTTCAAGCAGCGCCGCCGAACCTTCGTGATCGAGGCTGTTCCAGAGAAGACCTACGATGAGAGCGCCTACATTGTGAGCGAGGACGCCTTTGTGGTGGTCACGCGCGAAGGCTGGCTCAAGCGCCAAGGCCGCTTCTCGGAGGTGGACAAGATTCGCGTGCGCGAAGGGGACTCAGTGGGCTGGCTGACCTGGGCCAACACCAAGAGCACCGTGACCTTTTTCACCTCTTTAGGGAGCGCCTACACCCTGCGTGTAGTCGATGTTCCAGCAACGACCGGCTACGGCGAGCCCATACAGGCGCACTTCAAGTTCAAGGACGGTGAGCGTATTGTGGGCGTCGCAAGCCACGACAAGCGAAGCCGCCCGAAGCTGACTACAGACCAGCTAGTACTCAGCGCCGACGTGCCTGCGCCCCATGCTGTGTGCGTGACCCGCGAGGGCCGAGGACTGCGGGCGTCTCTGGTTCACTTCCAAGAACCCAGCACCAAGGCCGGGCGAAAATTCTGCAAGGTCAGTGGCAGCGATTCGGTGGTCGCAGCCTATGGTTCCAACGCCACCGAGTGGGCCAGCATCGCCACCCACAAGGGACGCATGCTGGTGTACCCAGTCAGCGAAATCAATACGGTGCGCTCCGCTGGAAAGGGCGTGACTGCAATCAAGCTCAACGAGGGCGATACCGTGCTGGCCTTTGAGCTCACCACCGACAAGTTCGGAGGCGCCACGGTGGTCACCTCCCAAGGGCGAGAGGACACCGCGCGGGCCAGTAAGCACTTGGGTAAGCGAGCGGACAAAGGCAGCGTGATTCTGCGGCGGGGCCACTTTGCTGAGTGGGTCCGCGAGCCTGACTTGCAGATAGGTGATCAGGAGGAAAGCAAGTGAGCACCTACGATGCAAGCTCCGTACAGATGCTGGAGGGTCTGGAGGGCATCCGCCACCGTCCTGCCATGTACATCGGTGGCACTGGCAAGGACGGCCTTCACCACCTGGTCTGGGAGGTCGTGGACAACTCCGTGGACGAGGCCATTGGGGGCCACTGCACTACGATTCAGGTCACCCTCTCCGAGGACGGAAAGAGTATCTCCGTCACGGACAATGGCCGCGGTATTCCCGTGGACATCCACCCCAAACACAAGGTTTCCGCCTTAGAACTCATCCTGTGCAACCTGCACACGGGCGGAAAGTTTGACTCCAAGGCCTACAACACCTCGGGCGGCC
>CAJQPC010000231.1 GCA_905480105.1 uncultured bacterium | reverse complement strand
GGGGGAGCTTCGTTAGACCATCAGTCTTCGGACCAAGTCCACGGATTCGTGGACGGTCGACAGGGCCGGGCGCTGCATGGCGCCCGGCTTTGTCACTCTGGTAAACGGCAGATCCAAGGAGGGACCGTCCGTGGCCAAGGTGCTTAGGGGGAGCTTCGCCAAAGGAGCGAGCTCTGAGACATCGTCGATGGGGTGCACCGGTAGCATCCTGGGCAGGACGACGGCTTGGGCGCGGGAGGCGGGAAGCTCAGGCACCGCCCAGTCTCGGGCCGCATGACACGGAGCATGACCCTGGGCCCCTAGGATGCGGGAGAGTCCGACTCGCTCTCTCCAGAGGGGTCCCAGATGCGGAGGAAGGGGTCCCCTGGGCATCTCGGTGGCCAAGCGCTCCAATTCGGTGGCTATGTCTTTTGCCAGCTGCGCAGACCGGTTCAGGCAAAACACTGCGGCTGGAGACATGCAGCCTTGGCCGTCGTATAGGGCCGCGTCCAGGGCCAGGGCACGCGCAATTTGTGGGGTTGGATCGTGAATCACCGCGAAGCTCACGCGGTGTCCATGCAGGCTCTGGCGCAGCCCTTTGGGAAGAGCGGAGCCCAGCTCGGCCATCGCCGCATCGCCTCCAAACCCCAGCACTCGGTCCTGGGTGCCAATCCTCTTCAAGCCGTCTGATGTCGAGGTCACCAGTTGTGCGCCAAAGACCTGTGCGATGGCCGCTACGGAGTCCGGTCGCGCGCTGGGGGCCTTGAGCACCACGGGAAGCTTGGCCAGCTTGGCCAGCAACAACCATGGCAGGGGCGCTGTGAACACATTGGCCGCACACCAGATCCACAGACGCCCAGGGTTTTGGGTGACAGGGATCTCGGGCAGTTCCGTTAGGCCTCGCTCCAGGGCGTCGATGCTCTCATGCCAGGCGCGCTGGGCACCTTGGGGCGACAGACCGGTGTCCCACGCGGTGGGATCTAGTTCTCTTAGCGCGTCTAAGGCCTCCATACGCCAGCCTCCTCAGCGCTCAGGGAGCAGCCGCGATGGGGGGAGGCCTGGAGGCGGCCCTTCAGCGTGACCCACTGCCCGTCGACCACGCCGAGATCCTGGGTCTCGATGCTCAGGCAACTGGCCCAGTTGGCCAAGTCCACAAAGCGGAGCAAGCCGGTCCCCTCGCAAGGCATTCCACTGACGGGGTCTACGGTGTAAACCTTCATCCAAGGTGGCGCATGGAAGCGTCCTGCACCACCAAAGTCAGGCCCACCCCAGAGCTGGGAGCTGAGCTCCGACATGCCGTATTCCTCGACGACCGGGGTGCCCAAGCGCTCGGGGATCTGCTCCAGCAGGTCCTTGGAGGAGAGAGAGACCTTCCGGCCCTTGAATCCTCCCGTGACCATGCACACGCTGCCGCTTGGCAGGGACAGGCTGGGACCCTGCTCTAAAAGCGAGGCCATTGAAAAGGCTGTCGCAGCCACGAACACGGGCCGCTGAACTGCCAACAGGGCCTGCCAGGCGCCTTCGTGATCTACCCCGCGCTCCATGTCGAAGTAGCTCAGGGTGGTCGACCCAAAGTCGTGCACCATGTGGCCCAAGCTGGAGTCCGGGGCCTGAGCTGGATTGGGAACCAGACTGATGACGCGCTCTGGGCAGTCCGGCACGCAGGCCTGCCACCACAGGCGCGCTGCCAGCTCGTAGACCTGGGTGTCGGGCATGTGGTGCTCACCGCGTCGGCCCTGGGTGGTGCCGCTGGTGCGAAAGACCCGCCCGCTGGGGCCTGCGCAGAAGTTTAGGCCCTCCTTGAACAGCCCCACGGGCACGGATGGCACCTCCACCAAGCCCTGGGGTTCAGCACCCGTGCAAAAGGCGTTCAGGTCGGGAATCTGGGCGCGCTGAAAGGCATGTATGCGCAGCCCCATCTCCTCTCGCTGGGCCAGTCCCCAAGCGGGCTCGGCAGCTGCGCGGGTGATGTACACAAGCACTGCCGCCCTGATTTCTTGAGCCGTCAAAGCAGGGACTCCAAGGCCATCACAAAAGCGTCCAGCTGTGCGGGGGTGATGGTCAGTGGCGGAGTGAGCGCCAGGACTTCGGCAGACTCTCCAGCAGGCAGTACCAGGAAGCCCTTCTCTAAGAGTCCACGGCTCAGGCTCAAGGTGTTCGGCACCCGCAGACCCAGCATCCCGCCCTTGCCTTGGATCTGAATGTTCGGGAGGCGAGCGCGCAGCTTGGTCTCGATGGCGCGCGCCCGTTTTGGCAGGTCCAGGCGGGCCATCTCTCCCAAAGCGGCCAGAGCCATGGCGCAGCCCAAAGGATTCCCCAAAAAAGTTTGTGTATGCAGTGCCTCGCCCTTGCTGGCACCCCAGGACTCCATGACCTTTTGGGTGCCCATGCAGGCCGATATGGGAAAGCCTCCGGCCAGGGACTTGCCGATGCAGAGCAGATCGGGCTGTACCCCAAAATGCTCGCTTGCGAAGCGGCGCCCGGTTCGGCCAAAGGCGGAATAAATCTCGTCAAAGATCAGGATTGACCCAGCGTCATTGCAGGCGCGGCGTAGCATCTGGTGCCAGCCGGCGGGCGGTACCCGAATGCCTCCACGTCCTTGAATGGGTTCCACGATGACGGCGCCGATCTTGGAAAGGTCTGGGAGCTCTCCGCCGAACTCGGCTTGCACGACATGGTCGCCCAGTTGTCCGGAAAAGGGGGCCTGGAAGGCGGAGCGTTTGTAGCCGATGACCGAGAGCGCCCCGTAGCTCAGGCCGTGGTAGCCGCCCGAAAAGCACAGCACGCCGTCCCGCCCCGACGCCATCTTGGCAGTCTTGAGAGCCGCCTCCACCGCGTCACTGCCCGAGCTGCCTAGGATGCCGTGATCCAAGCCGGTCAAGCCCCCCAGCTGCTCCAGCAGCTCGATGCGTTTGGGGTCGGGAAAGGCATCCCCCATGGCGTGCAGCAGCACCTCGGACTGGTCTTGCAAGGCCTTTACGACCACAGGGTTTCGGTGCCCAATGCCTGCCACGCCAAAGCCGGCTGTCAGGTCGACGAAGCGGTTGCCGTCCATATCTTCGACCACAGCACCCCTGGCTTGTTTCCAAACCACCGGGTCCGTGTCGGCGACCCCCAGCGCGTTGGCACGCCGCGCGCGTCTGGAGGTAATGGCTGGGCACTCCCGCTGGGCCAAGCGATCCACCCACGCCCGGCTCTGGGGGCCAGGAACGGGTGTCTGCAGCAGGGGCAGCTCGTCGCCATGCAGCGCGGTCATTGAGTCTCCTGGCCGTTCCATATCCCCGTGGCCTCCCAACGCACCCCACAGTGGGGTTCTGCCTTCAGACTGGGTCTTTGGACTGGCGCGTTTTTAGGGGACGGGTGGCCATCCCATTGTGGACTCCGCCGGAGAACGGAGGGGACGGCTCGGCTAAGCCAGCACGGTGATGATCTCCACCTCGAACTCCAGGTCCGAGTTCGGGGGGATCAAGCTTCCAAAGCCCTGGCTGCCGTAGGCCAGCTTGGCGGGAATACGCAGAGAGCGCTTGCCGCCTTGGTGCATGCCTGGAATGCCCTCGTCCCAACCGCGAATCACCTGCCGGGTACCCAGCTGGACGGTCAGGGTGCGTCCACTTTCGTAGGAAGAGTCAAAGACCGTTCCATTCATCAAACGTCCGATGTAGTGAACCTGAACGATGCCCCTTCTACCGACCTCTCGGCCTTTCCCTTCCACTAAGTCTGCGATCTGCAGGTGAGTCACGCCCGTCATAGGGTTCGCCGGATGTGGGTGTTCAGCGGGCTGCGTTCAGGCTTGGCGGGGGTGGCCTGTGGGACGCCGATCCACACGAAACCAATCAGGGTGTGGGTGCTCGGGGACACACCCAGCAGCCTGTAGGCCTCTGGATGACAGGTCAGGCCGCCGCTGCTCCACTTGGATGCAAAGCCGTCTGCGTGAATCGATAGCGCCATGTTCTGGATGGCGCAGGCGCAGGCGGCGTAGTCCTCTCTGGAGGTGAAGGGGTCCTCCACCCGTGTCTGTGTCACGGCCACCAAGTGGGCCGGGTTCTTCATCTTGGCGGTGAGTTTTTCGAGTACGCGTGGGCTGGGCGCCTTGTTGGGGCACTTAAGCGAGACGCCCAGGTCAAAGATCTCTGCTCGGGTCTCTGGCCCAGCCCACACAAAGCCCCAGGGCCAGGTGAACTTGTGGCAGGGGGCGCTGTGGGCGGCTTCGAGAGCGCGCTTGACGACGACATCGGGCACCGCTCCACCTTCGTCTGGAGACTTCCAGAGGTGGGCTGTTCGGCGCTCCAAAATGGCTTGTCGGGCATCCATCAATACACGTCCTTGTGATAGCGGCCGCTCTCTTCGGCCTGATCCCAGTACGCTTGGCCATCAGATTGGCCACCGTGCTCCTGAACGATCTGGACCAGCGCGGCATGGACTCCGGGGGCCATGCCCTTGGCATCGCCACAGACAAAGACCTGGCCGCCTTGGGCCAGCCACTGCCAGAGCTCTGCTCCGTGCTCACGAATTCGATCCTGCACATAGACCTTGGCGCCTTGGTCCCGGGACCACGCCAAGCTCAGCTTGTCCAGAGTGCCATCGGTCAGCCAGGCTTCGAGCTCTTCTTTGTACAGGTAGTCTACCGCTTGGTTCCGGTGCCCGAAGAAGAGCCAGCTCTTCCCGCCGGCGGTCTTGCGCTGCTGTAAAAATCCACGGAAGGGTGCGATCCCGGTGCCCGGACCGATCAGGATGGCTGGCACCTCAGGGGCCGGGTTGCGGAAGCTGCGGTTTTCCACGCGGTACAGGGGCACCTTGTCGCCCACCTGTACTCGCTCCTCCAACCAGCAGCTTGCTACACCCTTCACAGCGCGCTCGCCCAAAGCAAAGCGGGTGGTGGCCACGCAAAATGCCACGCCGCTTGCATCGTGCTCTTGAGCGCTGGCCACCGAGTACAGGCGGGGGGCCAAGGAGCGAAGCACCTTGACCAGGTTTTGAGGACCGATGCCCAGCAGGGGGTGGTCTGTGAGTCCGTCCAGGACGTGGCGGTTGGCCGTATATTCGGCCTCTGTGCCGGCGCTGACGGCCTCCATCGCTGGCCCTTGCAGTGCTGCAAAGCGGCGCAGCAGGTCTGCTGAGATTCGCTGCAGGCAGAGCCGGTGGGTCAGGGCGTGCTCCAAGGTGAAGCTCTGGTCCTTCAGGACGACTGTCTCGGTGCCGTTCAGGCCGGCGGCCTTGAGCACTTCGGCTACTTCGGCCGGGTCGTTGGTGGGAATCACGCCGAAGGAGTCTCCGGGTGCCCAGTCTAAATTCGAGCCGCCCAGGTCGACTTCGTAGTGCCAGGTGTCGCCCGTCGTGCTGCCCGGGTTGAGTCGCCTCTTGGCAGTCAGGGTACCCAGGAAGGGGCGTTTGGCGCTGAAGTGTTCGGCGTGCGCGCGCTTGGCTGGCGCGGTGCCCACGGGGCCATCGTAGCGGGCCTTGTTTGTGCGCAGGTGGTTCAGTAGGTTCTCCTTGAACTCACTGAAGAACATCTCGTAGTCGGCGTCGCAGTCCACCCGGTCGATCTGACGCTGACCACCCAGTTCTTCAAGAAGGGCGTCAAAGTCCTTGCCGCATTGACAAAAGCGGGCGTAGGTACGGTCGCCCAGTCCACACACCGCAAAGGGGGTGCCAGGCAGTGGGGGGCGCTGCTCCTGGAGGTGCTCCAACAGATCCTCGGCGTTGGCAGGGGGATCTCCGTTGCCATAGGTGCTCGTGATGACCACGAGCATCTGCTCCTGGTTGAGCTGGTCGTGCGCGTAGTCCTCCATGTCCACCACTCGGCAGGGGATGCCCAGCTCGTCGATGGCGTCGTTCAGCTCTTCTGCGCACTCTTCGGCGTTCCCGGTCTCGGTTCCGAAGAGCAAAGTGATGGCCATGAGTATCTTCTCCTGCTGGACCAGTGTAGGCCTTGGGGTGGTTGCGCTTGCTCTGGCTATTGCACGTCGAAGCGCGTGCGCAAGGCATCCAGGGTGCGCTCGTGCACGTTGTCAAAGGCACCGTTGGAGAAGAATGCGATGACATCGCCCTCCATGGCATTGGCGGAAAGGTTGGCGATCACGTCGTCGGTCTCGGCCAAGCAGATGGCCTCGTGGCCCTTGGCGCGCAGATCCGCGGCCAGCTGCTCAGGGTCCATGCGCTCAGCTTCTTCGATGCGCAGATCCGGCGTGGCTTTGAGAATGATCTGGTCTGCGCCCGCGAAGCTCTCTGCGTAGCGCTGCTGAAAGACTTTGCGGCGGGAGGTGTTGGAGCGGGGCTCAAACACGATCCACAAGCGACGACCGGCAAAGCGCATCTTGAGCGCGGCCGTCGTGACCTGGACCGCGGTGGGGTGGTGGGCGAAGTCATCCAGCACCGTGATGCCCGCGACTGTACCGCGCACTTGCTGGCGCCGTTTGATCCCCTCAAAGCTCTCGAACCCTTCGCTGAGTTGCGCGGGGTTTAGGCCGTAGAAGGTCAAGGCAGCCACAGCAGCCACCTGGTTGTACAGGTTGTGCTCACCCACCAGAGAGGAGGTGTAGGTGGCGTAGGGCTTCCCCTCAAACAGGACGGTGAAGGTCATCTTCCCGGTCTCTGGATCCACGTCCTTGATCTCCCCATCCCACTCCTGACCGGGGCCATAGCGGCGGAGGGAGCACGGACAGTCTGCGGCGACCTCGCGCACGTTGGGGTGGTCCCAGCGGGCGACCAAGCAGCCGTCGGAGGGCAGTGCTTGTACCAAACGTTTGAAGCTGGCCTTGATCGCATCCAAGTCTGAGTAGATGTCGGCATGATCGAACTCGACCGAGGTCAGGATCGCGGTGTTTGCACGGTAGTGCACGAACTTGGGCTGCTTGTCGAAGAAGGCGGTGTCGTACTCATCGCCTTCGATGACGAAGAGCTTGCCGCCCCCGGCACGTGCTGTGCGGTTCCAGCCCTGCACGATGCCGCCCACCAGATAGCCGGGCTCGGCCCCCGCACGGTCTGCCAGCCAAGCTGCGATGGCGGTGGTGGTGGTCTTGCCGTGGGTGCCGGCGACCACGATGCTGTGGGCGTCCTTGAGGAAGAACTCGCCTAAGATATGGGGAAAGGAGCAGTAGGGCAGCTCCCCGGCGGTCAGGGCTGCGGCCTCTTCGTAGATGGCCCGGATGACGTTTCCGACCACCACTAGGTCTGGGCCCCAATCTAGATTGGAGGACACAAATCCCTCCATGATGGGTATCTCCAGCTCTGCCAGGTAGTCGCTCATCGGCGGGTAAACGCCAGTGTCCGAGCCACGTACTTCAAAGCCAGCATCTTTGAGCATGCCGGCGATGGAGCCCATGGCAGTGCCACACACCCCCATGATGTGGATTCGCTCAAGAGGAGTAGGGAGACCGTCGTTTACCAAGGGCATGCAGGGCGCTCCGTGTGCAGGGGGCAATGTGCGCGGGTAGGATTCGTAGCTGTTGCTTTAGCAGGGCCAGGACGTCTGGAGTGTCCACGTCGTACCAAAATGGCAGCAATTCAGGCTCTAAGCCCAAGGATCGTGCGCGAATTAGGGTCTCGGAGAGCACCGAGTTGGTGCTCCAGCTCATCCCATTCATCAGCTCGGGGATGGGTCGCTGCCATGCCAGCGTCCAGTAGCCCCCGTCAAAGGCGGGGCCCAGCACCAGGGGGCTACCCAGCTGGGCGGCTTGCTTCAAAAAGCGCAGCGGGAGGGTGGGGGCGTCGGTCCCCAGGGCCATCGCCGGTCCGTTCCCCAGGGCAGCGAGCATTCGCGCACCCAGATCCCCCGAGACCTGGGCGGTCACCGGCACGCCCAGCGTCTGGACCCAGGGGTGGTCTAGATCACCGGCCAAGCTGACCTCGACGGCGAGACCGGCTTGCTGAGCGGAGTCCAGAACATCGCGTGCCATGGCTGCGTGTAGATCGGCGGCCCCTTGCGGGCCGAGGGCTGGGATCAGCCTGGTCTTGCAGCTCCCGGGAACGGGGGGCTTTGTGAACACCACACAGCGCATCAGGCTCGGTATCTCCATGTGGCGCGAAGGATACCAATCCCAGCGGTGACTGTGCCCTTGACCGTGCCTGAGATCTTGGATGTCCCGACACGGGTACGGTACCGAACGGCCACTTCCCGCACCCGTAGGCCGCGTTGGATAGCTTTCATTTGCATCTCGACGTTCCATCCAAAGGCTGGGTCCTCCATCTCCAAGGCCATCAAGCTGGTCCAACGAATGGCGCGAAAAGGACCCATGTCCGTGTACTTGTGCCCGGTATGTGTCCGGATCAGCGCGGTGGCCAGCTTGTTCCCGAAGATTTGGTTGGGGAGCAGCGCGCCCCGCTCGGCGAGGGTGGTGCGCTCACCCAGGACCATGTCCGCCTGTCCGCTCCGAATAGGCTCCAACAGCAAGCCCAGGTCCTCGACGTAGTCGGAGTGATCCGCATCCAGAATGACCACCACATCGGGTGGATCCAGTGCCAGGTGCGCAAAGCCGGCCAAGCACGCGCTGCCGTATCCACGCTTGGGTTGTGACACGACTTGAGCACCTCCAGCCTGAGCCACCTGGGAGGTGTTGTCTGTGCTGCCGTTGTCCACCACGATGACGCGCTTCAGCACGCCGCCAACCACGAGAGGTGTGAGATCTTGAAGGACCAGCGGTAGGGGGCCTTCTTCGTTCAGCGCTGGAATGACGACTGCCGTGTTCATGGGGACTCTGGATGCAGTGCTTGGGTTTAAGGATGCTCGGAAGAAGGGGCGGCGCCCGCAAGGGCCTGGGCCTCGATGACCGGATAGCCTTCAGGTCATGCTCACGCTCGCACTGCTTCTGCTCCAAGGCCTCAGCGCCTGCACCACGCCAGCCCCGCCCACCTCCGTGCAGACTGCGCCGGCGGCCAAGCCCGTCACTGGACGCCCGAGTGCGGTCCGATCAGAGAAAAATCCCTTCTCGGTGGTTGTCGCCCCCCTGACTCTTCAGGCCGGAGGCGTCGGCCAAGCTGAGTTGGTCTTTAAAGTGCCGGCCGGCACCTACCTGTATCGAGAGATGGCTCGGGTCCAGGTCTTGGAGGCGGGCACTTTGGAGATCGATGCGGCCGATTTGCCCCCCGGCGTGATGCGCTTTGATGAGGCTTTTGGCCGTGAGCGAGAGGTCTGGGAGTTTGACGCCATCGCTATGCTGCCCTTGACGGCCCCCAGCCAGGTGGGCAGCTACACGGTCCTGCTCGATGTTGGCTATCAGGGCTGCCGCGGCGGCTTGTGCTTTATGCCTGTCCAGAGCGAGCTCGAGCTAATCCTGAATGTCACGGAGTCCCAGTGAGCACACCGGAAGGCCGCTTGATTCGAGCCCTGGCTCATGAGCAGAGACTGCGCGTGGTGGCTGTTGTGGCCGATCAACCGGTCAATGACATTGTGCGGCGCCATGAACTGAGCGGTCGGGCCGCACAGCTCTGCGCCGAGGGCGTGGTCGCCAGCCTGCTGATGAGTGCCCATATCAAGGGCGAGGAACGCCTGATGGTTCAGGTTCAGGGAGAGAAACCTCGGTTTTCATTCATGGCGGATGTACGTCCGGATGGTCGGGTTCGCGCGCGCTTGCGGCCCGACGACCTGCCCAAGGGAACGGAGCTGACTGGCACCTTGCTGGCCGCGAAGTGGCTGGGCCAGAAGGAGATCTACCGGGGGGCTGCTTTGGTCGAACGGGACTGGCAGGGCTCGATGGATCGTTATCTGAGTGACTCTCAACAGTCGCTGGGGATCGTGCGGCTCGGCGTAGAGATAGATGACAGTGGCCGGGTGGTCTTCGCTTCAGGCTTGCTCATCGAGGCGGTGGGCGGCTCTGGGCTCTTGCGCGAAGAGTTCGAGGCCTTGGTGGGTCCTCTGCGCAGCGCGGACCTCGGTGAGGTGATGACCATTTTTGCCTTCGGCCAGCTGCAAGGCGCCCCCGTCGAGGTGCTGGAGGCCCGACCTGTGGTGGTGAACTGCGGGAGCACTACTCCCCGCATTGAGGCCATGCTGCGGTCTCTGGGGGCCACTGAACTCCAGGCCATCCTGGAGGAACAGGGCCAAGCCGAGGTCACCTGCGACTGGTGTAATGACCAGATCGTTATCGGTCCGGACCGCCTGCGTGAGCTGATCGTTGAGGTCAGCGGACCGCGTTAGGCCAAGTGGCTTAGATCGTTGATTCGGTGGACGAGCCAGCGTCCGTCATAGGACAGCAGGTTCACGGCAGTGTTGGTCTGGTGCAGACGCGTGACCATGCTCAGGGGAAGCTGTAGGATCTTGAGCAGGATGCTGGCCAAAACCAGCTGGTGGGCAACGACCACGATGGGGCGACCAGGGCCCGTTTCTTGGGCCAACTGGTTCAGCGCGCTGAAGCAGCGGGTCTGGCATTCGGCCAGGGTCTCCCCTTCCGGAATACGAAGGCTGCTGGGATCCCGGCGCCACTGTGCAAAGAATTCCGGTTGTTCGGCCATGACCTCGGCGGCTAAGCGCCCTTCGAAG
>CAJQPC010000230.1 GCA_905480105.1 uncultured bacterium | reverse complement strand
GTCCGAGGCGAGGCGCTTGCGAGCTTCGCACTCACCGAGCCGGGTGTCGGTTCAGACGCAGCCGCCATCACGACGCGAGCCGTCCGCGATGGACGCGATTGGATCATCTCCGGCGAGAAGGCATCGATCACGTTCGCTGGCAACGCAGACGTCTGTGCGGTGTTTGCCCGATCGGCGGGCCCGGGGGCAAGCGGTATCAGCCTGTTCTGTGTGCCCCTCGACCTGCCCGGTGTCAGTCGACAAGCAGTACCGAGCTCGACCGCTCACCTCACCCAGCGAGGTTCTATCTTCTTCGACGACGTGCGGATCCCTGGCGACCACCTCGTGGGTGCCGAGGGCGGAGCGTTCAAAGCAGCCATGGCGGCGTTCGATTTCAATCGGGCCATCATCGGTCTGGCGTGCGTCGGTGCAGCCCAACAGTCGCTCGATGAAACGATCGAGTATGTGAAACAGCGAGAGACGTTCGGTCAGACGCTTGCGACGCGCGAGGGCGTCTCATTCCAGCTCGCAGAACATCTCGCGCATATTCATGCGGCTCGACTGTTGGCATTCGAAACGCTCGGCCTGGCTGATCGCGGGCAGCGCCACGTCACCGAGGCTGCGATGACGAAGTGGCTTGGCCCGAAGTTTTCTGTAGAAGCAATCCACGCCTGCATCATCCTGCACGGATGGACTGGCTTTGGCGAAGACCTGCCCCTCACCCAGCGAATGAACGACGTAATGGGACTCGAAGTCGGCGACGGCACCCCGGAGATCATGAAAGCAGTAATCGCTCGAGAGGCACTGGGAGTGATGAGTCACCGATGACTGTTGTGGGGTACGAATTCGTCGATGGCGTCACGACCATCACTCTCTCACGCCCACCAGCGAACGCCCTCGGCGAGCCCATTATCGCTGGCCTCGCAGCGGCATTCGACCAAGCCGAGGCAGACAACAGCGCGGTCATCGTCATCACCTCGGCGGTGAGCGGCTTCTTTGCCGCAGGCGCGGATCTGACCCTGTTCGACAACCTCGACCAAGCGGGCTTCCTGGATTATCTCGACCGGCTTAGAGCCCAGATCGAGCGAGCCCACACCGGACCGTGGGTCTCGATCGCAGCAGTCGATGGGCACGCCCTCGGTGGTGGGCTCGAGCTGGCGATGGCGTGCACGCTACGAGTTGCCTCGGCTGGCGCCAAGCTTGGCGTCCCCGAGGTCAAGCTCGGTCTGTTGCCTGGAGCGGCAGGGACCCAGCGGCTTCCGAGGCTTGTGGGGCGTGGAGCTGCCATCGACCTCCTCCTAACCGGCCGCTCTGTGGGAGGATCCGAAGCACTCCAGATGGGATTGATCGATCGGCTCGCCGGCGAGGGCGTATCCGCCGTCGAGGCCGCAGGTCTACTCGCCGCAGCGCTCGCCCATGGCCCGCGCGATGCGTATCAGGCGATCATCGATTGTGTCGACGCTGCGGCCCAGAGCGATCTCGGAACTGGGATGCAATTCGAGCGGGACCAGGTCGCCCGACTCTTCGAGAGCCCCGACGGACGCGAAGGCGTGCAAGCGTTTCTCGAAAAGCGTCGGCCAAGCTTTGGTGCCGACTGACGTGATGGCTCCCTGGGGTGTCATGTTGCCGAACTTCAACCCGTTCGGACTCGAGCCTTGGCCGTATCTGGATGTCGTACGAGCGGTTGAGGACCACAACTTCGATGCGGGCTGGGTTGGGGACCACCTCGCCTTTCACCCACCGGTCATCGAGGCAACGGCGGCACTCGCCGCCGCGGCTGCGGTGACGGACCGAATGAAACTCGGCTTCGCCGTGCTGCTCGGGGCCATGCGTGAACCGGTCTGGCTCGCCAAGACCCTGACGTCTATCGACCAGCTTGCGCCAGGCCGACTCATCGTCGGCATGGGCGCAGGAGGCGAACATCCACCCGAGTGGCGAGCAGCGGGTGCCGAGCTCGCTGGTCGGGGCGCCCGCCTCGACGAGTTGCTTAGCATCCTGCCCGACCTGCTCACCGGGCACGCGGTGAACCATAACGGGCCTCATCTCGCAGTGGAGACCCCGGCGCTCAATCCTTCGATGAGCGCTGCGCCGCCTACCGTGATCGGTGGCCGTTCAGACGCTGCGCTGCGGCGGGCTGCCAGGTTTGCAGACGGCTGGCTTGGAGTCTGGGTTTCCTCTGAAGGCTTCGCCCGCTCGATCGACCGCCTCAGCGAATTCGCTGAGCAGGCCGGTCGGGCTCGACCGGAACCGATGATGCTTGCGTTCGCTGCTATCGGCGACGATCAGGCGGGTTGTGCCCGTGACGCTGCCCAGCTCTACCGAGGCCAATACAACTTGCCGTATGAACAAGTGGAGCGCTGGACGCTGACCGGTTCCGTCGCCCAGGTTGCCGACCGGCTGGCCGACTATCAAGCAGCTGGAGCCCAGAGCATCGCCGTTATTCCTGCCCGGCCCGATCTGTTGGGCCAAGTTGAACGAATCGCCCAGGTCCGCGAGCTGCTGAGCTGAGGAGACAACGAGCGAGTCAACTTCTAGCCGTCACCGGCTGCGTCGATGGGCTGCCAGGGCATCCCAAGTGATCGAGGAGGGCTCGGACGGTCATCTCGATTCCGCCTTTGGCCTATCAGTCGTGGCCAAACATGGTGATGTGTGAATCGAGCCCACTGATCCCAATATTGAAGCGCCGCTGTCGTTCCGTCTCTTGCTCGTCAAGGGACAGCTACGGATCGCCTGAGGGGTCATGGACGAGCGGCGACCAGATGACAGCACGAGCGGACGTCGGGCCCACCACATGTGCATGGTCGAGTGGGTGGCCTTGGCGGATACTGTTCACTCTTGCAGCTTCTTTGTTGGCGCTCAGGTGGCAACGAAACCGGGGTCGATCCAATTCGCTTTCGTTGCCGAAACTCGAATGGATGTGTTCATAGATGGCTTGGTGTTTATTGTCGAAGATCTTTGGTCTGCACAAGTTAGGCAGGCCGTCATCGAGAACGCTACGAGACAGGCACGTATTTGGGCTGCATCTCTTAAGTATCCGCCCTATCGCTGCAGTTAGCGAGGCGGCGAAGAGAACTTTCAGGGCGATAGATACTGCGCGATTATTCATAGTT
>CAJQPC010000229.1 GCA_905480105.1 uncultured bacterium | reverse complement strand
TCGAGGTCCTTCGCGGCTGCACCCAGGGTTGTCGCTTCTGCCAAGCCGGAATGACCACCCGTCCGGTGCGCGAGCGCACCATCGACAACATCGAAAAGCTGATGGAGCGCACGCTGGAGCGCACCGGCTACGAAGAGGTCTCCCTGGTCTCCCTGAGCACCTGCGACTACTCCAAAGTGCGCTCGATGGTGGACCGTGTCGCAGATCTGGCCAAGAAAAACCGGGTCTCAATTTCCCTGCCCAGCCTTCGGCTGGACTCGTTTTCGGTGGGATTGGCTGACAGGGTCTCCGACGTGCGGCGCACCGGTCTGACCTTTGCCCCAGAGGCTGCAAGCCCTCGTCTGCGGGCCATCATCAACAAGTGGATCCCAGACGAAGAGCTGTTGGAGATGAGCGCCAAGGCCTATGGTCTGGGCTGGGGTCACATCAAGCTCTACTTCATGATCGGACTACCGACCGAGAGGGACGATGACATCGAGGCCATCGCCGACCTGACGCTCAAGACCCTGAAGATCGGCCGCGGCATCAACAACCGTGCCCGGGTGAACACCGGCGTGAGCACCTTTGTGCCCAAGCCCTTCACACCCTTTCAGTGGGCTGCTCAGATCGGCATCGAGGAGACCGAGCGGAAGCAGGCCATCCTGGACGAACGATTCCGCTACAAGAATGGCCTGAAGTTCGGTCGTCACAACGCCAAAGAGACCTTTTTAGAGGGCCTTGTGACCCGCGGCGACCGTAGCACTGCAGACCTGATCGAAGCCGCATTCAACCAGGGCGCCCGCTTCGACGCTTGGAGCGAGCACATGGACTTCGGCGCCTGGGAGCGTGCCATCGAAGAGACGGGCTTTGATGTGGCCTTTGCCATGCGAGAGCGCGATCTGAACGAGCGCCTGCCCTGGGACCACATCGATATGCTCATGCCCAAGAGCTGGTTCCAGGAGGACTATGCGCGTGCCTTGGAGCTCAAGCACGCCGAGGACTGCCGCCACAAGAAGTGCCACAAGTGCGGTGTTATCGACGTGGAGCGCGACCTGTGCGCCCACATGCTGCGCAACAGCATCGATGGCCGGAAGGAAGAAGAGGTCTATGAGCGCCCCGGGGAAATTGAGCCAACCATTGAGCCTCCTGCCGCCCAGCGCATCCGGCTGCGCATCGGTCGGGTGGACGAAGCCAGGTTCCTTTCCCACTTAGAGTTTATGAACGCCTGGCTACGCTCACTACGTCGGGCCCGCGCTCCACTCAGCTACACCCAAGGTTTCCATGCCCATCCTCGGGTGCAGTTCTCTGCTGCTCTGCCGACCGGAGAGGAGAGCACCGGGGACTACATGGACGTCATTCTGGCTGAGAAGGTGGACCCGGATCTGCTCCTGGCACGCCTCCGGGCCACCATGCCAAAGGGCTTCATGGCCCTAGGCATCTCCGAGGTGCCCATCAAGTCCAGCTCGCTGCAAGCTGCTGTGGCTGGCTGCGAGTACTCCCTGATCACCATCGCGGATCCAAAAGAGCTCGCTGAGCGCATTGGCACCATCATGGAAGGAGAGACCGTCCCAGTGATGGTCAAGATGAAGGGCAAGCGGCGCAAAGGGCGCAGCCGTGGCCGGGCGCCCCGTGAATTTCGCGAGCTGGACATGAAGCCGTACATCAACGACTTGAGTGTGCGACCCGGTGACAGCGGCGACTCGGCAATTATCGACCTGGACACCGTCTGCCTTGAGGGCCGCATGGCCCGCCCACGGGACATCGTCAAGCTGCTGGAGTTGGACCCTGTCCGCACCCGAGTGCTCAAGCGCCAGACCCGACTCCTGGAAGGCAACATCCAGGTCCAGGCCACTCTGGTACCCGCCGAAGCACAAGCCTGATGTTTTTACTGATGGGGGTCCTTCTCCTGGGCGGCTGCATCTACAAGGATCTACCGGACACCACGGTAGCCATGGATCGCGCGCTGCCCAAGCAGCTGGGCACAGTCTTGGTCGTCCCGCCACAGGTCATGGCGACGCAATACGCGGACCCCTTTATGGACGGCGTCTTCGTTGGGAGCTTGGTTCATGGTGGCGGCTATGTGCAGGAAACCGTTGGTGACTACGGCCAGCAGACCCACAGCATGGAGTTCAGCTTTTCCGCACAAGAGACCTATGCTGAGTTGGCAGTTAGCTTCGTGCAGAACGCCCTGGAGACGGGCATGGCTGCCAACGGAGCAGCCATGGAGCTCGCCCCGAAACAGAGCACTTGGCCCACCAAAATGCCCCTGCGCGGCAGTCACCCTGCAGATGGCACCGACAACGTCAACCTACCGCGCTTCACCTTAGTGCCGCCCGAGATCACCGCGTGGAGCGGGGGCGATCACAAGCTCTTTACTTGGGTGGTCAGCTACTACAGCCACAACGCGGGCTGGTTCTACGGCCAGCATATGGGCTGCAAGGCCGGCGCTCATGGACGCATCTTTTGGGCCCTCTACACACCAGATGGCAAGCCGGTAGCATGGGCCGACTTAGACAGCCGCTACCTATACAGCAAGGTCTTTCAGCCCAACTCCGCTCAGACAGAGGATGCTCTGATTCAGGTGGAGAAGCGACTCTCTGAGGCGCTGGAAGAGAGCCTTCGCTGAGAACCCTCGCTGGCTCGGACTTCCTCACCAAGGGCGTCTCGAGTCGGACTCTACTGCCCATCCCCACAGAAAAAGGGCTCCCACATCCGTGAGAGCCCTTCTTGGAAGACCGGCCTAAACGACCAGCCTCAGCTTACTGCTGGGCGTTCGGGCGAGCGCCAATCTTGACGCCGTGGGCCTCAACGGAAGCGCAGCGCTTGCCAAAGAGGATGGGGGCGTAGGGGCTTGGACCCATGGGAATTCCGGTAATCTCGACGTTGACGCGAGGAGCCAGCAGATGGGTGGCCTCTGGCATCTTCTCGAGGGCGTAGTACAGCGCACGGCTGCCCTCGGGGCTCAGACGTCCTGTGGTAGCACCGGCACCAATGGCGCCGCCTACATCATCCAGGGTGAAGGTACCGGGGGCGACCACTGCGCCCTCGTTCTTGAAGATGTGGACAAAGTCGATACCGACGATGTACGTGCCACACTCTTCGGCGTTGGTCGCGCCCATGATGGTGTAGTCAGCCTTGGCAAAAGGAATGGCTGCACCGGGGATAGAGCTCCCCTTCAAGTTGCAACCAGCCAGCGTCGCGACTGCGGTCAAGGCGATAATGAAGCGCTTCAAAGGAAGCTCCTGGGTCTTTAGGTTGATCCCTCCGCCTCGCAACCTAATGATGAGAAGCGGCAGTCCGAGCAAACTATCGTCCTGAACAAGAGTGTCAATACCGAACAAGGCTACTTACACATGCTTCTTAGTTTGGGCCCTTTTCTGCGCTTCTGCACCGCCTTTTGAGACGCACTCCAGGGTCACCCTCGACGGTGGTGCCGCTACCCAAGAGAAAGGAATCTACGCGCGTTGCAAACGGTCGCTAAGAACCAGGTCTGCATTGGGACCAAACGGGTCGTCGGGACTCAACGGCAAGGGGAGGGGATTCGGGTACTCCGGAGCCAAGTCCCCACAAGCTACGCTGGCGAAACAAGCGCCCTACAGCTAGGTTCCTACGTCACAGACAGGACAGGTTGATGTTCGTGGATACCGAGACCCAAGCAGATCTGCGCTTAGCTGCAAGGCAAGCCGCCCAGAGCATCATCGGCCCCTCAACGAAGCAGGACGATGAGTCCGAGACCTTCCGCAAGGATCTGTTCGCGGCACTCGGAGAGGCGGGCCTATGCGGCGTGCCGACCTCCGAAGACTTTGGTGGATTGGGGCTTGGCTACAGCGAATACATCGTTGTGTTGGAGGAGATCGCAAAGGTCAGCTCCAGCTACGCGGTCAGCGTGGCGGTCAACGGCCTGCCACAGGTTATTTTAGAGGCATACGGCACCATGGCTCAGAAGGAACGCTGGCTGCCCGGCCTGGCAGCTGGAGAGCTGCTTGGCGCCTTTGCCCTTTCAGAACCAGGTTCTGGCAGCGACGCAGCTTCACTGAGCACAACGGCAACCTTGGATGGCGACCACTACGTGCTGAACGGCACCAAGTTCTGGATCACCCACGGAGGCTACGCTGACATCTATGTGGTGATGGCTCGCACAGGCGGTCCCGGTTCCAAAGGCGTTAGCGCTTTTTTGGTCCCCGGCGATAGTCCAGGACTAAGCTTCGGTAAAAAGGAAGAGAAGATGGGCCTGCGGGCCAGCCCCACCGTCGAACTCATCCTTGAAGACTGCCGAGTTCCGTCCGCCAACATGGTGCACAACGAAGGCCAAGGGATGCACGTGGCTCTCTCGGCCCTGGACAGCGGACGCATCACCATCGCAGCCACTGCAAACGGTCTGAGCCAAGCAGCCTTGGACGTGGCTGCCAAATACACCACGGAGCGCCGTCAATTCCGCAAGCAGATTATCGACTTTCAGGGTGTGGGCTTTCTGCTCGCCGACATGTTTGCCGATCTGGAAGCCGCCCGATTGTTGGTACGTAAAGCGGCTTGGCTGAAGGACAACGGCCTGGAATTTTCCACCATCGCTGCGATGGCCAAGCTCAAGGCCACCGACACAGCGATGAAGGTCACCACCGACGCGGTCCAGGTCCTTGGCGGCTACGGCTACACCAGGGAGTACCCGGTGGAGCGCTACATGCGCGACGCCAAGGTCATGCAGATCGTCGAGGGCACCAACCAGATCCAGCGCTTGGTCCTAGCCCGAGCCCTCAAGCGACAGTACGGAGACTGAGGCTTGCACCAAGGACGTCACGCTGGGAGCAAGGCGCGGTAATGGTGAGTACGAAGAGCCTCACGCAGACCGTTCATGCCGCTTGCGGAGTATGCTGCGGCAGTCCCGGCGAGTTGCTGGGTGGAGACTCATGAAGATCTGTCCTGTATGTAAGACGACCTACGACGCGCGCGTAGACTTCTGCTTCCGCGACGGCGAAGTTCTGGTTCTGGCCCCTGCCGCCAGCATGCAGGGCGCAGGCAGTCCTGCCGATCTCCCCGAAGACGAGTTTGACCGCCCCCTGCCAGCCACCGAACTTCCGGTGGCCGCGCCGCGTCCTACAAGTCCCTCAGCTGCAGATCTACCGCAACCTCGACACATCTCGAGCGCTGCGGATCTGCCAGAGCCCGCCTTCTTGCGGCAGGAGACCGTACAGGAGACCGCCCCATTCCCGACCGCACCGGCCCAGGCGCCCATTCCGGACGACCAGACCCTGCCCATGCCTTTGACTGCCGCGAGCTTAAATCCGCCCACAGCAGCGACAGCTGAGCCAAGTCCCATCCCAGCGTTTGGCCCAGATTCTGCCCCACCAGGGCCTGACTCTGGCCCGGTGTTTGTACGCACAGCCGACCAAGCTTTCGCCCCAGAACCAGCGCCAGAGCCAGAGTTGGAGGCCTGGGTGACCTCAGATCCACCGCTGCGTATGGACGAGGAGGAGAGTGGGGGAGGGCCCCCTTGGGGCTTCATCGCATTGGCTGCCCTCGTGCTCATCGGAGTGGCCGGATTCTTTGTCTGGAACCCTGACCAGTCCGACCCCGGCCAAGTCGTTGCCGACGCAGGCACCTTGACTGCCTTGCCGACTCAGGCCACTCAACCAGATCCGGTCGTTCAACCAAGGGTGAAGCAGAATTCCAAGCCGGCCGTAGAACCAGAACCAGCGGTCGCTGAACCAGAACCCGTACCTGCAGAACCCGAGCCGAGCTTGCGTGAGCCCAGCTCGACTGCACCCAGCGTTGAATCGACCGCAGACCGAGCAGCAACGCAAGACGAAGCCCCTGAGCCGGTGGTGGCCTCGAATCAACCAGCGGTCACAACACGTGCAAAGTCCCGGGCAGTCTCCAAACCGGCTGAGACGCCCCAAACGGGAACCATCAAGATAAAATCCGTCCCACGCGGAGCAGTCCTGTTCATGGACGGAAAGCGCTTGGGAACATCACCCCAGTCGGTAGAGACCAACCAGGGACGACACAAGGTTCGCGCCGAGGCAGATGGCTACAAGTCCGTCGAGGTAATGGTTAGCTTGAACGGCAGCCTGGCCAACGCCAACCTGACCCTGCAGCGGGACGTGAAAACCCAACAGGTCATGCTTTACGGGCCCGCTGGCGCAAAGAGCGTACGCGTCGCCGGCCAGACCATCAACGCGCTGCCCGCCAGCATCAGCTTGCCTCTGGGCCGCCATGTGTTCACCGTGACCCAGGTAGACGGGTCCACCTTCCAGGTCAGCCAGTCCATCGTCGAGGGCGCCCAAGCCAACGTCATGTTGCTGCCTACCGAGTAGGGAGCTCGGGGGGAGAGCCTGGCTCGACCAGAGGACACGACTCCGTGTGGTCCATCTCCTTCATTAGACATAATATACATTATCGGAACATACAACCCTAGACCAAGTCAAGCCAGACCCGACCTACCGGGCTACCCTGCTCTCATGATCTGGCTCCTGCTACAAGGCTGCCTGCCTCCTGGACAGGCCTATGTTCTACAACCCCCAGGCCTGGTCGCCGAAAGCGATGCCCTAGACTTTGGTCCGGTGGCCTTCGACCAGCGCATGGAGCTGCTACTGGGTCTCCACAATCCCAGCGACGGGCCCCGTGCACTACGCTGCAGTGTGGCTGCTCCCTTTGCTGTGGAGCAAACGCCGCAAGAGCTGGCGGCTGGAGCCGATGGCGTGATCTTGTTGAGCTACGGCCCACAGGCCGTGGAGGACGCCCAAGCCGAACTGAGCTGTAGGGATGGTTTGGATGTGGTGCTGCTCTTTCAGCTCTTGGCCCAGACCGAAGCCGACGGCGATCAAGACGGTGCTGATCATCCACGCGCAGGCGGGCCAGACTGCGATGACACCGACCCGTCCATCTACCCGGGTGCAACGGAGATTTGGTACGACGGAGTGGACCAAGACTGCGATGGCGCCAATGACCAAGACCAAGACGGTGACGGCTGGACCGTAGAAAGGGACTGCATGGACACCGACATGGCCATCCATCCAGCCGCTGAGGAGATTTGGTACGACGGAGTGGACCAAGACTGCAGTGGTACCAGCGACTACGACCAAGACAAAGATGGCTTTGATGCCGAGCCTTGGGGCGATGACTGTCAGGACGACAGCGAGCGCTACTCCCCAGCCGCTACCGAAGTCTGGTACGACGGCGTAGATTTAGACTGCAGCGGAGGCAGCGACTACGACCAAGACCTGGACGGTTTGGATGCGGAGCCCTGGGGGCCAGACTGCGATGACCTGAATGCAGAAGTTGGGGACTGCCGCTGAGCCCCAAGCCAGTCAGCGATTGGGCAAGCGCTCATTCCCGATCAAGGGCTGGTCTACCGTTGCAATCTTACCGGGGGCAAGCATCGAAATGACACGGCCGGCGTTTGTGACTGCCACGACCTGTCTCCCCATGACCAGTGGAGCGCTGGTAATCCCAGTCAGCGTAGCCCCCGGATCATAACTCCAGTTCAAGGTGCCTAAGTCCGCGTCCACCAGGTACAAACTACCGTCCGAGCTTGCGACTAAGAGCCCAGCGCCAGTCTCTTGAGGTTGCGTCAGCGCACCAGTTGTACCCGAGTCCCAAGTCCAGACGACCGTTCCTGTGGCTCTATCAATGCGGCGAAGCTTACCGTCTGTGGCGCCATGGAAAAGAACATCGCCCGCAAGCAATGGCGGCTCAGCGCTGCCAACGTCCAAGCGCCAGCGTACGTTCCGAGTTCCCACGTCGAAGCTCACCAAAGGCTCGCTGTAACCACCGGCAAACACGTCGCCGTCATCCAGGACGAGCGTGGCGATAACGTCGGGGTATCTCCCCTCCCCCACTCGCCGCTCCCAATTGACCTCGCCATCCACCGCGTCGAGTGCGACCACAGCTCCATCGGAAAAACCAGCCAGAACCAGACGACCAGCAATCAGTGGAGCAGGTGCCCCAAACAGCGTCAACTCGGAGTCTCGGGCGGCGTCTGCGGGGCGAGCATAGCGCCAGAGAAGACCGCCATCGTCCGTATCCAACGCATAGAGCACATCGTCCACGCTGGAGACGTACAGCCGGCCTTCTGAGAGCGTAGGCTTGGAGCCAATCGGTGCACCACCAAAGTGGGACCAGAGGGGCTCGGTGGAGCCGACCTCGTAGCACCAGGTGTAGCCACCGGTGTCGGCGAAGTAGACCCGCCCGTCTTGAACTACCGCTTCCGCCTGCACCGGAGCGCCGGCAGCGTAGACCTGGACCAGCTCTCCGTCGCCGCGGCTGAGCTGGATGAGCTCGTTACTGCTTGCGGACCCCAGAAACAAGGACGTGCCATCGGTGGACGGTCGAGAGCGCTCGGTATGGGTAAAGGCGGCGATGGGCACACCGGGCAACCGGCGCGCCCAGTGTGGCACTGGCGCCTCGTCAAAGCCTCCGTCCAAGTTGGTGGACGGATGGCCCTTGGGGCCAAGATCAAAGACGAAAGGGGCTGCCAAGAGCAGGAGCAGCGAGGTCACTCAGCCCTCCGTCGGAGCAGGCACGGCAGACACAGTGGAGACCAGCCCATAGCGGTCGAACTCAGAACCACGAGGAGAGCCGGGAAAGCGCTCCATGAAACTGTCGTAGGTGGCCTGTAGCTGGGCTTGATCGCCCATGTCTTCGTAGACGACGGCCTGGTAGATCAGCGCCTGTTCAGCCAACAGGCCGTCTTCCCGACCGGCCAGGGTGGCGTAATGCGCCAGAGCATCAGCCGTGTCGCCGGCCTCCAGTGCGATGCCTGCGAGTGCTGTGTGGGCCCCAAAGCCAAGGATCCCTTTGTCGTAGGCGCCAAGGGCCTGCTCGTAGGCGGCCTTGGCCTGGACCGCACTGCCAAGACGCTCGTGGATCTCGGCAGCCTTGAGCCACGCTTCTGCGGCAGATGAACCCCCTGTCCCATTCGCTGCAGCCTCGTAGCGGCGTGCTCCCTCTTCCAGGTTGGCCACCCTGTTGGCATCGCTGAGATCATCTAGGGGCAGGATCCCCATTCGAGCCATGGGCTCGACCTTTGGCATTTTGATGTCCACCGCGTGAATCGCAGAAGCGCCGTCTCGGGACTGGCTGGTCGTGACGCTTTCGTAGACGTTGTAGGCAAGA
>CAJQPC010000228.1 GCA_905480105.1 uncultured bacterium | reverse complement strand
TGCCAAAGGCGGTCTCGATGAAGGG
The DNA here is from genome assembly GCA_905480105.1 of uncultured bacterium. GTDB lineage: Bacteria > Myxococcota_A > UBA796 > UBA796 > CAJQPC01 > CAJQPC01. The sequence continues at coordinate 32,879 of CAJQPC010000228.1, read as the reverse complement.
CTTGAGTTCGCTGGAGTCAAAGTCCCCGGCCACGACCAGGCTGGCGTTGTTGGGCACGTACCAAGTCTGAAAAAAGTCCACTACGTCACTGACCTCGGCCGCCATCAGGTCCTGGTGGGTTCCGATGACCGAGTGGGCGTAGGGGTGGCCCTCTGGGTACAGGGCAGTTCCCAGCTCCACCCAGAGCATGCCGTAGGGCGCATCCTCGCTGGTCTGGCGGCGCTCGTTGCGGACGACCTCCCGCTGCAGGTCCAGCTTTTCCTGGGTCATTGCGTTGTCCAGGCCCTCCATGCGGTCTGCGTCCATCCACAGCAAAGTGGTCAGCAGCTGGCTTGGGCCCACCGAGTAGTAGTCGGTGGCGTCTTCCGAGGTCCAGGCGTTGTTCCAGCCACCTTCGGCCTCCATCAGATCGTCGAAACCAGAGTCGGGCAGGCGGGTGGTGCCCATGAACATCAAGTGCTCAAAGAGGTGGGCAAAGCCGGTGCGGCCCACCAGTTCGTCTTTGGAGCCCACGCCGTACCAGATGTTGATGGTCACCTGGGGCAGACTGTGATCCTCCATCAGGATGACGTTCAGGCCGTTGTCGAGCTGGTATTCCTCGTGGGGAATGGACAGGGCTGTGGCTGCGGGTGCGGCTGCCGCAGGGGCTGCGGGTTCCTGGGCGAGCAGGCTCCCGACGAAAAGACTTAGGGGCAACATGAAGGCTCCGTTTGATGCGCGAAGACTAACAGGGTGTAGGATTGGCCTGTGAACACCCAGCATCAGCTCTTGATCGGCGACGTCCGCAGCGTGGACCTGCCGCCTGAGTCCGTGCACCTTGTCGTGACCTCGCCGCCCTACCCAATGGTGGCCATGTGGGACGAGATCTTTGCCCAGATGGACCCCGAGATTGCCGGGCTGATGTCCTCACCCTGGCGAGCCTACGAGCGCATGCACCAGTGCTTGGACTCGGTCTGGGAACGCTGCTTTGATGCCTTGGTCCCCGGCGGTATCGCTTGCATCAACATCGGCGATGCCACCCGCAGTGTGGACGGCCGCTTTGCGCTCTACCCCAGCCACGCCCGCATCTTGAGCGGCATGATCCGATTGGGCTTTGTGCCGCTCCCCGACATTCTCTGGCGTAAGCCCAACAACAGCCCGACCAAGTTCATGGGCTCCGGCATGCTGCCCGGCGGCGCCTATGTGACCTATGAGCACGAGTATGTACTGGTGCTCCGCAAGGGCGGTAAGCGTAAATTCACCAAGCAGGAAGCTGACAACCGCCAGCGCAGTGCCTACTTCTGGGAAGAGCGCAACCACTGGTTCTCAGACCTATGGACCGACATCCGGGGTGCAGTTCAGACCCTGAACAAGGCCGAGCGCTCCCGCTCCGCTGCCTACCCCTTTGAGCTGCCCTATCGGCTGATCCAGATGTACTCCTGCTACGGCGAGACCGTCTTGGATCCCTTTCTTGGAACGGGCACGACCCAGGCCGCCGCCTTGGCCAGCGGGCGGAGCAGCATCGGGGTGGAGAAGGGAAGCTCGCTGGTCCCGGCCATCACCCGCAGTCTCGAGCAGGCCGTTTCCTTGGGACAGGAAAGAGTTCGGTCCCGCGCCCAAGGTCACGCAGCCTTTGTTGACCAGCGTCTGGCTCAGGGCAAGATCCTGAAGTACCGCAACGAGGTGCTGAATCAGCTGGTGACCACGGGGCAGGAGCGGCGTTTGGAGCTGTGGGAGCCCGTGTCGATTCAGGCGCTTCGTGAGGGGGCCTGGGCGGCGAAGCATCGGCTGCTCCCAGCGGTTTAGTGCTGGTGGCCGCCGTGACTGTGGTCATGGCCGGCGGTCGCCAAGAGCTGAGCCATGAGCTCTTCTACGGCAGCCAAGCGCTTGAGTACGTCGCGCTCCTCCAAGACCTGCTGCTTGTCGAATGGCTCAAGGGTGGTGAAGTCGATGATCTGGTCCGCTACTTGGCCGGGCGGCATGCCCTTGGCCATCAGCTCGTTGAGTATGTACCCAAGGCTGGGAATGGTGGTGGCCAGTCCATCGCCCAGGGCTTGGATGGTGCTCAAGTGGCGCGCCAAGATCTGGGGGTCTGCTTGCAGGTCGGGCAGCTCGCTGGCTCGGAAGCGTCTGAAGCCGTCGCGCTGGGGAAGTTCCTCCTCCAAGTTCACCCGGTCCGTTGCTCGAAGGATCAGATTGAAACGCCCATCTGGCAGCTCAGTGTGCCGCTGGATCTGTGCCACACCGCAGATGGGGACAAGCGCAGGGTCGGCCAGCTGTGCGCCCTCGGACCCGTGCTGAATCATGGCGACCCCCAGGGGGCTCTTGTGCTCCAGGCACCAAGCAACCATGGACCGGTAGCGCGGCTCAAAGATGTGCAGGGGCAAGATGCTGCCCGGGAACATCACCATGTTCGGCAGGGGAAAGACGGGGAGATCGGTGAGCTGTTCTGGTGTGAGCATGTTCGACGTAGAACACAGGGCGCGGCGCTTTGCACATTTGTCGTTCAGAATTCGACCGCGACTTGGTTCAGCCTTGCAGCAATTCAATGGCTTGGACGGCGAACTGAAGAGCCAACCCTGCCAGGGCCAAAGCCAGGGCCCGGAGCGTCCAGACATAGCCGCGGGTGCTCATCCAGGCTCTGGCCCGGTCAGCGAGCAGTGCCAGCAGCGCTTTGGAGCCGACCAGAGCGCCGAAGAACCCGATGAGAAATCCCATTTTTGACGGGGTCGTGGACAGCATGGGGCCGCCGACGGCCAACCAGAACAGGTAAGGGTGGGGGTTGAGCAGGTTGGTGAGTACCGCCCTTCGAAGCGCGCCATCCGCGCTGGACTCTCCGGGCTCTGGGGGCTTGGAGCGCCACATGCCCCAGGCCAGGTACAACAACATACCGGCGCCCGCCAGGCCAAGTGCAATGCGCCAGGGCCCCTGAAATTCTCCAACCCAGAGAGCCAGCAGGATGAGGGGCCCGTCGGTGACCAGGGGCGCTACGGCCACCCGCAGGCCGGCCTTTTTACCCCCACGCAATGACTCCCCCAAGACCAAGGCGGTCAGCGGGCCAGGGGACAGGCCGCCGGCCAGTCCTAAAAGTAGGCCGGCGAGCAGGCTGGTTGCGATGGGTGGCATGGGTGGGGCTCTATCTGGCTCAGCCGAAACCTGTTGAAAGCATGCGGCGTGCCGCAGTGGGTTAGGGCGGCCCATCCGGAGGGTTCCAATGCCCCAAGCTGAGATCGAGACCCTGCCCCTATTTCGCATGCTGCCCAAGCACCATTTGGTTGAGGCGCTAGAGCTGGCGTTGATTCCTTATGACGTGGGTCAGAACGAGATCCTCACGGTGAAGGGCGAGGTCGACACCTCGCTGATGATTGTGGTCACCGGACTGCTGGATGTGGTCGTGGGGGACCCAGCGACGGTCGTAGCGACGGTGGGGCCCGGTGAGTTGATAGGGGATATGGCGCTCTTCGGCCAAGCAGGTGTCCGGCAGGCGACCATTCGCACCCGCTCCCCCTGTAGTCTGCTGGTGCTCGATCAGGAGGGACTCAAGACTCTGCGGGCCAAGGAAAACATGCTGGTGACCTTGCTCGAGGCACAAGCCCTCCGCACGATTGGCAGCCGCTTGCGTCAGATGGATTTTCGGATCACGGAGTTCGCTGAGGGCACCGAGCTGGAGCAGGAAGCACCGGCTGGGTTGATCTCGCGCTTTAAGAGCTGGCTTGTGCCAACCAATCCCCACCCAGCCCAGCCTCCTCCGAGTGTTCTGGAGACCGTAAAAGCCACCCCGGCGTTAGAAGGGTTGTCCTTGGAGCTCATGACGGAGTTGGCCAACGAGCTCGTGATGGAGCCGGTGCCTCAAGGCACCATCCTGATTCAGGAGGGCCTTCGCGACGGCGACGCCTTTATCTTGGCCAATGGGCGCATCGATGTGTATCGGGCGACCAGCAACGCCTCGAACCAGCGTGTCGCTACCCTGGAGCCTGGACAGCTGTTTGGTGTGGTCGCACTGGTACATGGCTCCGTGCGCTCAGCGAGCTGCCTTGCGGCGGAGCCTTGCTGGGTGGTGCGATTGCCAGGGACGCTCTACCTTGAGTTGGAGAAGCGTGACGATCTGCTGGCCAGGGCCTTCCGAAGCGCGGTGTACGAAGCGCTCGTCAAACAGCTCACGTCGGCCAATGAGCATGTGGCTGTGCTGATTCAGACCTTAGCGAATAGCCCTCTGGTCACGGAGAGAGAGCGGGAGGCGTTCAAGGCGCTGGTGCTGCAGACGAGCTGAAAGGCGTCTGTCTTGGGAGAGTCCCTCCAAGCTCGGCTTGGCCACAGGCAGGCCTCTGCTGCGCCCTTCGCCCTCGAAAGGCGAGCCAGGTGGGAAGTAAATGACCGGGATTCAATCATCCGTTCTCTCAGATCGGCTGGGCCCGTAGACACAGCGTGTGCCCATGCCCGAGTAGTAGAACTCTGGGGCATGGAATGCGCGGTTGTAAACGGTGAGGGGCTCGTCGCTGCCAATCCCGCCTCCGCGCAGGGCCCGAAACTCCGATTCCACCAAGGTGGCACCACCGTGGGTTGGGTGGTCGGTGTAGTTGTCCTGGAAGGCGTCCAAGGTCCACTCATAGGCATTGCCGGCCATGTCGCACAAATCCTGCTGGGTGTGGCCCGCGGGCAGACTGCACACGGGCCGTGTGATCTTGGGCTCGCAGGCCGTGGTGTGGGCCAAGGTGCAGCTGGGTTCTGCTTTTCCCCAGGGGAACGGGCGTCGGGTGCCACGGCTGGTGGCAGCGAACTCCCACTCGCTCTCGGTGGCTAGGCGTGCGCCCGTCCAAGTGCAGTAGTTGTCGGCCATCTGCCAATCCAAGCAGTTCATGGGATGGTCCCCGCGCTCGCCCCGGTGTGCCCAGTTGCAGCGCTGAGGAACCTTTCCGGGTGGGTCGCCGAGGCAGACGCCGGCGTCGACGCAGGCTTTGTACTCGTCTACGGTGACCTCGGTCCGTCGGATCCAGAAGGTGGGTACCTGAATGCTGTGCGCGGGACCCGCGCGTCGGTCGCCATCCTGGCCAATGTCAAACGTTCCCCCTCGAATCTTCACCCAGCCGCCCTGAAGTTTGGTCTCCCGGTTGGGCGTCTCGCAGCCCAAGGCAAAGACCAGCCACCACATGTTTCAGCTCCTGGAGAATTGTCGGCTCAATGCCGTGTTTATCAGTCTCCCCTAACGCAGTCGGGGCAGGTCTCCTGACGATCTCCCCGGGGAACCCCCCACTCCCAGAAAATCGGCAGGGTGCGGTCGATGGGTGCTTGGTCCAGCCGGCTCGCCTGCGCATCGCTGCGAACAACGAAAGGTACCGGTCTGGGATTAAGCAGCCGAAGGAGCGGAGGGTGTAGGCTCCACCCTTGCATTCTCCCAAGCTCACGCCATGGCTGCTCGCCCCCTTGCTACTTTTTGGGTTGGGGCTGCTCGTCCACGGGTTGTGGGCGTTGAGCATCCAAGTGCCCGTGGACTGGGACTCGGCCTATTACCGAGAGGTAGCCGGAAACATCGGCGCTGGGGAGGGGGCCGTGACCCACGTCAGCCTTCTCTGGGGGCTCTCTGAGTTGGGCTTGCCCCAGGTGGCCGACCTGCACTGGAGTCCCCTGCCTAGCCGGGTCCTGGTGCCCGGACTCTGGCTCTGGCCAGCCCACGGCGATCAGCTCATAACGGTGCTGCTCGCAGCTCTGTGGGCTCCCTTGGCCTGGGCCCTAAGCAAGAGCTTGAATCCGGGTGACTCCCGTGGGGCTCTCTGGGCCGGTTTGATGGCCAGTACGGGCTTGGGGGCGGCCCGTTTCCTAAGCACACCCGACTCTATTGCCATCTCTGGGGTGCTCGGTGGTGGTTTGTTTTTGGCCCTGATCAAGGAGCGCTGGGCAGTGGCCGCACTGCTCTTGGCTGCGTTTGCCCTGTGCCGGGGCGAGGGCTTTCTACTCTCCGGCTTGATTGGCCTGATTCTGCTGCTTCACCGCCGCTGGGGCCCAGCTCTGCTCTTGGGGGCGACCGGTCCCGTCGCTTGGGGACTCTGGCAGCTGCGCTCTTGGCATGCGGGGGGCCAAGCCTGGTTGACCTTGCGCCAGCAGGTCGCGGTGCAGCTGGACTACGGCGCCTGGGTGCGCGGCGAGCCCAGCCTGGGCTGGACGGGGGAGCGCGTTTCTTTTGTGCTGCAAGCCTTTCCGGGGGCAGTCTTCACCGTGCTCTTGGCCAGCGCTGTCTTCCTCATTCCTTTGGCCCTACTTCGCAAACAAGGCCAGCTTCCCGCAGCTCAGGTTCTCTGGCTGGGGCTCTTTCTCATGCCCCCAGCGGTCTTGGTCCTGGCCCCGGCCCTGGCGGCCAGCGGAAGTGTTTTCCGATCTACAGCAGTCTTTATGCCCATGCTTGCTGCGCTGGCTGGCGGAGGCTTGGAACATGCCGCCACTTGGGGCGCTGAGAGGCGCGGCTATCCCAAGGCCTTTGTGGTGGGCTTGGCCCTGACGGGGGTGGGATTGATCTCGGCTGGCGTTGGGTGGGGGACCCTCCAGGCCAAGCCTTCTCGAGAGCTGACCTGTCCGCATGGACCTGGACCCTACTTGGCCTCGGATCCCCTGTCGCTGAGTGACCGATGCGCGGTGCAGGCCCACCTGCTTCCCCGTGGTGTGAGTGAGCAAGAAATAAGGAAATACCTGGATCAATACCCGGTTCAGGGTGCCGTTCTCCATGCCGGTGACGGCCTGGGTCTGGGTCCAGAAGAGGGGAGCTTGCTCTTGGGCTGGCAGGCCGATCCGCAGGGCATTCTCCGTCCGGAGTGACACAATGTCAGCCCCCTGGTTTGGGCTCTCTGAGGTCCTGACACCTTGTCCAGACTAAGCGTCGTTCTGGGCCCCAGGGGGCTTTAGGGACCGATATTGACTTGGCCTATTTGTTGCATGGATGTAGAGCCACAGGAGTCACCATGCGCTTGGACCGGCGCGGTGAGATAGTCTTTTCTAATGCGTGAGCTACTTCAAAATACCAAGTTGTGGATCGGAGCAGCAGCCATTGCGTTGTTGTCCTTCGGTACTGCTGCAGGCATCAACCTGGGCCTAATCAAGCCCCTGTTGGCTCTTCCGGACGGTGCCTCGGCGCCGGTGCTCGGAGAGCTGACGGCGGATGGTGGAGGTGTGGAGCGACCGCCCCCAGGGCCGGCGCCTCGCCCTCAAGCGACCAGCCAGCAGACGTTCTTGGACGAGATCGTCAGCGGAAACATCTTCAATTCGTCGAAAGTGGGGATCGAGCCCGAGGTGGTTTTGGTCGACGACGGCAGCGGTCGTGAGACCAACTTGGATGTCATCCTTATCGCCACCATGGTCGCTGTTCCCGCACAGTTTTCCTCTGCCTTGATCTCCGGAAAAGGCAAGGAAGACCGAGCTTTTGGTTATGGAGTTGGTGATGAGCTCCTGGGCGCCAAGATCTTGGACATCCAGCAGATGGCGGTCAAGCTCGAGGTGAACGGCGAGGTCGAGTGGCTCTACCCCGACGACACTGCGGTCAAGGAGAAGCCCAAGGCGGCTGGAAAGGGAGTCAAGGCTGGGATCAAGGATGACCCTGAAGCGGGCATCACGAGCGAAGGGGGCAAGATCATTGTCGAGCGTCGAGTCGTGGACGAGGCCCTGGCCAACGTAGAGACCCTGGCCACCAAGTTGCGTGTGGTGCCCCACAAGGGCGCGGACGGCGCGGTGGATGGCTACCGGTTGAGCGCCATCCGGCGCGGCAGCTTGTTCGACAAGCTGGGCATTAAGAATGGCGACGTGGTGCATGGGGTCAACGACATGCCGTTGACCAACACCGACGGCGCATTTCAAGCATTTCAAACGCTGCAGACCGAGAGCGCGTTCACCTTCGAGGTGACCCGTCGGAACCAGCGCCAGACCTTTGAGTACGAGGTCCGCTGAGCCCCGCTCAGCAGGATTTCACGCAGGAGCAGAACCTTGCAGAACTTGTCTTTTGTTACACGTGGCCTGACAGTAGGACTCCTCTTGGGTCTCGCTGGATTCTCGGGCAGTGCCGCTGGCCAGGACGACCAAAACCTGAACGACGCCCGCAACAAACCTCCTTGTGCCACCCCGGCTTCGGTGACCTTGGACTATGTGGAGTACGAGGTCCTGGACCTGGTCAAGTACATGGCCGAGACCAGCTGCCGGAACCTGATCTTGGGGGGCGACGACCTCAAGGGCAAGGTCACCATCATCAGCCACAAGCCGGTGCCCTACTGGACCGCGTTCTCGGCGATGGAGTCCGCCTTGGCCACGGCTGGATACACGATGGTGGAGGTTGGCGGCGCGTTCAAGGTGCTCCCGACATCCAAGGCATCCCAGGCGCCTGTCGCGGTCTACGAGGGCAGTTCCATACCCGCGACCGACCGGGTCGTGACTCAGATCTTCCAGATGGAGAACACCTCCGTCTCGGACATCAGTTCTATCGCCAAGGAACTGGCGGGCCCCCAGGCTAAGATTATCGCCTACGTTCCCACCAATACGCTGATCATCACCGACAGCGCCTACAACATTCGTCGGATGTGGAAGGTGGTCGGCCAACTGGACGTAGAGTCTCCGAAGAGCAGCATCCACGTCGTCAACCTGGACTACGCCACAGCGAGCGAGGTCAAGACCATCATCGAGCAGGTCTATGGCACCTCGGTTGATGCAGCGACCACCAGCAAGACCAGCAAGACCAGCTCCTCGAGCTCGAGCTCCCGGCGTAGCCGGCGCAACCGTGACAAGACGCCCGCTGCGGCGACCTCCGCCTCGGCCTCCAGTGTCGGCGCTCAGGGCAAGTACATCGAGAAGATCGTTGCCGATGAGCGGACCAATCGCCTGATCATCCTGGCGAACGACGAGGCCATGGAGGCGGTGCGTAAGCTTCTCGCTGAAGTGGATGTGGACGTGGACCCGGCCAACCGTGCGCAGATCCACGTGGTGTATCTGGAGCACGCTGACGCGACCGAGGTGGCCGCTACCTTGAGCAACCTCAGCGAAGGGGGCAGCACCAACAGCCGCACCCCCCCCCGCTCAAACACCCGCACCACCAGGACGAGCCGGCAAAAGCCCACAGCGAGCGCTACCGCGGAATCCGCAACCAGCGCGACCAGTGCCACGGCGCTCTTGGATGACGGTGTGCGTATCACCGCCGATGAGAACACCAACTCCTTGGTCATCGTCGCCTCTCCCGAGGCCTTTCAGATTCTCCAGCAGGTCATCGGCAAGCTGGACATTCGCCGCAAGCAGGTCTTTGTAGAGGTGGTCATCATGGAAATGGCGTCGGAAGACACCATGGACTTGGGCATGAGCTACCACACTGGAGTTCCTGGGGATTCGGCCACCGGTATTTTGTCCTCGCAGGTGGGTCCCAGCTCTCTGGGGGTCAGCACAGACCTGCTCTCGGGTGTGGCGATGGGTGTTTACGGGGACAGCATCTCCATCGATACCCAAGCTGGACCACTCGACATTCCTGCATTTGGTGTGGTGGTCAGTGCACTGCAGGCCAACTCCAGCGTGAACATCCTCTCCACGCCCAATGTCATGACTTTGGACAACGAAGAGGCAGAGATTGTGGTCGGCCGCAACGTCCCGTTCCCCACCTCTCAGGGCCGTGACTCCAACAACAATCCCATCATCAGCTTTCAGCGCGAGGACGTGGCGATCACCCTGAAGGTGACTCCGCAGATCAACGAGTCGGACTACGTCACGATGGAGGTCTACCAGGAGGTCACGGAGATCGAGGAGAGTGCCGCTTCGGGCAGTGACCTGACCGCAAGCGGCGGTCCTACAACCTCCAAGCGCACCGCCGACACCACGGTCTTGGTCAAGGACAATCAGACCGTCGTGATCGGTGGCCTGATGAGCACCACGGAGACCGAGGTGGAGACCAAGGTGCCTGTTCTGGGGGACCTGCCTCTGGTCGGCGTGCTCTTCCGCTCTAAGAGCACCACCACGCGCAAGACCAACCTGCTCATCTTCCTGACCCCTCACGTCATCGACACTCCGGAGGACCTGCAGGAGGTCTACGAAGTCAAGGTGGCCCAACGGGAGGAGTTCTTGCGCCGCTTCTACGGCAAGACAGAAGTGGAGCAGATGCAGGCTTTGGATGAGCTGCTCTCGTACTCGATGAACGTCATCGACGAGCCCAGTCGGTATCGGACCAAGATCGACAACGATGCCGACAGCGAGACGCTGATTGGCGGCGATGAAGAGACCGCGACTGACGCCGTCCAAGAGACCGGTGTGCGGTCCGTCGAAAAACCCACCGCTCCAGACGAGATTGACCCCGACATTAGCCCTGAGGACCTTTAAGCAATGGCCATTCGCCGCCGAAGTTTGGATGAGGTGCTCCAGGACCGTGGACTGAGTCCCGATGGGTTGGCCGACGCGCGCAAGCAGGCTGAAAAGTCCGGCATTTCCATCCTGGACAGCGTTCAGCGCTCCGAGCTCTCCCAGCTCTCCGTGACCAGGGCCCTGTCTGACCTGACCGGTCTTCCGGTCTTGGAAGAGATAGATTTAGAGTCCATCGACATTGAACTGGTGCGGCGCATCCCACTGGGGCTGGCCCGTGATCAGCAGATTCTGCCTCTGTGGTTGGATGAGAGTGGCCGAGTATTAGCGGGCATTGCATCCTCTGCTTGTTTGCCCAGCGTCGACGATCTGCGTGTGGTCTTGGGTCGTCCGGTGAACCCTGTCCTGGTTCCGGCGAACGTTCTAAAAGATGCGATAAACAAGAGCTTTGACCGTGCAGCTCGCTCTGCATCGGCGGTCATGTCCGAGATCGAGGAGGAGCAGGAGGACGATCTGGCTGGGGACCTGTCCCTAGAAGAAGACATCCTGGACGACCCAAACCAAGCGCCGATCATCCGCTTCGTGAACACTCTGCTGACCCAGGCCATCAAGGACCGGGCCAGTGACATTCACATCGAGCCCTTCGAAAAGGAGCTGCTGGTCCGCTTTCGCATCGATGGCGTGCTCTATGAGATCGTCAAGCCGCCACCCCGCCTCCAGGCCAGCATCGTCAGCCGAATCAAGATCATGGCGGGGCTGAACATCGCGGAGAAGCGAATCCCCCAGGATGGTCGCATTCGCATTCGTATGGCCGGCCGTGAAGTGGACCTTCGCGTGTCCACTCTGCCTGTGCGCTACGGCGAGCGCGTGGTCATGCGTATTTTGGAGAAGGGTCAGGTCTTCTCGCTGGGCGGCATTGGAATGTCTGAGCCCGACTTGGTCGTTTTCCGGGAGTACATCACCCGGCCTCACGGCATCATCCTGGTGACGGGCCCGACGGGTTCCGGTAAGACGACCAGCCTGTACTCAGCCCTGGCGGAGATCAACTCTCCCGACCTGAACATCCTCACCATCGAGGATCCCATCGAGTACGAGCTTCGTGGCATTGGCCAGACCCAGGTCAACCACAAGATCGACCTGAGCTTTGCCAACGTGCTGCGTGCGCACCTGCGCCAGGATCCGGATGTCATTCTGGTCGGAGAGACCCGTGACAAGGAGACTGCGGACAACGCGGTCCAAGCCTCGCTCACCGGACACTTGGTGTTCACCACCCTGCACACCAACGATGCTCCGGGCGCCTTTCCGCGTCTCACCGACATGGGTGTAGAGCCCTTCTTGGTGGCCTCGTCGCTGCTCATGATTTTGGCTCAGCGCTTGGTGCGCCGGGTCTGCTCGGAGTGCAAGCAGCCTTACCAGCCGCTGGACGGTGAGCTTTCGGATCTTGGACTGACCCGAGCAGACGTTCAGAACCGCAAGGTCTTCAAGGCCGCGGGCTGCGATGTCTGTCTTAAGACAGGGTACAAGGGCCGAACGGGCATCTACTCCCTCTTGGAGGTGACCGATGTCATCCGTGACGTGGTGATGAAGGAGGCCGACGGTGCAACCATCAAGAAGGTCGCCGTGGCCAATGGAATGAAGACCCTACGGGACGATGGAATCCGCAAGGTCTTCGAGGGCGAGACCACCTTTGAAGAAGTCATGCGTGTGACTTCTGAGGACTCTCGATAGTGGCCGTTTTTGAGTACAAAGGCTTTGACGCCAGCGGCAAATCCGTCGCCGGGGTGATCGACGCGGAGGGCGCCAAGACGGCGCGATCCAAGCTGCGCAAGCAGGGCCTGTTCCCCACGGACCTGAACGAGCAGCGGGCAGGCGCCAAGGCCGCAAAGGGCAGCGGTCTCAACGTCGAGATCGACTTCTCGAAGTACTTTGAGCGGGTCAGCGTTCAAGACGTGGCCACCCTGACCAGCCAACTCTCTACGCTGATCGGCGCTGGCATCCCCATGGTGGAGGCCCTCAGCGCAATGCTCGACCAAGTCGAGAACGACAAGCTGCGGGTCATCCTGGCAGAGGTGCGGGACAAGGTGAATGAGGGTGCGACCCTGGCCGACGCGATGACCGGGCACCCAGATGTGTTCTCGGGTCTCTACGTCAATATGGTGCGTGCTGGCGAGGCCAGTGGCGCCTTGGAAACCGTACTTCTGCGCCTGACCGAGTACACCGAGTCCAGCGTTCGACTGCGCGGCAAGCTCATCTCCGCGATGATCTACCCGGTGCTCATGACCGGTGTTGGCTGTGCCATCGTCGTGGGTCTGTTTGTCTTTGTTATTCCAAAGATGCGCAGCATCTTTGACTCCTTTGGCGAAGAGCTTCCCTGGGTCACCTCCGCGCTGTTCTCCATCTCGGACTTTGCCACCCAGTGGTGGTGGCTCATCGCCATTTTGCTTGGCGTGGCCGGCTATTTCTTCCGCCGCTGGAAGAAAACCCCAGAGGGCACCCACAAGTGGGACGGATGGATGCTCAAGCTACCCGTCTTTGGCCGCATGAATCGCTTGGTCGCTGTGTCACGTTTTTGCCGCACCCTGTCCACCTTGCTGGACGCTGGTGTGCCGATTTTGCAGGCGCTTGGAATTGTCTCCACCGTTGTGGAGAACAAGGTGATGGAGGACGCGGTCAACGCTGCGGCCAAGAACGTGACCGAAGGCCAGTCTCTGGCCGGCCCGCTCAAAGCAAGCCAGCAGTTCCCGCCCATCGTGACGCACATGATCGCCATTGGCGAGCGCACCGGTGAGCTAGAGAACATGCTCGCCAAAGTGGCCGATGCCTATGAGACCGAAGTGGACAACCTGGTCACCGGGCTAACCAGCCTGCTCGAGCCCATCTTGATTTTGATGATGGGCGGAATCGTGGCGTTTGTTGCCCTGGCGATTTTGCTCCCAATGCTCAACATGTCCAGCATGGCTGGATGATGCTTTCAACCTTTTCTATTGGAGGAACAATGAACTCTTCTCTGACCCCAAGCCGCTTGGTCCGGGCCGCTCGCAGCCAGCAGGGCATGACCCTGGTGGAAATCATGGTCGTTATTGCCATTTTGGGCACCCTCATGTCCGTCGTGGCCTTTTCCGTGGTCGGTCGCTTGAACGAGGCAAACTGCTCTACAACTGCGCTGACCATGAAGAATGCGGACCAAGCTCTGCAGCTCTACTCCGCCAAGAAAAAGGGCAAGTTTCCCAGCTCGAGCGATGGCTTGGAGGCTGCCGCCAAGTACTTTGGTAGCGGTGAAGTGCCCCTGGACGCTTGGGGCAATGAGTTTCAGTACAACTCCCCTGGCTCGCACTCCGACAAGCCCTACGAGATCGTCTCCTTGGGCAAGGATGGCGTGGAAGGTGGCGATGAGGCTGACGCCGACATTCAGAGCTGGGCCATGGACGAGGCCTGTGACTGGTAGTGGAGGGACGCACTGCCAAGCCTGAAGAGCGGGACCCCTTGATGTGGGGTCTGTCGTTGTTGGGTGCCGCTTTGGCGGTGGTGCCTGTGGCTTGGATCGTGCTTGGAATTGGAGTTTGAACGAAGTGCCTCGTAGAGCCGCCAGACCAGGGATGACCCTCATCGAGATCATGGTGGTCATCGCCATCATGTCGGTGATTCTGGGCGTGGGGGTTGTCTCCATGTCGGGATTGTTGGGGCTGCAGCAGACTGGCGCGACGAAGGAGCTTGCGCAGACCTACCGCTTCCTCTCCAACGAGGCGGCGCTCAAGAACGTGACCTTCCGAATCGCCTACAACCTCGACGAGCGCTCCTACAAGATCGAAGTTGCAGCCCCCGACGCCTTGGTGTTCACGGAGCCCGAGAAGCGTGAGGAATACGAGGCGCTGATGCAGGAGAAGATGTCGGACCTACAGGGGTTAGAGAACTTCGAAGACATGAACCTCTCCGATGATGAACTGGAGCTTCTGGAAGGCTCTCGACGTTTCGAAGGCATGGACGATGCGGCTCTAAACACCGAGGTGACCTTGCCTCGGGGCAGTTACTTCGCCTGGGTCTACACGCCGCAGTACGCCGATTCCGTGGAGCCTCAGCTGGACTTCACCGACCCGGACTTCGACCCCGAACAGGAGGAGCTGGAGACGCCCACCATCGTCTACAGCTACATCTTCGCGAACGGGCACGTCGAGCACACCCTGGTCCGCATCGCAGCCATCGGCGACCCCCAGGATGGCCTGACCATCGAGGTCGAGCCGCTCTCGGGCCGCGTCGAGATGCACGACGACGACTTTGGGGTCGAAGACAGCATGTCTTGGCTGCCGGACCAAGGCCCGGATCTGGACATCTGATGCGGCCTACTCTCCAAAAGGCATTCTCCCTGCTCGAGGTCATGGTGGCCTTGGGGATCCTGTCGGTCGCGCTCTTTGTGCTCATCGATGGCCAAGCCACCGCTGTCCTAATGACGCTGGAAGCGTCGAAGATCACGGTGGCGACCACCCTGGCCCAAGAGAAGATGTCTGAGTGCGTGCTCATTTTGGAGTCCGAAGGCTTCCAAGAGAACGACATTGATGAGGAAGGGGACTTCGAGGACGGCATCTTCTCGGAGTTCAAGGCCGGTGGTTTAGACGGGTCTTTCGATGACGCCAACTCAGAGGAGTACGAGGACTACCACTGGGCCTACACCATTCGTAAAGTAGACCTGAACCTGAGTGGCGACATTGCGTCGATGGCGGCGGGATTTGCTGGCAGTGGCATGGCAGGAGAGGAGGCTCAGGCGGCCACCCAAGAGCAGAGCCAGCAGATGGATCTGAACGATATGGGCATCTCCAACGACATGCTCACCGACCAGATCTCTCCTTTTATTCGAGAGATCCGCGTCATTGTCTGGTGGGGAGACACGGACTTTGACGAAGAGAAGAGCGACGACTGGGTTGAGATCGTCACCCATGTGGTGAACCCCACGGGCCAAGTGGTTCCGGCGGCTGCCCAATGATCCAGCGCGCCGCCAATTTTCGGGGCTCCACCTTGAGAGCCAGTTTGCGAGACAGGCGTTCGGGTATGACGCTCATAGAGGTTGTGATCGCCTTGGGCATCCTGGCGGTCATCGGTGTGTTGACGATGAGCACCGTCACAAGCACTCTCAAAGCCCGCGAGGTCCTGGCCGAGCAGGACGAGGTGCAGCAGTACGCCCGGGTCACCCTCTCCAAGCTCACCCATGAGCTTCGCTTGGCCTACTTGAGCTGGAACAAGAACGTGCCCAACACCTACCAGACGGTGTTTGTGGGCAAGGACACCGGCGACGTGGACACCCTTTGGTTCGCCAGCTTGAGTCACCAGCGCCTGTACCAAGGTGCGCGGGAAGGGGACCAGACCGAGATCACCATTTGGGGCGAAACTGACCCGTACAACGATGCTCGGTACGCATTGCTTCACCGCGAGTCGGCCCGTATCGACAACGAGCCCGACAAGGGGGGCGTGATCTACCCCTTGGCCTACAACGTGCGCAGCCTGTCCATTCGTTACTTGGACCCCACGTCCTGCGAGTGGGAGGACGAGTGGGACAGCACGAGCGTAGAGCAGCTCCAGCGGCTGCCTCGGGCTGTGCAGTTCACCCTGACGCTGATGGGCCCGGACCCGGACGAAAAGGACAAGCTCAAGCCCTACACCTTCGCTGGCACCACAGTGCTCCAGTACGGCAAGCGCGCTCGCTGCCAGATCTTCGCCGGTGACGACGACGAGGGCGAGATCTCTGCCTCCGAAGGCACGGATGCAGGGGGGGGCCGATGAGATGGCTTTGGAATGAGCTGGTCAGACCGCGTGGGCGCAAGGCCATGCCTTTTGCCGGTGCAGGGCGCCGTCGTTCTGGAGAGCGGGGACTGGCTCTGCTCATGGTCATGGGCTCTATCGCCATCATCACGGTCATCACGGTAGAGCTGAGCTACGACGGTCGTGTGCGCTTGGTCAAGAGTTCTCATGAGCGAGACAAAGTTGCCGCGCGCTACTTGGCCGAGAGCGGCGCCAACATCTATCGGCTCATTCTGGTCGCGGACCAGCAGATCTCAGGCGCTCTGGGCGGCATGATGCCCGAGGGCATGAACGTTCAAGGCTTGTGGCAGATGCTGCCGGCTGTGAACACGGGGCTGATGCGCATGCTGTTCACCAGCGGCGGCAGCGTCGACGACGACGAGATCGACTCCTTCCAGACTGAAGGGGTCAGCGATCAGGTTCGCGAAGAGTCCCGTGAGAACGCCTCTAAGTTCTCTTCGAAGGGCTTCTTGGACTTTGAAGGGGACTTTGAGGCCGAGATCAAGGACATGGATGGGCGTATCAACGTGAACCGCTTGGGTCGCAGCTGCCCGGGTCGCACCTGTCCAAGCATCACCGAGCTGCAGGAAGACCCCATTGCCCAGCAGCTCTACGGTTTGATGAGTGGTCAGGAGAACGACCAGTGGTTCTACGACCACAACATCGACCGCTGGGAGATCATAGGCAACTTGGCCGACTGGATTGACCTGGACACCAACCGGGTGTTCCGCGGTGGCTACGAGGACTCTCTCTACCAGAGCCTGGATGACCCCTATCTGGCCAAGAACGCCCAGTTCGACACCTTGGAAGAGATTCGCCAGGTTGATGGCTGGCAGGGCGAGATCTACGAGAAGTTCGGCGAGCGCCTGACGGTGTACGGGGTCGGCAAGATCAACGTGAACAGCGCGGACAACGCTGCACTGTGCGGCCTGCTGCGTGCGCACACCACCACCCCAGGTATGCTCAACGACTGCGAGGGCTTCATCGAGCGCTGGCAGTCCAATGAGTTGATCTCTTTTCAGTCTTGGGGCAAGGCCGACGAGTTCGTGACCAGCGCCCAAGACCGGGGCGGTGTGGTGATTGACGACCCCAAGAAGCTGGCGGACTCCGTAAGCTTTGAGTCCAAGACCTTCCTGGTGGAATCCACAGGTCTGGTCGGGGCATCAGCTGCCAAGCTGACGGTGGTCTACGACTTTACGACCTCGAAAAAGGTCGGACGAATCAAGTATTGGAGGATGGACTGATGGCCCGTGTGATCGGAATCGATCTTGGCTCCCACGCTGTCAAACTGGCAGTGATGGAAGGTCGGCTGGGCAAAACCGAGCTGGTGGAGGTGCGGGCCCAGTCCGTTCCAGCCCCCCAGCCGGTGGCGCTGCCGCCTCCCCCTTCCCCTGTGCTGGAAGAAGGAGAGACGCAGCCGCCTGCTCCGCCACCGCCTCCGCCCCCCAGCCCTGGCTTGGGCGCCCGCTTGTCGGTCCTGGCTGAAATGCTCGAGGATCTGCAGCTGGACGAGAACACCACTTTTGCGGTGGCTCTTCCTGCTGACAAGGCCTCGGTGCGGGTCTTGCCCATGCCCTTTGCGGACCGCGACCGAGTCGCCAAGACGCTGCCCTTTGAGCTGGAGAGCTACGTGCCCTTCGAGCTAGAGGACTTCATCTTGGACTGGCGCATTCATCCGATGGACGAGGGTGCGCTGGTACTCACTGCCATGGCCCGTCAGAAGATGATCGGAGACCTGTTGGACGGACTCCAGAGTGTGGGTGTGGATCCCAAGCACCTGGTCCTGGATGCGGACGTCTTGGGTGCTTTTGCTCCTGCCCAGGGTACCCAAGCGGTCCTGGATCTGGGCCATGAGCGCACGATTCTGTGTCTGGTACAGGACGGCGAGGTGCGGGCCACGCGTGCCCTATCCAAGGGCGGACTCACCCTGAGAGAAGGCCTGATGGCCAAGACGGGAATGAATGCCATGCAGGCCGAGGCGGCCAAGCGCAGCGTGACCTTGGGCCAGGGCACCGGCATTCCAGGGCCTGCGGCGCCAGTGCTGATCGAGGCGGAGTGGGACAACGATCAAAAGACCGACCCCTTTGGACAGCAAGAGACCCACACGCCGAACCTGGCCCTGAGCCAGAAGCATGACGTGCCCTTGGCGTTGATGCAGTCCCTCGAACCGCTCCTGGCGGAGATTCGGGCCACCCTAATGAGTCTAGAAGATGAGCTGCGCTTGGGCGTGGACGAAGTGCTCATCACGGGTGGGAGCGCGGGCCTAAGTGGCTTGGGCGGCGTCCTATCTCGAGACCTGGGTGTGCCCGTTCGTCGGGTGGATTTGGGCCCCGCAGCGCAGGAACTCGGCGACGCGGACCGCTTTGGTCTCGCAGTGGTTCTTGCCCAAAAGGCCGGTGGGATCACCGGCGGAACGGCCTTGAGCTTCCGCAAGGGTCCCTTTGAGTTCAAGGGTGACCTGGCCATCGTGCGCACCGCGTTGGGTGTGGGCATGTTGACGCTGCTGATGTTCGGCATTGCGGGCACTGGTCTTTTTCTGTTCAAGGCCGCGTCCCTGAACGGCGAGATCGCCGATCTGCATGAACAGGCCGGCGAGGAGGTACACGAGGTGTTCACCGACGTGTCGATGGCCGAGCTGGAGACGGACGGAGAACCGCGAAGCGTGGTCACCACCCGCTACGTTGAAGCGCAGCTGCGCATGGAGTCTCTGGGTGCGACTGTTGGTGGAGAACCACCCGTGCTGAGCACCTTGCAGATGCTCACCCAACAGTCTCCCAAGTCCACCGAGGCGCCTCTGGACATCTCGGACCTGACCATCACCGAGAGCACCGTGAGCTTTAAGGCGGAGACCAACAGTTTCGACTCGGTCAGCCGCATCGAAAAAGCCATGCAGGCAGAGCCTCGCTTCTCTCAAGCGAAGAAAGCCAACGAGACCAAGGCCGGCAACGGCATCCGCTTTGACATGAGCATCCCGCTCGAGTCTGAGAGCGATGAAGAAGATGAGGGTTAGACCATGACTGCACTGCGTGTCCGTTTTACCGCCATCCAAGCCCGGGTCGAGGGCATCCTAGACGGGATGTCTCCTCGGGACCGAAGCCTGCTCCTTGGGCTTGTTGCGTTCTTTTCCATCGTCGTAGTGCTTGGCGGTGCCTGGACCATGACTGGAAAGCTGGCGTCCCTGGAAAAGACCCGGGACACCCGCATCGAGGACCTGAACTACGTCAACCGCACTTTGGCTGAGTACCAGGAAGCCGAGATCGAGCTGGGGCGCATCGAGAAGGAAATGGCCAGTTTCGAGGGGCAGGACCTGTCCTCGTTCTTGGAGAAGGCTGCGGACGCCGCGGAGATCCGGGATCGACTGGACAGCGTGCGCGAGAACTCCGTCGTGGAGATGGGTGATCTCGAAGAGAAGAACTACAGTGTGAAGCTGAGCCGGGTGAGCTTGGACCAGATGGTCAGCTTTCTGTACCAAGTCGAGGCCACCGGCTACCCCTTGAAGATCACCAGCGCAAAGTTCAAGCGTGTCAAGGTCTCGGGAGAGTGGCTCATCAACGTCACTCTCGAGATCGCCGCGTACCGCTTGCTCAAGACGGAGGGCTAAGCCATGCAGCGTCTCATTTTGGCAGTGGGGGCCGTTCTCTTGGCTCTGGTCAGCTTTGGCTTGGGGCTCAAGTTCACCTTCCCCAGTGAGCTCGCGGCTGCTCGAGCCGCCTATGAGCTCGACCAGGGTAGCGATGGATCCTTGGCTCTCGAGCTGAGTGGTCTAAGCCCCTGGCGGCTCTCCGGTGCCCATGCAGACACGGTGGAGCTGTATACGATTGCCAAGCCCAGGCGCCGCTCGGATGAGCCCGGGCCCCCTACGCGCGTGCTTTCCATGCAGGACGTTCAGTCCCGGGTGAGTGTGCTGCCACTCTTGGGTGGTGTGTATCAGGTGTCGCTGGATGCAGAACTCTACAGGGGCACCATCGAGGGTGTGGTTGTACAAGACGGGACGCAGATCCTCATTGATGATCTGCTGATCGATCAGGCCGACTTGGCCATGTACCCGATGGACTTTCAAGACGTGTCGCTGGGCGCCCAGGGCCTGCTTCGCACCCGCATTAGCAATTTCGAATACGACAGCGAAGACCTGGAGAAGGCTCGGGGCAAGATTCGTCTAGAGATAGACGACTTGGCCCTTGAGGGGCTGGAGTTCTCAGGCATCGCGCTGCCAACCAGCTCCTTCACCGAGGCCGTGCTCTCCTTCACCCTGGATGACGGGCAGGCCAAGGTAAAAAAGGGCCGATTCAAGGCGGATACCTTGGAGCTGGAGATCGATGGAAGCATAGAGCTGGCCAAGAGCTTCTCCCGCAGTAAGCTGAACCTGGAACTCAAGCTGCGCTTGTTGGACACATCCTTGGACGGCTTGGCCAAGATGGCGCTCGGCTCCAGCCGGGACGCCGATGGCGTGTACCACTTCCAAGTGGGGGGAACGATCGGCAATCCAAGTGCCAAGCCGATGCGCTTGGGCGGCAGCAGCCGTGGCAGGCGAGACAGTGGTCCCAACGATGGGCCTGACCCCAACAAGCTGCGCCCGGGCATGGGTGAGCCACCCCCTCCCTTCAACCCCTCCGCTCGGGACCCAGATTCGCGTCGGCAGGAGCGTGAGGAGCGCATTCGCCAGCGTCGCGAAGGTCTTGAGGCTCCAGCTCGTCCAGCACAGGAGCCTGACTTTGAGGACGACTTCGAGGAGGAGGATTTCGAGGACGAGGAGTATGACGAGGGCGATTTCGAGGACGATGACTTTCAGGAGCGTCTGCCCAATGCTGCCCGTATGCCGTCGATTCCAAGACCTGAAATTGCGCCAGTGCAGTTTGGCGAAGACGTGGACTACCCCGACCCTGTGCCTTTTGATGAGGACTGAGTCGGTCGGTGTTTAGAGTGTTGCCCTTAGCTCGGAGGAAGGGTCAGGGCCTGGAGGGCATTCGCTGCAGAAGACAGGCCTTGGATGTCCGGAGCGTCCCGGAGCAGGATGCGCAGGACTCTCCCTGCTTTGTCCAGCTCCTTCTCCTCGATCAGGACCTCGAGCAGCCAGAGCTTCCACTCTGGCACGTCGCTGAGCTGCACGGCCAACTGCAGTAGCTCACTGGCCTCTGCTCGAACCGTAGCTCGAGCAGCCTGGGGCAACTGTTTTGCATCCTGAGCCAAGCAGTACCCGAGCCAAGCTTGGTATTTGGGCTCGTAGACCTGTATGCGGTGGGCGGCGCGCAGCAGCCTGGCAGCCTGGCTGAACTGCTCCTGTTTCACCTGCTTCATGGCCTCCTTGAACATGCGCTGATCTTTGGGAGAGTCGTCTTCTACGGCATCCTTAGGGTCGGCCTTGAGTGCAGCTTCAGCGACCCTGCGTTCGATCTTGCTCGCGATCTCGTGGATGGTGTGGCTGAGATCTGGGTTCTCCCGCAGTGCGCGATAGCGGTCACGCATGCGCTTGGCGGCCACCTGGATGCGCTTGGGATCCGTCGTTGGAGCGATGCCCAGCACGGTCCAGGGGTCGGCGTTTTCCAGTCGTGGGAGTTCCTTCCGCAGGCGTTTGAGCACCATCAGTGCGTCCAGGTTCGCGTCCTGCTTCTTTTTCGGGGACTGTCCGCGGGTGGGGCTGGCGAGCTTGGGTGGTGGGGCCGCCCTGCTTGGGGCGGGCATGGCGGTCTGCTTGGACGGGTGCCGCTGGTGAGTCAAACGAATCAGGCCCAGCCGCATCAGCGCGTCCAGTTCGATGCCCAAGGTTTCGGCGTCAAGGCCGAAGTTCCGCACGGACTCACCCAGACGCAGGCCCATCCCGTCTCGGAGCAGGCGACGGGTGTCTGGGTGCAGGTTCAGAGCCTTGATGCGGGGTGTCTCCGGCATGGGCTGGGGAGACCGGTTCTTCTGCCGCATCATAAAGGCCGGGTTGGCGCTGGTCTTGGCGGCTTTGAAGAGCAACTCACCGAAGCGGTCGGAATCGGGATGCTGGCATGGCGGACCCGGAGTAAAGTTGATCTCGGCGCTATGGAAGAGCGCCTTCCGGAGCACCGCATGGTCGTCGTCCATCAACGGTGAGCCGTCGGCCATTGGGACGGCGCTGGTCGCGGTGCTGACGGTTCCGCTACGTCGGCCCAACCAGATGGCCACCAAGCGGGCCAGAGTTTGCAGGTTGGGGTGCTTTGTTTCTCGCTTCTGGTTGGCTGCATGAATGCTTTGCACCACGTGTGCGAGCTCCAGCAAGGAGACATCCTTGGTCCGGCCCGCTTGAGCCTTGTGCTGATGGGCCAGGACGTCTGGCTGGTCTGTTGCGCTTAGGACCAGAACCCCCACGTGGGGGGCCGCTTGTCGAATGGCCCGGAGAGCGTCTTGTGCCGCCAAGCCCAAATCCATGTTGACAATCACCACATCTGGAGGACGTGCGGCGGCCGAGTCTCTTGCGCTGGCTAAGTTGGGACTGGCGGCTACCGAGAAGCTCTGGGCGATCAGGGCTGTGCGCATTGCACGGCACCAAGATGGCGAATCATCGAAGAGCATCACGTGAGCTGCCAAGGTTCCTCCACTTGGTTCCAACAATGATAATGGCTTTCATATGACTATTGCGTGTCCGCTCAGAGTCCAGTCCGAACCTCGTGCGCTGCTAATGGCCTTGGAGCCTTGCGAAGACATAGCCTTGTTGATGATTCAGGGGCAGGTGGTTTTGACCTGGGGTGCCGTTGCGGAGGTGCCCGTCACTGCCGATTGGCAGAGACAGGTTCGCGATTTGGTTGGGGCACAGCGGCCCCCCAAAGGCCTAGCTTTTGCAGGCGGCGTGATCGGCCATTTGGCCTATGAGGCGGGGCGATTCTCCGAACGCATGGCACCAGGAAGGGGGCCCTCGGTCACCGGCGACGGGCTCTTCCGACGCTACCCGGGTGCCTTGCTGTTCACCCCCCAAGGATGGGTCGCCGCCGGGGAGGCCTCCTGGGTCCACCAGGCCAAGCGGCGGGTAGAGGCGCTGCCAGCCCTGGCACCATCGAGAACTGTCTTCGCCCGTCTGTCAAAAGTACCACCGGATGTGGACTTTGCCCGCGGCGTGGAGGAGATTCTTGCGCGAATTGCGGTGGGCGAATGCTACCAAGTCAACCTCTCTCGGGCCCTGGTTTTTGAGTCAGAAGAACAGCCGGCGACGCTGTTTGCGCGTTTGCCTTTGGCGCCCCACGGAGCCTTCCTGCGCTTGCGGGACAGCGTGCTGATGAGTGATTCACCAGAGCTTTTTTGGCGGCTACACGAGGGTCAGGTACAGACCCGGCCCATCAAAGGTACCGCGCCAATCGGTGCAAAAGCGCAGCTGCTGGCTGATTCTAAAGAGCAGGCCGAGCTGACCATGATCGTCGACCTGATGCGCAATGACTTGGGGCGGGTCTGCCTGCCCGGAACGATACAGACCCATGCCCGCAGAGTGTTGGCCCTGCCCACCCTGCTGCATGCCGAACAGCAGATCACGGGCACCCTGTCGCCTACGCTGGATGCGGTGGACCTGATGGACGCCACCTTCCCGCCAGGCAGCGTCACAGGAGCACCGAAGGTCCAGGCCATGTCGTTGATTCATCGCTTGGAGCCTGTGGCCCGCGGCGCTTATACCGGTGCCATTGGGGCTTTTGTGGATGGGGGGGATGCGGAGTTCTCCGTGGCCATTCGGGTCGCCCAGTGGCGTGCGCATCGCCTGACGGTGCACGTCGGCTGTGGTGTGGTGGCCGACTCCGATCCGCAGCGTGAGACTCAGGAGTCCTGGCTCAAGGCCCAATCTTGGATGGGGGCTCTGGGGCTCACCAGCCCAGGGGAGACATAGCGGCCAAGTGCGCCGTCTGGCCTACTTCTGGGAGCTGCCAGTTCTGGATGGCGCCGTCTTGCCACGCCAGGAAGCGCGGGCCAGTGATGTCCGTGAAGGTAAAGCGCACCCGCAGGGGCCGATGATCCTGGGTCCACTCTAAGATGTCTGCCTGAAAGCCGGCGCCTTGGAAAGGACCCTGGGAAAGCTGGCTTGGATCGACAACGATTTGGTCCACGGGAAACTCAAACCACCCCCCTTCAGCGTGGATCTCCAGGACCTGTTCTTGGGGGCGGTGCACCGCCAGCGAGGTCCAAGCTGGGGCGAGCAAGGCCGTAGTCTCCGGGGTGGGGTCCCCCTGGGACAGGGGTGCCAAGAGCTGGTAGAAGCTGCCAAAGACGCTTCCGTTGACGAAGACCAGGGGCTGCTCGGGTCGCTCGGTGGGCGGCAAGGGCGCTTGGGTGGCCGCGCGCATCAGAGGGTTGGTACCCCAGACTTTGAGGGGGAAGACCAGCGCGCCGAGCAGTGTCAGGCTGAGCATGAGACGGGCGCCACGGCCCCCTTTTTGAACCCAAAGGGCCAGGAGCGCTGCGGCGCCTAAACCGGGAAAGAGCAGCAGTCGGTCCATTGGGAAGGCTGCGCAGAGCGGGAGGGTTGCGCCCAGGGACCCTAAGGCCCAAAAGCGTGCCTGGCGAGACGCCTTTAGTAGGGGCCACAGTGCCCAGAGCAAGCCGATGCAGAGCGCCCAGCCTGTGCCTGCAAGGGCCCAGCGAAGCCAGGGTTCGCTCAGCATCCAGATCTCGATCGGGGGGCCCAGCCACTGGCCTAAAACCAGAATTGGGCCCCGCTCTAGACTGGCGGTCGCAAATGCCAATGGGCTGCGAATGGGATCAAGGTAGAGCGCGCTACCCTGGGCGCCGTAGCCCGCTTGGTTGTAAAGCAGGCGCCAGAGCCCAATGAGCAGCACCAGAGGAGCCAAGCGCAGCAGAGCTTTGGGGCGCGCGTCACCTCGGGTCAACTCCCAGGCCACGATGTAGGCGGCAGCGCCGATGGCCGCCTCGCTGGCGCAGAGTGCGAGCGCCATCGGCCCCAGGGCCCACACAAGCTTTCCGCGCTGATGCAGGCCCAAGGCAAGGGTAGACAGCGTCAGGCAGATCAAGACGTTCCGGTTGGCAAGCCACGCGATGGGGACTGCGTGGGCATCGTCCACGGCGAAGAGCAACAGCGCCAGGGCGGCAACCCAGGGGGGACCGGTGTCCTGGGTGACCCAGCGCACGCCCAACAGAGCCAGTCCCCACCAGAGCAGGCTGTGGGCGTGTTGAAGGGGGGCGGATTCCGGCCAAAGGACAGCATCCAAGTAGTGGGTCGCGGCGCTCAAGGGACGAAAGAAGGAGATCCTTGTGTCCGGATCCGAGCTCCATGGCAGCAGTCCGCGCTCGGCCAATGCCTGATTCCAGGCACCTGGCTCTAAAAATGTGAACAGATCCAGGAGCGGATGCCGCGGTCCAAAGTCTTGGGCTCCGTTGAGCACGATGCGGTGAACAAAGTCGTCGGCGCTCCATCCTCCACCCAGGGCGGGAAGGGTCAGGAGCAGGGAGAGCAGGACAATGGCCCACGGAGCCCAAGGCGCTGCAAGCAGGCCTTGCAGCCGCTCAGTCATGAAAGGCCCGCGCTGCGGCCAAGGGGTCAGGCGCGCCCAAGATGGCGGAGATCACCGCCCAGCTCTGCACCCCGCTCCGGCGGAGCTCCGGCAGACGAGCCAGGGTGATGCCTCCGATGGCTACCACCGGAATCCGGCTTTGTTGAAGCACCTTGCCCAGGGGGGCCAAGCCCTGTCCGGGCCCTGCTTCGGCCTTGGTGGCGGTGGTGTAGATCGGACCAAATCCAACGTAGTCCACCCCTTCTTGCATCGCGGCGCGAAGCTGCTCTAAGTCGTGGGTGCTGCGTCCCTTCAGACCACAGTTTTCTGGAAATGGGCCGTCGTTCTGCCCCAGGTGCAGCCCATCTGCCAGATGGGCCAAGGCTGCACGGTCGTTGACAATCAGCGGTACCCCGGCGGCTTGGCAGCGGGGAAGCAGCTGTCGCAGGGCTTGGGCTACCTTCTCGTCGCTCCAAGTCTTGGCGCGCAACTGGACCGCGCAGGCACCTGCATCCAAGAGCATCTCGCTCAGGGCGACGGGATCTCCAAAGTCTGCATCAGCCATCCCGTACAAGCCACGCAAACTCAGTGCTGGCCCGGTCACTGCCGCAGTCCCAAGCGCACGGCCTTGGAGTGAAGGGTGTTGCGGGCCACCCCCAAGAGCTTGGCTGCAGCCTTTTGGTCACCGCCGGTTCGCGACAGAGTCAAGCGGACCAGGGCTCGCTCGGTGGCCTGGATCACCAGCTTGTACAAGCCCAGACCGGTGTGCTGCTCCAACTGGTCGACCACTGAACGCAGACGCTGCTCGACCAGCTCTTCAAAGCCCTCGGTGTGGGCCAGGAGCTCGGCGTCGGCTTGGGGTTCCACCAGCTCCCGGACACGCGGATTTAGGGCTGCTGCTGCGATCACAGGCCCCTGGGTTGCGAGCAGTGCTTGCACCACGAAAGCCTCGAGTTCCTGGGCGTTGCGAGTCCACCTGTGTCGACGCATCAAGGCCCAGAGCGCGCGGTCAAAGCGTCGGCGAGGCAGGCGCATTCGGTGACGGTGACGCTCTAAGTAGAGCAGTGCCAAGCTACGCAGTTCGTCTTGACGTTCCCGCAGTGGGACGAGTCGCAGAGACCGCCAGATCGCCAAGGCGGGTGGCGGGCGGCGTCTGCTGATGGCGATGAGCTGCCATTCATTGGCCTCGCAGGTGGCCGCCAGATCGATCAGTGCGCCAAGGGCATCCAGCTGAGGGCTCTTCACCAAGACCGTACCGGGGGGACCCTCCAGCTTGAGTCCTGTACCAAGCTTGTGCTCCAAAATAGAACCGCCGCGACCGGATAGTTCGTGAACTCGATAGGCGATGCGCTTTTTGCCGCTGCCGCGCTCACCGGAGATGTAGACCGGCAGGGTGGCTCGGGCGGCCTGGCCAAGAACCGTGGCGGTGTCGCGGCCCAGGCCCAGCAAGCGAAGTTCCCTGGCCGACTCGCCGGATTGAATGCGCCCACTTCGCAAGTGAGTGAGCAGCAGGGGAAGCTTCCGAGCCGGTTTGAGGGGCGGGGTCGCTGCGCCGACGCTGCGCAGCTCGGGCTTGTGGTCCAGGCTGGCGGCGAGTTGGGAGAGCAGCTGGGCATCCAGACCGGGCAATGACCCGTCGACCAAGACCAGCTGGGTTTGGGCGTTGCACATCTGCCGCAGCAGTTCGTCCCAGCTCGTTGCGCGGCTGTGGGCTCGCTTGGCCCGGATGAGCTGGGACTCCAGCTCCTCTAAGATGCCGTCGTCGGCGCTCGCAAGGATCACAGATGCCATAAGAGGGGAGTAACACAGCTCAGGAAGAGCCCATTGCTTGGTCTTGACGGTGCGGGCGTGCTAGGCAAGACCTGTGATGCTCCTACTCGCACATCTGGCCCTGGCTGACGACACCACTCCTGCCGAAGATGGCGGCGAGAGCATCTGGGCGGAGATTGAGCGTGAGTCCGGTGTGCAGCTGGACCCGGATGTCGCGGCAGCCTCCAAGGAACTCGCTCTGGAGCGCTTTGGAGAGGAGCGCTTCTTGGGGACGGGCGGGGTGGGCCGAGAGCCAGAGTGGGGGGTCTACTTGGATCCAGTGAAGGCGCTGGAAGACGACCCCCTCCAGCTGGCGACCGTTGCACCGGCCGAGTTCGACATCCCTGTGGTGGTCAACTCCCAGGTCGAAAAGTGGATGCGCTATTTTCTGGGTCGGGGCAAGGGGCATTTTGAGCGCTACCTGAGCCGTCGCGGCCGCTATCAGGAGATGATCCACGACCAGCTTAGGGCTGCTGAGATGCCGCTGGACTTGCTCTTTTTGAGCATGATGGAGTCGGGCTTTTCCAATACGGCACGCAGCTACGCCAGCGCCGTTGGACTCTGGCAGTTCATGACCCCCACTGGTCGGGCCTATGGACTGCGCATCGACTACTGGAGCGACGAGCGCACGGATCCAGAAAAATCCACAGCCGCCGCCATCAAGTACCTGCGAGAGCTTCACAAGCTGCAGGGGGACTGGTACTTGGCCTGGGCCAGCTACAACGCAGGCCCCGGACGAATTAGCAGCGCCTGCCGCAAGCACGGGACCCGAAACTTTTGGGTGGTGGCGGAGCAGGAGACCTTGGCGGTTGAGACTCGGAACTACGTGCCCAAGATCCTGGCTGCGGCGATCTTGGGCAAGCACCCCGAGCGCTACGGTTTTGAGTTTGAGCCCCAGGACCCGCTGGTCTATGACAGCGTCACGGTCCAGGGTGCCTACAGCGTAGATGTGCTGGCCAAGCTCTCCGGATCGAACACCGAGACTTTGGTGGAACTCAACCCAGCTCTCTTGCGCGGGGCTACGCCACCAAAGGTCGAGTCGGTGGTGCGCATCCCAAGGGGCACCAAGAATGCCTTTCTGGCGGCCATTGATGAGCTTCCAGAGCAGGCGGCGGTGACCTTTCAACGCCATCAGGTCGTCCAAGGCGAGTCGCTGGGTAGCATCTCCGTTCAGCACGGCGTGGACTTGGACACCCTGGTTCGTCTGAACAAGATTCGGGACGCCAACCACATCTACCCAGGTATGGAGCTGGTCATCCCCACGGACCCGAGCGCGCCGCTACCGGCGGAGGTCAGCGCTCCAGTCATAGACAGCCCCAAGAACACAGCCACCAAGACCACCCATACCGTTCGCCCCGGCGAGACCTTGGCCGCCATTGCGACGGCCTATGGGATCTCCATTGACCAGCTTGTACAGGGCAACGCTCTGGGCAACGCCGACCACATCGAGGTGGGCCAGAAGCTCAGCATTGTGGGCGGCAGTCCGCAGTCCATCAAGAAGCTGACTTACACGGTCAAACGTGGAGATACCGTCTCGGAGATCGCGGAGGAGTTTGGGGTCACCAGCGCTCAGATCATGGAGTGGAACGGCTTAAAGTCAGCCACCGCCATTGTCCCAGAGCAGAAGCTCAAGCTCTACGGTGCCAGCCATCAGTGGAGCGAGTACACCGTCAAGATAGGCGATTCCTTGGGCTTGATAGCCGAGTCGAATGGCTGTAGCGTCTCCGAGCTAAAGAGTTGGAACAACCTGAGTGGTTCCACGATTTATCCGGGACAGACTCTGCGGGTCAAGCGTGGCTGAGCTGCTTTCGATGGGCCAGGCCTTGGAGCGCTGCCTGAGCGCTGTACTTCCGGTCTTGCCCGAGCGGGTGGCTCTGGACGGGGCCTTTGACCGGGTGTTGGCCCAGGACATCGTCAGCTCCATTGACGTGCCCCCGTGGAACAACTCGGCCATGGATGGCTTTGCCCTGCGCGCCCAGGACGTTCGCTCGGATGTGCCCTTGCGTGTGTTGGAGACCATCGCGGCAGGCGCAATGCCTACTCAGGTGGTGCAGCCTGGGACTTGCAGTCGCATCATGACCGGAGCTCCCATGCCCCAAGGTGCCGATTGCGT
This sequence comes from uncultured bacterium, assembly GCA_905480105.1. GTDB lineage: Bacteria > Myxococcota_A > UBA796 > UBA796 > CAJQPC01 > CAJQPC01. The sequence goes on along the minus strand of CAJQPC010000228.1, from coordinate 3,443 downwards.
GGTCATGGTCGAGCGGACGCGGCCTGGTGCCACTCAGGCTGGGTTCACTCAGGTGTTCATCGACGAGCAACCCAAGGTGGGACAAAACATCCGGCCTCAGGGTGGGGATGTCGGGGCTGGGGAGAAGGTGCTTAGGGCGGGAGAGACGATGACCCCCGCCGCGGTAGCGATGGTCGCCAGCTTAGGCATCCCCAGCGTGCTCGTGGCGCAGGCGCCACGGGTAGCCATTCTGGGAACCGGGGACGAAGTCATTGAGCCCGGGTTCCCTCGCACACCAGGCCAGATCTACAGCTCCAACACCTTGGCGCTGATGGGCATGGTGCGGCAGGCGGGCGGCGAACCGGTGCACTGTGGCATTGCGCCGGATGACCCAGCGGGGCTGCGAGAGGCACTGGATCGCTGTCTTCGCTGCGATTTTGTGCTCAGCACCGGCGGGGTCAGTGTCGGGGACTTTGACCATGTCAAAGACGTCGTAGGCAGCCTGAACTTCTGGAAGGTCGCCGTCAAGCCTGGAAAGCCCCTGGCCTTTGGGGCTATCCAGGGCGTTCCCTTCTTTGGCCTGCCGGGCAACCCGGTCAGCTGCATGGTCAACTTCCTGCAGTTCGTACGGCCAGTGATTCGCCGCTCGTTGGGCGACCTACACCCCTATTTGCCGGTCATCCAAGCCCGCTTGACCCATCCTCTGCGCAAGCGCAGCGGTCGGGCACATTTGAGTAGGGTCACTCTGTCTGCAGGTGAGCAAGGCTGGTTGGCCACGCCGACCGCCACACAGTCCAGTGGTGTACTCATGAGTATGGTCCTGGCCCACGGGCTGACTCTGCTGCCACCGGACGCTGGAAATCAGGCCGCTGGCGATCTGATCTCGGTACAGGTGATCCGCAAGGACTGGGGCAGCGCCTCCACCCCGGGCTACCCCTGGAAGGATCACGCCCCTCTGCCCGACCACGGCTGCTGAGTGGCTGCCCAAGCGGTGATCTTGGCTGGTGGTGCCTCTTTGCGCTTCGGCTCGCCCAAGGCCCGGCACCTTGTGGACGGTGTTCCGATGGTAGTGCGGCTGGCCCGGGCCTTTGAGAGCTTGGGGCTGCAGGTGGTGCTCTCGGTGAGAGACGAGAGCTTGTCGGATCTGGGGTTGCCGCTACTGCTGGAGTCCGAGCAGCTGCCGCGGCACCCTCTGGCCGGTGTGGTCAGCGCTCTACGAGAGTGGACTGATATTATAGTTTGCCCCTGTGATTTGCCGTCTATGCCGGCGGCGGGTCTCGGGCGTATACTGGCGTCTCCAGCACCATCTGTGGCTTGGGATGGGACCCGTATACACCCGCTGGTGGCCCGGGTAGATCGGCGCAGCTTAGCCAGGGCCGCCTCCCTGCTTCACAGTCAGAGTGCAGTGACTGGGCTCATGGCAGGTGCTGCAAGGGTGTCCTTGCCGCCTGCTTGGCTGGAGAATCTAAACTTTGGGCCGTCTACAGGATAGGATGAACTACGCACCCCCTTCAGGGACCTGTGGAGAGATGCATGTCCGTTAAGTCTGTGCTGGTGTTGGACAAAACGAGCTTGGCCAAAGCGTGCAAAGCGCTCGCAGACGCTGACATAGAGGTGCTCGCCCACGACAGCTTGGACTTTGGCGCTGACCCGCTTCCCAAACTTGCGGAGCTGGTCGCCAAGGTGCGCCCGGCTCAGGGGTCGATGCCTGGTGATCCTCCCCAGGGCATGCAGGTCAGTGCCGTGGACCCTGTCAGCGCTCCGCAGGCCCCCTTGGCTCCCTGGCGTAGGGCATTGGCTGAGCTCGGAGGCAGTCTGGCAATCGGTGCGCGGGAGCCTCTTCCCCCCGCCATCGGCAAGTCCGCGCCGGTGCTCGAGGTGCTCAACAGCGCTGGTGAGCAGGGCGTGGTGGAGATCGATGGGGAGCGCTATGGCGCGTATGGTTGGCCGGACCTGCGCCGCAACGGGGCCAAGGTGCTGCTGATCGGCGCCGGAGAGCCTCTTGCCGAGGTGATTGCTCTGCACCGCCTGCCCGTCCGTCATGGAATCTGTCGCAGGGGCGGGGGACTGCTGCCAAGTACTGGTCGTATGGGGCGCACATCGGTCGAGGTCACTGGTCAGGACTACCCGGACAACGGGCGTCTGTTTGCGGTGGATCATTCTGCGATTTTTGTGATGGACGGCCAGGCTGTGCATCGCTGGGATGGCCAACGTCAGACTGCCCAGGGCAGTCCCTCGGCGTGCATGGCATCCCTGATGCTTTCTTGGAGTCAGAGATAATGATGTTGAACCTTTTTGCTCTCTTGGCTTGCGTCAATGATGTCCCCTTGGACAGCGGCTCACCTGTGGCGGTCGACGACTCAGTAAAAGAAGATCAGCGCCCGATTGTCTTTATCGAAGAGAGCGAATACGGCTTTGGGGAGCTGGAAACCATCCAGATTTCGGGTTCGGCTTCGGACCGCCAGACCCCGGATGATCTCCAGGTCTCTTGGATCTCGGACATCGACGGTGAGCTGGGCAGCGGCGAGCCTGTACTTGGCTTTGTCTCCCTCCGAGATCCAAACCTGAGTGTGGGCACGCATATCCTGACCCTGCGTGCGACGGATCCCGACGGCAACGTGGGAGAGGCGCAGGCAACGGTGCGTCGGAACGCCCGGCCACTGCCGCCGATCATCGCTTTGACTCCGGGATCACCCACCGACCAAGACGCGCTCACTGTTGAGATTCTTGAGTTTGGGGTAGACCCTGATGGGGGCCCTGTTGACGTGGAGTACACCTGGTTTCGTAACGACGAGGAGCAGCCCAATCGCAGCTCGGTTGTGTCTGCCGCCGGGACCATTGGTGCGGAGACTTGGCGCGTTCACGTCGCTTCGGTAGACAGCGTAGAGGCCGGCGAGCCGGCCGTGGCCAGCGTGACGATCGAGAACAATCCGCCAGGAACGGCTTCTGTGGTGTTGTCTCCAGAGCGGGTGGGCGGTGGAGGAGAGCCATTGCAGTGCGTGGTTGAGACCCCAGCGACAGACCCCGATGGCCAGGCCTTGACCTACAGGTTCGCCTGGACGCTGGATGGTTTGGAGTACCCTTCAGAACTTGAGGATGCCTTGGGTCCGGTGAGCTCTGATTGGCCTGGGGATACCGTCCCGCTAAGTGACACCGGCTTGGGTAAGCAGTGGATTTGCGAGGGGTGGGCCAGTGACGGACTGGACGAAGGGCCCGGCTCCACAGCCTATGCCACGGTGGTGTCCTTTGATAGCTATGGACTGACCACGATCCAGGACGACAGCTACGATCTTCCGGCCGGTGTGATCATCAGCGTGCCGGTTCGCATCACGGAGTCAGGGACGATTTTTGGCGCCCGGTTGAACACCATCACGGCCAATGGTGACTTTCGCATGGCCTTGTACAGTTACGACGGAGGGCGTCCTGGAAACCTGCTGGCCAACTCTGAGCCGCAGGCCGTGGTG
>CAJQPC010000227.1 GCA_905480105.1 uncultured bacterium | reverse complement strand
CCGCTGGGCTGCTCGCAGACTTGCTGGCTATCGTCGGGGGAGCCATAGCCATCACCATCGGAGTCGGCGTACCAGAGGGTGTCCGGGTTGACCACGGGATCCAGGTCATCACAGTCCAAACTGTTGTCCGAGTAGCCTTCCGGCTGCTCACAGGCCTGGCGCTCATAGGCCGAATTGGAGCTGCCATAGCTGTCATCGTCGGCGTCCAAGTACCAGGTGGCAGCGTCGATCGCGCTGTCCTCGTCGATGGTGCCGTTGCAGTTGTTGTCGACCGTGTCGCAGATCTCATCAGCGGCTGGGTTGATCTCCGCGGCGCCGTCATCACACTCCTGACACGCAGCCCATCCATCGCCATCGCTGTCTGCGTAGCCGACACTGCCATCACAGTTGTAGTCGCTGGGATCCGCGCAGTTCTCCTCGGGCGCACCCGGATAAAAACGTGCATCCGAGTCATTGCAGTCCCCCGCCACCTCCGCAGCGCCCTCTGGGAGCTCGCAAGCACTCAGGATGTCAGCCCCGTCTCCAAAGCCATCGCCGTCGGAGTCCAAGTAAAACTCCAGGCCATCCACGGGCTCCTCGTCGGTCTCCCCATCACAGTTGTTGTCCACCCCATCGCAGTATTCGGGCGCGCCTGGGTACACCGCAGCGTTGGTATCGTCGCAGTCCTCGTCATCGAAGTAGCTGTCGTTGTCTGCATCCAAGCGTTCAAAGGCCGTGTCTTCCACCTCGGCACCCTTGCAGGCAACGATACTTAGTGCGGAGAGAGAGAAGAGAAGGGCTGTCATGGGAATCCTAAAGAAGTCGGAGAGAGGCGCTCGGATGGGCCGCACCCGAACAGGATAGACTTCCAAGTCAAACAGCGTCAACTGACAGGTGACTTAAATCAAACCAGCTCGAGGCCGCTTATAGAGTCTCGTTACCCCTCGAGGCGATCTTGAAGTTCTCCACCACCTTGTCCGTCGCTGCTGTTGCCGGCGCTGCCCTGGGCGCGCTCTGGTGGTTGGCCTATGTACCCCAAGTCTACTCTCCCGCGTTGCTGATCGCGGTGCATGCCACAGCCATGGTGCTGGGCCACGCGGTACTGGGACTGATCGGCGAACGCTGGCGCCATCCCTTGGTTGTGGTCGGCGGTGGTCTCGGCGGTGGCCTGTTTGCCCCAGCCGCGATGGCGAGCATTCATGCAGCCGGCTGGCTTGGGGGGATGAGTGGCGGCGTGATCGATGTGGTGGTGATCACCAGCGCCTGGCTGCTTGGATCATTGGCGGGAAGCGGGCTGTCTGGCGCAAAACGTGTACAGGGCGCAGCTTTGGCCGCCGGAGTGACCGTGGCACTGGGCGTCGCATTTGGCTTGGGCTTCAAATACACCCCATCCGACGAACTCCAGGCCCCAACCGCCCAAGCGGCAGGCCAAGCCGCGCCATCGTCCCCTGTGCTGATCTTTGGCATCGACGGAGCTGACTGGCAGGTGCTCGAGCCGATGATGAGCCGGGGGGAGCTGCCCACACTGGCCGGGTTGGTGGACCAAGGCCGCCGAGGCGTTCTGCGCAGCGCCGAGCCCATGGCCAGCCCAGTGGTCTGGAATACCATCTTCTCTGGAGTCACCCCCAAAACCCACGGCTTAGAGGACTGGTACCGCTCCGATGCACGCAGCCGAAGGGTCCCACTTCTCTGGGACATCTACGCAGCCACCGGCGCCGAGACGCTGGCGGTGAACGTGCCGGGCACTTGGCCCCCAAACCCCGTGCCAAACGGCCTGATGGTCAGCGGTTTCCCGATTCCGGGCCTGAGCTCAGGCGACACTGGACAGCTGCGCGGCACCCTGGTCTCCAGCGCACCTCACCCTGCGGAAGTTCCCTTGGTGAGTGCCTTTCCGGCAGCTCTGGATGGGGGGACAGCCGGCTTTACAGCCACGGTGCCCATCGGCACCGACATCATCACCCGCCGAGTGCCTGGTGTGAGCCACGTACTCATCGACACCGCAGGCCGCGAGGGCTTGATCACGGTGCGCAGTCACACCCTGGACCTGCAGATTGAACCCGGCACCACAGCCACCATCAGCGGAAACTTCCAAGGAAGCTTTGCGCTGGCCGCAGGCGAGTGGAGCCCCTGGTTCAAGGTCAACAGCCCCGGCTTGGACGCCTACCTACGGGTGCACTGCTTGAAGGTGAGCGCGGAGAGCGTGGAGCTGTTCATCAGCCCCAGCTTCCAGGACCCAAGCACCCCCAGAGAGACCTACGCCAGCCTTCCCCTGGGCCAAGCCATCGTAGGCGGGAGTGTCCCCTACATCGTGGAGCCCATCGGCTGGACCGCACACCGCGAGCCCACAATCGCCCACTTGGTGCCGGAGCTCTTGCTGCAAGCCCAGGAACGTCAAATCCAGCTCACCGAGCAGTGGCTGGAGCAGACCTCCCCCATGCTGGTGGCACAGGTCTTCACTGCCACCGACCGCATCCAGCACCCCTACTGGTCTCTACACGAGCCAGAGTCCTACCAGGGCATCTGGACGCCCTCCGAAAACATCGCTGGGCAGGACTACGTGGAGGATGCGTATCGGGCTGCCGACTCCGCCCTGGCTCGGGTCATCGCCGCCCACACCCAAGCCAGCGGGGCTCCCATGGTCTTCGTGGTCAGCGACCACGGGGTGTACTGGGACGACCCCAAGCACAAGCCCGAGCTGGGCGAGGCTGGCCACCGAGACGCAGGCATCTGGATCGCCGCGGGTCCCAACATCTCCCATGCCGAGCCTCTGCAAGAGCTGCGGGTGGTGGACGTGGTGCCTACCGTGGCGGACTGCATGGGCTTGGCTCAGGCCTTGGATTGGGAAGGCGCGCCCGGCGGGATCTGCCGCGTGGGCACTCCCTCCACCGTGCCCACCTACATCGACCGGGCTGGCAGCGGCGGCGTGTCCGTTGGGGAGTCCAGCCAAGATCAGCTCAAAGCGCTGGGCTACATCGACGAGTAGCCACGGGCGAGCGGGTCGAATACGGCCCGAACCGCTTCGGACTCACAGCCCAAACGCCCTCTCCAAGCTCTCAGCCATCTTACTCAGGAAGCTGATCGGCAGGGTCAAAACCGGGCAACCACTCGCCCTTCTCGTCGATCTTCTCCCCAGCGATACGGCGCTCCAAGATCTTGGCTTTGGCCGGTTCGTGCAGGTCATTCAAGAAGCGCACCGTGCTCAGGTCGTGGCCCTTCTTGTGGATGATGCCGACCACCTTCCACTCCTTTCCGGTCCACTCCAGGGACACAGAGCGCAGCTTTTTGGTGCGCTTGTGCTCCAAGACCACGTGCACCATTCCTTCCTTGCCGCTGCGGACGGTCTGGACGTCCGAGAGCGCCTTTAGGCTGTACTCCGTCCAAGGCGGACCATCGCCTGTGCGCTCTTGGCCGCGAGGATGCGGACCGACTTGGAGTAGATCCGAGGGTGCGCAGCTTGCGTAGAAGCCCTCTTCCAGTAGGTTGTAGCAAGAGATTTGATCCAGGGCACCGAGCCAGTCTCGCTCAAAGAGGGCTTGGTCGAAGGCCTGGAGAACCTCCAGGGCTTGCGCCTTGGATGGGGTCTTGGGGGCCTTGGCGTTGGGACGCTGACCCGACTTGCGGGTCTCTCCGCCGGGCATGGGAGTCGGGCAATCCCCGGCCAAAAATGCGAGATCGCCCTCCAACCTGGGCTCACCGTTCTCGTCCGCGTAGACCGAAACCGTGCGGTTCCGAAACTCGGTGCGCAGGCACTCGGCCCATGGGGTGGGATTGCTCACCGAGTAGACCACTGGAACCACCCAGCCGCCCCCGTTGACCGCTGGCGCGCCCACGTCTACTTGAATGTTGTCCCCCAGGTAGACGCACCAGCCCCGGTCTGTGGCCGTGGTCAGGAACTGCTGCTGCTTGTAGGTTGGCGAGACGGTGTTGCCACTGTCCGTAAAGGCGATGTCCTTGGACATCAGGCACTCTCGATCAAACTGAGGCCCCTTGACCCATTGGGCCTTGCCGATGAACTCCAAGCCTACTCGTCCCCCGGGATTGACGGCCAGGGCTTGCTCCTGAACGAAGCTCTTGGCGGACTCGGCGGGGATTCCACCAGGATTACAGGCCAGCGAAAAAAACAACAGCATGATCGAACCTCAGAATACGCAAGGGCGGCGACAATACCCCAGGGCGGCATGGCGGTTAGGATGTCTCCATGAACGAGCGTGTCCCACACTGCGCCTGGGCTGTGTTGTACGAGCAGCGCAAGCGGCAGGAAAATCAAGACGCTTGGGTGCTCAGGCCAGCGGGCAGCGGCTGGCTCTTGGCTGTCTGTGATGGCATGGGAGGCGTGCGCGGTGGAGCGCGGGCCAGCGCACTGGCCTGTGAAGCGCTTCACGAGCACGCCGATCGCATCGACGGTGACGACCCGGCTGGCGCCCTGAGCGACGCTATCCTGTACGCCAATCGACGGATCCTAGCAGAGGCCAAGACGGACCCGACCCGCGCGGGCATGGGGACCACCATGGTCTGCGCCTTTGTCCGGGACCGAATGGTCTACCTGGTCTGGGTGGGGGACAGCCGGGCCGGCCTGCTCTCGAAAGACGCGCTGCACTGGAAGAGCGTGGATCACACGCGGGTTCAAGAGCTGGTGGACATGGGCTTGCTGCCTGCTGACCAGGCAGAGGGGCACCCCTACGGCCACATCCTCTCCCGAGCCGTAGGAGTCAGAGCGTCCCTGCAGACCCAAGCCGAGACGCCCTTCGAACTGCAGAACGGCGAACGCCTGCTGCTCTGCTCCGATGGCGTCAGCGGAGCGGCCACCCTAAACGAGCTTCGGGACGCCATGCAGTTGGAGACCGCCCAGGAAGCGATTCAAGCCATCGGCCAGGCCGTAGATCTGCACGACGGCACCGACAACGCCACCGCCTTGGTATGGCTGCCCGATGCTTTGCCGGAGCAGACCTACATCCCCAAGCCACCTCCTTCCAAGCCCAAGCGCCCGAGCATGGACCGTCAAGAGTGGGCCATCGCTGGGACCCTGATGCTGGTGACCCTGATCGCCCTGGCATGGGTGGCCGCCTCGTGAGCGTTTGCGCAGACTGTGGCTGCGAGGCGGTGGCCGGAGCCCCCTTCTGCCTGCAGTGTGGTGCCGATCTCTCCAAAGCGAACACGGCTCCCAAGCAGGCGCCTCTGCCAGCGGAGCCCAACGCCAGTCTGGCCTTGCCGACAGAAGCGCTGCAAACGCTGCCTCCGGTGCCTAAGCGCCAAACGCTCGTGCCCAACGTAGGCGGGGCACAGCTCCCCTCCAAACCCCGCGCTCTTCCCAAGACGCGCATGCAGGTCAGCGAAGATCGCCGGCCCCTGGTGGGCTGGATCTACAGCTTTGACTTTGACCCCAGCGGTCAAAGTTGGATACTGCGCCGAGGCCGCAGCGGCATTGGCCGAGACCCTTCGGAAAACCTGATCTTGTTGGAGCGAGACCCCAGTATCTCTCGCCGCCACGCCGCCCTTATCTGCCGGGAATCCGGGGTCTATGTACGCGATGGCGACTCCCAGTACGGAACCCGCGTAAACGGACAAGATATAGGACCAGATGCCCGGCAGCTTAACGACGGCGACCAGGTCCAAATCTGTGGCTACACCCTGACTTTGAGGCTCCTTTGAACCTGCTCCTCTGCCTTCTTACTGCCCCCGCCCACGCCGCCGAAGACCCGCCAGTAACCGTCGAGTTCATCGAATACAAAGACACCCAGCTCAGCATGAAGGGCGCCAGCTTTGTCGCGGTGGTCTCCCTGACTCGAACTGGGGGCCTTCCCATGACCCTCACGGACATGGACGCGACCCTGATGCTGAACGGCCAGCCCGTGGGCACCTCGATGATCCAGGACGAGCGCATCAAGCTTCCCAAAAATCAGGCGGTACTGGTGGAGATCCCTGCCACCATCAGCTTGGCGGCGGGCCCAGCAGTGTTGCAGGCCTTTGGTACCGGATCCGATGACTTGGATCTGCGCGCGGAGGGAACCATCCAGGCAAAGGGCCTGATCTTCAAGCACAGCTTTGAGTTCGACCGGGACCTGTAGCGGGCGTTCGAGCTCCAAGCCTTGGATCGAGCGGGAAGTCCAAGCGGGTGCGAAGCCCAGGCTAAAGCTGGGCCCACGCGGCCCCTCTACATTCAAGCCCTCGGCATCGCATCTCAGCTCACAGGGCTGGGATTCGGTCTCGCCATTCTCATCGCTTTCCCAAAACTCAGGAGCGAGCGCCCTACTGAGCCAGGTCCTTGACTGCAGCACCCGCTCCACCGGCGGGCTCCTTCGCGGCACCCTCGGCACCCTCAGCTGCAGGCTCGCCAGCCTTTTCTTCCGCTGCGGGCTTGCCAGCGAGCATGCCCATGATCTCGGTCTGCTTGGCTGGTTC
>CAJQPC010000226.1 GCA_905480105.1 uncultured bacterium | reverse complement strand
CCAGGGTGTACCAGAAAACCTGACCCAGAGCCGTGGCGTCCGGTCCGAGAGCAGGGTGGGCGTCCTCCGGCAGGGTGCCACCGGCCAGACTGCCGAGTTTTTCCAGGATGCGGGAACGCGAATCGTAAAAATCGGTCTTTTCCTCGAAGATGACGTAGATGGTCGAGAAGCCGAAAAAGGAATAGCTGCGCACCGTCTGGACCTTGGGCAAACCCAGCAGAGCTACGGTCAATGGGTAGGTGATCTGGTCTTCAACGTCCTGGGGGGATCGTCCCGGCCACTCGGTGAACACGATCTGCTGGTTTTCTCCGATGTCTGGGATGGCGTCGACCGGCACCGGATCCCGAGGCATCTCCCCGCTGTCCCACTCAAAGGGCGCGACGTAGATCCCGCCCAGGATCAGCATCAGAGTGAGCAGAAAGACGATGAGCCGGTTCTGGATGAACCAGCCGATCACGTGCTGCCACAGCCCCTGTGGTTCGGACGAGTGGGGTCTCAATGTGGGTGTCCAGCAGGGGCAGCACGGACGCTGGCTGGCGGCGTATCCAGGATCGCGCCCGGTTCCACCGTGGCCCGGAGCTCACCACAGGTGCGCATGGCGTTGCCAAAGTAGGCGTTGTCCACGCCCTGGGCCGACTGCACCCACCGGGCCCCCTTGCCATCGTTGGCCATGGGACAGAAGGCCACCTGAATGGGCTCATCGAGCAGGTTGCCGAATCGGGCCAACAGGACCTCGACGGCCGCGCTGAGGGGCTCCAGGCCCTCCCGTGCACCCGCTAGGTCTCGGGCGCCGGCCACATGGCTGGCGTGGCCAGAGATCTCTTTGGAAACCGGAGCCCAAACAAGCTGGGGCTGGGGGGAGAGCTTCACTGTGGCAAGGGCGGCGCTGAGCGACTGGGCAGAGGCTTGGGCTTGGGCGAGCTCGTCATTGGCCAGGGAGCCCTGAATGCCCAGATAGTGGCTCAGCACGGGCTGCAGGCTGGCCCGCTCCTTGTCGGTCAGCGACACGGACTCTGGGAGCGGCTCGCTGCGGTCATCGGGCCGGGTCATCATCGACGCGCCCCCGCGGATCTGCAGGTCCGCGTCCAAAGCAAAGGCGCCCCGGCTGACCACGCGGTCTCCCTCGGAAAGTCCGGAGACCACTGGATACAGGTCTCCGAGACGGGGGCCCAGACGCACGGATCGAGGCTCATAGGCCAGGGTATCTTCGGTCTTCACCTCAACGTAGACCACCGAGCGGCGGCCGGTGAACAGGGGGGCGGAGTCCGGAATGACCAAGGGGCTACGGGTGCCCTCTGAGACCGCCTGGACCACGGCTTCGGCGAACATTCCCGGGCGGAGTCGGCCGGCCGCATTGTCTACAACCACACGGACTCGGGCAGTGCGCCGCTGGGCGTCGATGGTCGGATCGATAAAGGCCACGCGACCGGGAAACTGCTCGCCGGGCAAGGCTTCGATGAGCAGCGCCACCTCTTGGCCCACCCGAAGCCTGGGCAGATCGCTCTCATAGGCGTCCAGCTGTACCCACAGAGTGCTCAGATCGGCCACCTGGTACAGGGTCGCTCCGGTCTCCACGTAGGCGCCCTCGGTGGCGACCCGGTCAATGACGGTGCCTGCGAAGGGAGAGCGGATTGCGATGGTGCGACGCGGAGACTCGGCCTGTGCCATGGAGTCGACTTCGGACTCGGGCACCCCCAACAACCGCAGACGCTCTCGGGCTGCCTCCAGAGCCGCGGCCGCAGCCCGCTGAGCTGACTCCGACGCGCCTTCTAAGCCACGTACCTGCCCCTTGGCGGTGATCAGATCCTGGTGGGCGGCGTAGATCTCAGGGCTGTAGAGCGTGGCGATGCTCTGGCCCTTTCGAACCTTCTCGCCCGTGGTGTTCACGTGCAGCCGGTCGATGCGCCCACCGATCCAAGTGGTCACGTTGCGGCGGGTGGACTCTGCCGCTTCTACCCGGCCGAGCAGGTGAATCTCTGCGGAGGCGTCCGACTGGCGGCGCACGGCCGTGGTCCGTAGCTCAGAGAGCACCCGGGACCTCTCGGAGAGAACAACCCGCTCGCTGGAGTTTTCAGATGAGCCACTGTTGGCGGGGATGAGATCCATGCCGCACAGCGGACACGAACCGGGCTCACCCTGTCGAATTTGAGGGTGCATGGCGCTGGTCCACACCTCGGCCTGATCCTGGTGCGCATGCGCGTCGGTCGGCGTCTGCCCATCACCCGAGAACCAGGTGCCCGCACCAAAAGCCAACAGCAACAAGACTGCTACGCCAAGCCAACGTAGCCATGCAGGAGGGGAAGTGGTCTCACTCATGGGGGGGGCTCCGTGCCACGTCGTTCCAAAGGCGTCCCGCAGAGCTGCTCTAACTCGGCCCAAGACCGCTCCAACTCCGCCTGCTCGCTGTCCAAGAGCACTTGGAGCTCCAGCAGATCCCTCTGGGCCAGCAGCACCTGGGCCACGTTGGCCTTTCCTACGGCGTAGGAGCCGAGCAGCGAGGCGTAGGTTCCCTCCGCTTGGGGCAGCAAGCTGTACTGCACCACGTCCACGCGTCGCGCCCCGTCGACCACACGAATGTAGGCGTCTTCGACCTGGGCTGAGAGCTGCAGACGCAGGCCCTGGCTCTGGGCGGCCCGCAGATCCTGCATGGCGGCCATCGCGCGCACATCCTCGGCGTAGGAGCGCTGCCAGAGGGGAATGCGGAAACCTACCCCCAGCATCAAGGCGTCGCGGCCGCTCTCGGCATCGTCCATCGCGGATGGACCCGTTGGAATCCAGTCCACACCCAAGGTCAGACCGGGCGCACGCTGGCTCTGGGCCACCTGAATCGCCGCCTGCGCAGCGTCTTCCCGGGCACCGGCGGCGCCCAACAAGGGATGCTCCAGCGCACGCTGTGTGACCTGCTGCAAGTTCAGCACCGGCTGTTGGGCCTGGAAGGGGTTCTGGACGGTTGGAAGCTCGCCCGGACTCCCACCGATCACCGCCCGCAGGCTGGCCACCGCGCGACGCTCTCGGGCATCCAGGGACAGCAGAGAGTCCTCCAAGCGCGCACGGGTCAGGTCCACCTGCTGCACATCTGCCAGGGTGGCGGCCCCGATCTCCAGGCGGGCCCGAAGGGTGGCCGAAAGGTCTTCGAGCACCACCACATGGGCGCTGTGGGTGCGCCGTGTTGCGCGCACCTCCCACAGGGTCCAGTAGGCCATCAAGACCTGAGCCGAGACATCCAAGACCACTGCATCGAACTGGGCTTGGGCCACACGCGCTTCGGCCACGGCCGCGTCGTGGCGACCGGTCAGCTCGGTTGGCCAAGGGAGACTCTGCTGCAGGGAGACGCGGGCCTGTTGGGGGCCCACGCGGGTCTCGACGGAGCGCAGAAATATGCCCAGCCCCAGCGTAGGCTCGGGCAGGGTGGCGGCCCCCTGAATTCCCCTCACCTCCATGTCCCACGCTGCATAGGCGGCCTTGAGCTGTGGACTCTGTCCAAGGGCCACCCGCAGGTAGGGGGCCAGAGCGCCATCCAAGACCACGTTGGAGGAGCTCGTCGGGGCCTGGTCGGAGACCGCCTCTCGCTGTGCGCTCGCAGAAGACTCGACCGCATCGGCAGGTGCAGTCAGCAGGGTCAGCAGGGAAACAACAAGCACCTTGAGCACTCCTGCCCAATCTCCAAGCAAGGGGCATGCCACACTACTCCGAACATGCGGTCAGCAGGGTCAGCTGGGTCAGCTGGGGATCCTCTGGGCTCAAGCTTGCCCGATGGGCCGCGCAGCTTCTTCCAGTATTGAGAAGCGAGCCGACCGGGGATTGAGACTATTGTGAAGCGCCCTCGCCTCTGTACGCATCGTGTGCGTTCCGCCGCTCGCTGGCCCGCTCCTCGCTCGTGCCCAGTGAAATCACCTCGTAGAGCACGGCCTGCTTGCCTTCTTTCGGGCGCAGAATTCGGCCCAGGCGCTGCACATGCTCTCGCACCGTGCTGGTCCCGGAGAGCACCACACCGACCTCGGCTGCGGGAATGTCTACCCCCTCGTTGAGCACGCGGGAGGTGACCACTGCGGTGTACCGACCCTCTGAGAAACCGGAGAGGATCTCTCTCCTCTCCTCGGCCCCCGTCTGGTGGGTGATGCAGGGAATGCCAAAGCCGCGAGAGATCCGGTAGACCGTCGCGTTGTCGTTGGTGAAGATGATGCTGCGCTGGCCGGGGTGCTGGGCCAAGATGTCCTCGAGGGCGTCGAGCTTGGCAGGGGTGGCGTGCATCAGACGCCGGGACTCCAGATGGGCTTTAAAGGCCGCTCGGCCGTCCTTGGAGCGGGCTGCTTCCCTCAGAAAACGACCCCAGCCGTTCTGGCCCCCCAGGCGGATGCCGCGGCTGGCGATGAACCCCCGAAAGGTGGCCCGGCACGCCAGATATGCGGCGTGGTCTTCGTCCGAGAGCACCACCCCCACCCGCTCCACCGTGTATTGAGAGAGCACGTTGCCCGAGAGCTCGGTGATGCTCTTTTCGTAGACCACGGGTCCAACCAAGTCATCCAGGCGTTGGTGCAGGCCATCGGGACGCTCGACGGTGGCACTCAGGCCCAGGCGAAAGGGGGCCAACATCAGCTCGGCGATCTGCGCGTAGGCATCCGCCGGCAGGTGGTGCACCTCGTCAAAGACCACCAGCCCGAAGCGGTCGCCGTAGCGGTCCATGTGCAGGTAGGCCGAGTCGTAGGTGGACACGGTGATGGGCTGCAGCTCGTGCTGACCCCCGCCCAAAACTCCGATGGGGCCGCCAAAAGCCAAGGCCAAGTTGGCCGCCCACTGGTTCACCAAGTCGATGGTCGGCGCCACCACCAGAGCCGGCCGCTGACAGGCCGCGATGCACAGCTCAGCCACAAAGCTCTTGCCGGAACCGGTCGGCAATGAAACCACTCCTCGGCGGCCCGCTTTCGTCCATGCCTTTACCGCCTCTCCCTGGTAATCGCGTGGGGTTTTGGGGGTGTCATGGCGCAGGGAAAGGGCCTCCCATGCCTTGGCATTGTCGGCATACGCCACCTTAGAGCGATGCAATCCGAGAACAAGGTCGTGATAGGCCATGCCCGGCCCCCGCAGGCGATTGACCCGTCCATCCCACACAAAACCCGACGGTGCCTGGTCCGAGTCAAGGCCGTCCAGGAGCAGGGTGCCACGATCGAAGCGCAAGGTGAGCATGGGGGCGTTGTAGCCGGGTAGAAGCCGTCCTGCAGGACCGGAAGGTTTGAGCGGGATTAGGAGTGACGGGGGGTGCTCTAGCCCCCACAGGTTAGCCTGTGAGAATGATCGCCACTCTCCGCGAGCGCCCCTGGACCTTGGCCGCCGTGCTCGCCATCGAGGCGGTGCTGCTCGGCCTCATGCTGGTGGACCCCATCCTGCCAATTGGGCTGATCTTCGGGGTCATCGCGGTGCTGGTGGTGCTCTCCAAGCCCACCTGGGGGGTGGGCATCCTGGTGGCCAGCCGAATCATCGATACAAACGCGCTGACCATCGTGCGCGTGGGCGGCACGGGCCTGGGGCTCTTTGAGCTCATCGCGGTGCCCTGCCTTCTGGTCTTGGCCCAGCGTGCAATGTCCCAGAAGGTGGCGCTCTGGCAAGAGTGGCCCTGGAAGTGGCCCCTGCTGCTCTTTGGCACCTTTGGTGCCGTATCCCTGCTCTGGAGCCCCAATGTGTCCGACGGTGTGGGTGATCTCACACCCTTGGTACCCATCTTTGTGAATGCCACGCTGGTGATGGCTTTCACCCGCGACTGGAAGACCTTTCGTGGACTGACCTGGTTCTGGCTGGGCGGCTCGGTGCTGGTGTGCCTACTCACGATCTTTGCGGGGGCCCTGGGGATCGAGGTCGGGGACGTGTCCTTCCAGGCGGCCGCAGGTGGAAACCGCTCTACCGGCCTGGGCCAGCAGCCCAACTGGTTCGCGATGACCCTGTTCTTCGGCGTGCCCATGGCTGCGGCGATGGCCATGTCCGAGCCCACCAAGCGCCTGCGCTGGCTCGCGGGTGCCGGTGGTCTGTTCGTCGCCGCAAGCATGCTGTCCAGTGGCTCTCGCGGCGGCGCTTTTGCCACCCTGATTGGCGGCGGTCTGATGGCACTGGCCAACGCCAAGATCCGCCGCATCGCCTTCCGCTTTATTCTGCCAGCCACCCTGCTGCTGGGCGTGGCGGTGCTGCTGGACATCGGCGGCCTGCAAGGCCCCCTGACGCGCATCGGGGCCGGCGGTCTGGAGATCCAACAGGACTACCGACCGTGGAACTGGCAGGCCTGCTGGGACATGTTTGTGGACACCTGGGGCCTGGGCATTGGTGCCGGCGGCTACAAGACCCTACTGCCCAGCTACAACTTCCAGGTCGCATCCACCCAGTACAACTACCCCCACGGGGTGTTCTGGCAGCTCCTGGCCCACTTTGGGGTCATCGGCTTGGCGCTCTTTGGCTGGATTATCCAGCGCATCTTCACCATGTCCAGGGGCGCCTGGGTCTCGGCCAAGGGCACCGCTGCTGAGCCCTTTGTCTGGGCCATGCCCACCGCGATGGTCGGCTATTTTGCCTGGACCTTTGTGGAGTTCGAGTACGCCGAGAAGCCCTTCTGGGAGTTCCTGGCGATGTTCACAGCGCTCTGCTTGATCATAGGCCGAGGGGTGGCGATTCCGAAGTGGTCCCTCAACGACGTGCTGTCCTCGTCCAAGCCAAAGTCTCGCTTGCAGAAGCAGCTGGAAAATGGCACGCCCCAGGCCACTGAGCCGGTCTAAGGCGAGTCTGATGATCCAGTGCTGGGCTTGGAGCGACCCGGTCGTGGCGCTCAGAGCCTGCCCTATCCGGAGTCCTCTTCTTCGTCGGTCAAGCAGACGGGGTTCTGTGGCCCGGATGGCTGGGGGGTGGTGCCATCGACCCAGCCAAAGGACTGGCAGACCACAAAGTCGGTGCCCGGTGGGTTGATGGCCCACACCTCGATCCTGGAGTTGGCCTCTTCCGTGTCGGGGTCAAAATCCAGGTTGCCGCTGGCGCCCAGCAGGTCAAAGCCCTCGCCGCTGTTCAGTAGCTCCTTGGCCCGGGCCCATGAGCTGGGACGCAGCTCCAGCTCCTCACCTGCCGAGATCCGACGCAGACCACCGCCGGCCGCCTTACCCGTCACTTCGTCGTTCTTGTTGATGGCCCAGGTGGCCCCGTAGATCCCCAGCCAAGCCGCATCGTAAGCGTAGGCGGTGAAGATAGAGTCGTTGGGCTGCAGATCGGAGAAGGTGGCCGTGTACGAGGTTGCAAAGCTCTCGTAGACCGGTCCACTGGGTACCTGAGGGCGGGTCCCGCGGATCAGGGGGAAGATATCTTCGACCTCGGGCTTGGTGCCCGAGATGAGCTGCTGGTCCGCGGCCCCGTCCGCCAGAAAAATGGAACGCTGGTTCAGGTTGGATGCACCCGCAGCTGCGTTCAGGAAGGCGATGATTTCATCGATGTCCGAGCTGATGAACAGCAGCTCTTCAATGTTGGGGTCGGACAGGGCGTCTACGAGCGCCTCGGTCAAGCCGGTGGGCGAGGAGAAAGCCCACTCGTCAAATTCGCCGGTGAAGTCAGCCATGGCCACTTCTTTGAGGGACTCGCCATAGCTGTCTTGTGAGTAGATCACGCCAACCTTCGCGACAGCGCGGTTGCTCAGGTCCAAACCGATAATCCGGCCCTGGTAGACATCGCTGGGGGCGGTGCGCCACACAGTCCCTGGGTCCGCGTCGGACTTCTCGGCGCCATCCAGGTCGGTCAGGGCCGGCGAGGTGGCGTTGGAGCTGATGATCAGGGGCAGTGCGTCCTGGGTGGACTTGTAAACCTCCTCCACCTTTGAGGAGCTGGCAGGGCCCAGGATGACCTGGACGCCAAGCTGTGAAATCAGGTACTCAGCGTTGACAACGGCCGCCTCGTCACTGCTTAGGCCGTCGTAGAGATCGTCCTCGGCGTAGTCGCAGGAGACCAGCCCAAAGCTCTTGCCGCGCAGCCCCCCCTCGTCATTGACCTGCTTGAAAGGGAGCTGCACCGCCGCGAGCTCCGCTTGGTCCTGGCCGTGGTCAAACAGGGAGCCGATCACGATAACGTCGGGGTAGTCCTCGGAACGATCCAACAGATCCGCGGGCTCAGTCGTGGCACAGCGTACAGGTACGGGTTGGAGTTCACAGAGCCCCTGATTCCCGCAGGTGTAGCCCAATCCAAAGGACTCTCGGCAGTCCGGGTTGGTGCTGCACTCTTCCAGATCGAAGCGGGTCACGGTACAGGACAGGAGCAGTAAAAGGTTCATTGAAACCGCCCCCCCACCAGAACGCCGTTGGGCATTGGGCTCAGGTACAGGCCCCCGTCATCGGTCAGAAGCAGCGTGACTCCGGTGCCGGCAGCGGCAATGCCCACCAAAAAGGCGGTATCGGCTATCAGGGAATCTCGCAGGTTGTCCTTTAGTAGGGCGGCTTGCGAGTTGGCACACAGTCCGGTGGGGCAGGCCTCCGCGAGAGCGACGCTGCCTGACCGAGACTGAAGCCCAAAGTAGGTACCGGTGCCCAAGCCCACAGCGCCCACGCCAACAAGGACCCAAGCCGGATCGATGCTCAGTCCCCCCCCGCTGGCGCCTTCACTGGCGTTGGTTGCAGGGCTCTCTTGGCCAGGGTCCAGCTTGGCTTCCAGTGAATTGATGCGACGCTCGATAATGCCCCGCTCGGACTCGGGGGCAAAACGCCAGTATTCGTCCAAGGACTCGATGGCCTTGGGGTAGCGGCCCAACTTCTCGTACGCGCTCGCCATGTTGTAGAGGATCAGGGGTCGGCCCGACAAGTCGTAAGCGGCCTGCCAGTACTTGAGCGCCTGCTCAAACTCTTCCTCGGCGTATGCTTCCTCGCCCCTGACATACAAGGCCTTGGCCTGCTCTTCGTCCTCAGTGCTCTGGGCCAGGGCCGGCACACTGAGGAGCATCCACAAACTCATGGAGCCTCCCAAGGGTCCCGCAGCTCGCGGGTCTTGTTTTGGGTCTCAGGATCGGCCTGCTGAGGCGCGGGCTCCTGAATCACGGGATTGGCCGTCGGAGTGCTCTCCGCGGAGACAGACGGCTTGTCGACGACCGGGTTGGCAGCTGGGCTGCGCGTCGTCTTTGGGGAAGGTACCGCAGGCTTAACCTGTACAAGCCCTGACTTGCGCTTGGGCATCGCAGCAGGCACTTCCGTTGGGGGCTGTGCAAGGTCTTGGAGCGCGGGGGGCTTTTGGGTCGACAGCCCGTCTGGCGCCACAGCAGGGCGGACCACATCCACGGTCTCGGATTTCACAACAGTCCCGCCCCCTTCGGACAACACATAGAATCCGACCGTCACCGCAGTGAGCAACGAGACCACCAAGACGGCGGCACCAGCCACGCCCAGCCCCATGGCGAACTGGCCCACAGCGCTGCGCTCTTGAGACTCCGTGTGGAAGAGGGCCAGACTGGCCTGAGAGTTGATTGCCCCGGAGTGGATTGCGCGGGTGGGATCCGTGTTGACCGGGCTGGACTTGCGAACGAACGCCTTGTCGGGCCGCAGTTGGGAGGCGTCTTCCAAGTCGGTAGAGACGAGAACGCCTTTCACCAAGCTCATGGGCGCCGCCACGCCCTGTCCCCGCAGCTCACGCTCGACCAAGCGCAGGGCCCGATCCAGCTGACGCATGCTGGAGAAGCGCTTCTCCGGCTCCTTCTCCAAGGCGCGCGCCATCACCCACTCCAAGGAGTCGGGAAAGTTCACGTTGGGCAGCGTCTCCCGCAAGGTGGGCGGCGGCGCATTCAGCTGGGCGTTGAGCACCGCCATGGGATGGTCGCGGCGAAAGGGCATCTCACGGGTGAGCAGAACGAACATGCATGCGGCCAAGCCGTACACGTCACTGGCAGGGCTCACAGGGTTGCCCATTACTTGCTCGGGGCTCATGTAGGCCGGGCTGCCCATGATGTTCCCGGCGCGCGTGACCTGGGTGCCCGCATCCATGGGCTTGACCAAGCCAAAGTCCAAGACCTTGACGAATTCCTCGTTCCCATCCTCGTCCCCATGGTTGCAGACGAAGATGTTGGCCGGCTTTAGGTCCCGATGAATGACCCCCTGCTGGTGGGCCTGGTAAAGGCTGCGGGAGATCTGGCGCACCAAGCACACCGCCCGCAGCGGCTCCAAAGGCCCCTCGTCCTTGACCGTTCGGTGGAGGGTGCGGCCCTCGAGCATTTCCATGACCAAGAAATAGGTCTCCCCGTCCTGGCCGTAGTCAAAGACACGGACGGTGTTGGGATGGGTAAGCTTGGCGCAGACCGATGCTTCGCGGAAGAAGCGGCTGCGAAAGTGCCCGTCGTCCTCGACCGAGTCCGAAAGGTCCAAGACTTTCACCGCGACCTGGCGACCCAAGGGCGATTGAATGGCCCGGTACACGCGCCCCATTCCGCCTTTGGCAAGCAACTCCACCAACTCGAAGCGGCCATCTAAGACGCGTCCGAGCAGAGGGTCGTGGGATGTGGTGCCCGGCGCAGCGCTGCCGGTGGTTGGGTCCATGCAAGTGTCCTAACCCTCATGGTACCCAAAGATGTTGGTGCATGGAGGCCAAGGCATGTGGTTGATCTGGACAGCGGCGGCCCTGGCTTACAGCCCGGAGAATCCTGACACGCAAGCATTCCTCAGCTTTGCTGCAGAATTCAAGGCCGAAAAGCCCCTCCCAGCGCGGGCCGATGGCTATGCCAGCACCGGGGAGCTCTGGGGCCAAGTCGCCAGCTTGGTAAAAGAATATCCTGAGTTGATCCGTCCGGAGCATCTGGGCTCGTCGGTAGAGAACAGGCCCCTCTGGGCTCTGCACTTAGGGGCACCCGGACAGTCCGAGCGGCGGGTGATGGTGGTGGCTCAACTCCATGCGCTGGAGTGGGTCGGCGCCCAAGCCGCCTTGGAGTTGATCAACGACTTTGTCGCCGCACCGCACCCTGGAGTGGCGCTCGTGGTGGTCCCGGTGGCCAACCCCGACGGGCGCGCACGGGTGGAGACGGATCTGCGCACTGGCGCCCCAAAAGACACCTACAGACGTGCCAACACCAACTTGGTAGACCTGAACCGCGACTGGCCGGTCAACCGCGAACCGGACACCTGGCTCTGGCCGCGCCTGCCCGTCACACGTGACTTTTACAGCGTCTCCCCCGGGCCCCTCTCCCAGCCTGAAACACAGGCAATAGATGCCTTAGCCCGACGCTTTCAGCCCACTGACGTGGTCGATTTGCATGCCTATGGAGGCTATATCTTGGTACCTTGGGCCGGCCGCTACGAGCACACGCCGGATCACCAACGCCTCATGGCCAAAGCTACTGAGATGAGCGAGGCCATGCCGGGCCGGCCCTACCGGGCCATGCAGCTCTGCCATTGGACCCGCACTTTTCGCGCACTGGGCGCGCAGATCGACCACATGTACGCCACCTACGGTGCGGACAGTTTCCTGATTGAGATCGGCAACATTGGGGTGCGGCACCTGCACCAGGACACCTTTCGTTGGTACAATCCAAAGGATCCAAGGAAAGACCTGGACAAAGTAAGTGGGGCTCTGTGGGCACTCATACGCTGGGAGACTCGTTGAGCCTGCCAGAGGCCGTGGAGTCGGTGCGCTATGGGCTGGATACGATCGGCAGTCCCGGACTTGGACCCACGGAACCCGTGCCTTCTCACACCCGCACGACATCCGGTGCTTAAAGACTAAAGTCATGCGCCTGAACGAGGCGCTGCGGCCCGGCGGGTCAGGAGGAATCATGGTTGTAGACCCAGTGCATCAGAACCCGACGCGGCGCGCTTTGATCTGGGTACGCACCCCATGAAAGCTGTGCAGTTCCCACGCTATGGCGGGCCAGACGTATTGACGGTCAATGACGTACCCGAGCCGGTTCCAGGCACCGGCCAGCTCCTGGTGCGCATGCAAGCCAGCTCGGTGAACCCCATCGACTGGAAGCTGGCCAGCGGCGTGCTTCGTTTCTTGATGTGGATCAAGCGTCCGGCCACCCCCGGCTTTGACCTGGTGGGCGAGGTGCTGCAAGTGGGCCCCCAGAGCGGGAAATTTTCCATCGGTCAGCAGGTGGTGGCGCGGATATCGCAAAACCCAGGGGGAGCCACCGCTGAGAAGGCCCTGGTCTCCGCCAAGGATTGTGTTCTGCTGCCTGAGGGGATCACACCCCAGGACGCCGCCGCCTTGCCCTTGGCCGGCATGACCGCCCTGCAGGCCCTTCGGGACGACTGCGGCATGAAGCTGACAGGCGAGACCAAGCGGGTGCTCATTGTGGGGGGCAGCGGGGGCGTGGGCCACTATGCGGTGCAGATCGCCCACCAAGCCGGCGCGCATGTGACCGCCGTGTGCAGCGGCAAGCGGGCCGCGGTGGTGCGCAGCCTGGGGGCCAGTGTGATCATCGACTACCAGCAACAGGATCACCTGCGCAGTGACGCGCCCTACGACATCATTTTGGACTGCGCATCCAAGCCGAACTGGGCCCCATTCGAGGAGGTGCTCACCGAACGCGGGGTGCTCTCCCAGATCACCTTCAGTGCTGGCTGGCTGGCGCGCATCGCATGGACCAAACTGAGCTCGAAGAAGCGCATCAAGCCCACCATGCTCAAGCCAAACGCCAAAGATTTGTCCCTCCTGCTCGGCTGGATGAAGCAGGGCAATCTACAGAGCTTGGTGGGGGCCAGCTTTCCCTTCACTGATCTGGCCGACGCTTGGCGTCTAAACGAGAAGGGTGGAACCCTGGGTAAAATCGGCATCACCTACCCGGAACCTCAGTGACCCCCACATTGTTTCGGGCGCGGGTGCGCTAGACCGGTGCCTACAGGGCGGGCATCCACGACCTGCGCACGGTCCAGACGGCCGGAGCGGCCGGCACCGTAGCCCTAGCGCTCGGGCTGCTCCCCAACAGGAGCGCAGCCCTGGGGATCTCAGTCCCGGCGGCGGAAGCTCGCCAACATCACTCCAGCGACCACCAACCAGCCCATCCAGGGAGCCGCGGGAACGGTCGAGCAGCCAAAGCCGCCGCCCCCCATGGTGGTGCCGTCGGTGCGGGGAGGACGGTCGCTCAAGTCGTCGGAGGGGTCGAGCAGGTCGCTTCCGCGCTCGGCCTCTACGCCGTCCAAAACACCGCCATCGTCCGTGTCGGCTTTGTTTGGATCCGAGCCGTAGTTGTCGACCTCGTCACCGTCCAACAGCGTGTCGTTGTCGGTGTCCGGATCCCACGGATTGGTTTGGGTCTCATCGACCTCGCGCCCGTCCAACAACCCGTCATCGTCTGAGTCGGGGTCAATGGGATTGGTCTCGGTCTCGTTGACCTCGCGGCCGTCATCCAGTCCATCGTCGTCCGTGTCGGGGTCGGTGGGGTCCGTGCCGTGGTTGAACACCTCGGGGCCATCCTCCAAGCCGTCCTTGTCGGTGTCCGGATCGTTGGGATCGCTCCCCCAGTCCAAGACCTCCTCCCCGTCGAACAGGCCGTCGTCGTCGCTGTCCTTGTCCAAGGGATCGGTGCTCCAGGTGTTCACCTCGGCCCCATCACCCAGGCCATCGCCGTCGGTGTCAAAGACATCAGGATCGGTGCCGTAGGTATCGACCTCGTCCCAGTCGCTCAGGCCGTCGCCGT
>CAJQPC010000225.1 GCA_905480105.1 uncultured bacterium | reverse complement strand
CAAAACACCAGGGACCGAAGGGCCCAAGGCCTATGTGTGCGTAGACAAAGCCTGCGGGCTGCCGACGACAGAGGTCACTACATTCGTGACCCAGCTCGAGCAGGGCTTAAATTAGCTCGGGAGCTCAAGCCATTCCAAGCCGCAGCGCTGTTCGACGCTCCACTTGAGTTCTAGTCCCTGGCCTGCAGACTGGGCCAACTGGAGCTACTGGAAGAGCCAGTCACTCAGGCGCCACGCCAGGCGGTAGCCGCTCTCCCGCTGCGCCTGGTTTACCCCTGGCGCCTTGCCATCCTGGATTTCTCGGCTCAGTTCCCGGGTGGGATCATCCCGCTCACCGCCAAGCACATGGTTGCTCAGCAACTGTGCGTCCAGGAGCAGGAGAACATGGGTTTGTCCTCGCATTAGGGACACGAGAACGGGCACGTTCTGGTCATTCACTGCCAACACTTGGTAGTCCCCCAAGGCCAATGCCACCGGCTTGGAGACGAGAGGATCCTCTCCTGCCTCCTGCATCACCTTGTGGTCGGTCTGCACGGCAAAGCCCTGCCAACTCAGGCTGCTCCCTGGGCCGAGAGTATCCCTCTCCTGCGCCTGCTCCAGCCCCAGCAGAGCCAAGTGGTCCGCGTGCTCTAAGTCGACCAGGACCAGCGCACGCTCTGCGCCGTCCAGGATGCTCTCTAGGTCGGCGTGGTCCGCTTCGGGCAAGATCATCACGCTCTTGGACCGGACTGGACGATTCAGCGTGCAAAACTCCGGCTTTAGGTGGTGCTCGGAGAGGCGCTGGAGCTGTACCTGAAGCGTCCGGAATCCATAGTTGGCTGCCGAGGTACACAAGCTTTTGGGGCCGCTCACTGTGGTGACTGATTCGGGCCCGCGCAGCTCCAAGGCCATGGCTTGGCCAGTGGTCCAGGACAGGGCATTGGTGAACATCTGGGCATTGTCCTCGTAGCCCACCAAAGTGCTACCCCAGGCATTCTGGTCGGCCAGAACGACAATACGGCCCTGACCATAGTCCCCAGCGATGACCACCGGGTGGGGACCGCCTGACTCTCCGTCCTCCTGGCTCAGACTGCCTGTAAACCCTGCACTATCGGGCTTTCGGTAGGGGTCCATCCGATCCTCCCAGCCACTTGCTGAGCTGGACATGACCGGTACAAAGCCGCTTCCCTGCCGCGGGCGCACAATACCGCCATTCATCCAGCCCAATACCTCGACCCCCTGGCCGGTGACGTGTTCCCCAGGAACCGTCATACGCGCCCAAGCACGGGACTTGGGACTCAGCGTATGAGGAGGTAGCTCGCAGGCTGTCGCCGGCACTACGTCAAAGCCAAAGGCGTCCTGCAAAGGCTGGAGCATCTCGGCTGAGAAGTAGCAGTTGGTGTGATCGGTGATCAGCACCAGGCCGCCACCGTGGCGTACAAAGGACTCCAGCGCAAGAACCTCGGAGTGCCGAAAGCCCGGGTTGTCCCCAGACACCAAGTTGATGAAGACCATGCTGGCGCCCCCCAAACGGCCGGGGGTCAGCGGGTCGTAAGTGGGCTCGATGCGCACACCGGCAGCGCGGGCTGGGTCAAAAGCCCGAGACAGGCCGTGCATCTGCGTGTAGCCGTAGTCCTCCAAGCCAAGGCGGTCCTCTTCTGGCTGCTTGGAGGCGTGCCGACGGTCCGAGATGATGGGCCCATCGCCACGGGGTGGGCTCCGCTCCATCCACCAGTCCGCGTAACCCGGGATCCCCCACCCTCCCTCGGTGTCCTTGAAGGACCAATAGCCCTTGGATACTGCATTCTCGGGCAGCGGATCGATCCACGGCTCGTACTCCACAGCCTGCTCGGCTACTGCGAAGAAGCCCCCCGCACCTGCCAAGACCAGCAGCACGAAGAGGCCCAGGGCGACTCTTTCGCGCGTGTTTGCTGGGGAGGTTGTTGCGGGGGAGGTCATCATGGGGCCTTGATCAAGCTGCCGTGCTCTGCTCCCGCGACCAGTACCCAGGCCTTGTCCATAGTGCCAGTCGGGGAGATGCGCAGCACGCCGCCCTGGTCCTCCACAAGCCAACGCGCTTTTTGAGTTGAGCGGGTAATACGGCGGTCTGCCACGCTGCGCTCAATCACGATGCTGGTGCCATCTATCTGTGGTGCCACGACTGTGGGAGCGCGCTCAGGGAAGATGTTGCTGAGCTTGTAGACCTGAATGGGCCGGCCCAGTTGGTCCAGGAAATACGCCTCCACCGAGTAGGTTCCAATGCAATAAACGGTGCTCTTCCCATTGCGCCACATGCCGTAGAGCCAAGGATCGGTATCGACTTGAACGCAGCGGTCCACTATCCAGATCTCTGCCCCACTCGGCAACTCAGAGGCCTGCTCGAGCGCATTCAAAGTCAAACTGCGGTCGATTGCAGCGGCCAGACTCCATGCCCGATCTGAACGAAGCAAGGGAGAACCTGGCAGTAGCAAGAAGGCCAAGCCAACACCAAGCCATTTTCCTAAGGGAATACGAAATATACTCGCCGACATGAGCAGCACAAAACCGGTCAGTGGCAAATAAATGGTGCGCCGAGAGAAGGCCGACGTCAGACCCAGAAGAACCAGGGGCAGCAGCGTCAGAAGAAGCCCTGTTCGCACACCAGATTCCTCTCGCCCAACATAGGCCAGTATCAGCAGCCCTGCAGATGCAAGCCCCCCAACAACGACCTGCTGCACCGCACTGGGAAACAAGGCTTCTAAGGGCTGGGCCCAGCCGGCCGACAGCAGCTCCAAGGCACCAGCGCACAGCAGTGTATAGAGTCCTGTGGGACGCAACGCAGCACTCTCGTAGCCCCCCATTCCGCCCAACACATGAGCACGGACCCCGAAGTAAACAGCCAGGCATGCGACCATCAGACCCAAGGCGTGAAGCGCGCGCCGGGGTCCATGTTGGTCCCAGATCAGCACGACCAACACAGGCATGCCGGCCAGCATCGTCTCCTTTGCCCCCAGGGCAAGCACCGCCAGCAAGGCCGCAGGAATGGCCCGCCCCCGACTCCCCAAGACAAGGGCTCCCAGGATTAGCCCGGTGCCCAAGAGATCTGGGCTGCGGTCAATGGCCGGCACAACATCCAGACCCAAGGGGTGCAAACCCAACAGAGCCGCTGCAAGCAGCGCCTCCCAGGGGCTGCCGCCCAAGCGCTTGGAGAGCGCTGCGATCAAGCCCACACAACCCAAATGCAGCCCCATGTTGCTGGCCTGCCAGCCCGCACCCCAGGTGTCGAAGAGGACACGCTGCGCGCTGAACCACAGCATGGCAACCGGCCTGTAGAAGTTCGCGTTCTTCCCAGCGATTCCTAAAGTGAGCGGCGAGACCACAGCCTCCCACACTCCCGAGAGGCCTTTGGGTCTTGCACCTGCAACATCCGCCCAGCCGTCTACCGAGTTGATTCCCAGGGCGGGTGTGAACCGGTACGCCCAGATGATGGCGGCCAATAGCAGGCCCCAAGCCAACAGGATGGGCGCGCGCTGGGCCAGCTCTTGCCGGGTTGGCAGGCGGTCAAACAGAGGGCAACAGCCCTTGGCTCTGAAGCAGCTCGAGGTTGGAGATGGCTGCACCTGCGGCACCGCGCACGGTGTTGTGAGCCAGGGCATAGAACTTCAGGCCCATGACCGGGCAAACTTGGACCCGCCCAAGAGACACAGCCATGCCGCGCCCCCGGTCAATGTCCAGGCGGGGTTGGGGACGGTCCCGACGCTCCAGCAGGTGAAAGAGAGGCTTGGGCAGACTGGGCAGCTCAAGTCCGCTGTCAAAACCGCGCCAGGCCTCCAAGGCTTGATTTGGTGTGCAGGGCTTCTCCGTGCGCACCTGTACCGAGATCAGGTGGCCGTCCGCCGTGGCCACCCGCACGCAACGCGCCGACACCGTGAAAGCTGCTGGAGCATCCATGCTTCCCAGAAGCCGCTGAGGCTCGATGGCCAACTTTTCCTCTTCATCTCCCGGGTGTGGGTGAACGTTGCCCACCATGTCCCACGCACTCTCCCCCGGGTAGCCAGCCCCAGAGACCGCCTGCCAAGTACTCACACAGAGAGCCTCCACACCAAAGGCTCGATGCAAGGGCGCCAGGGCCAGGGCAAGGGGGATGGCGCAGCAGTTGGGATTGGTGACGATGTACCCTTGGCCCGGCTGCCGATTGATCAAGCCCAAGTGGTGCGCGTTGACCTCGGGGATGACCAAAGGGACCGAGGGGTCTTCCCGGTAGGCCGATGCGTTGGACACGACCGCGTATCCAGA
Organism: uncultured bacterium; assembly: GCA_905480105.1. Lineage (GTDB taxonomy): Bacteria > Myxococcota_A > UBA796 > UBA796 > CAJQPC01 > CAJQPC01. The sequence goes on along the minus strand of CAJQPC010000225.1, from coordinate 7,448 downwards.
GGCTCTAAACTCGGCTTCTACCGCTCTAGCTGCGCTGCTTGGCATAGCGCTCAAGGCCACGCGGAGCTCGCCCAGGGCGCCAGGGTCACTGGCGTGCACCTGCATGTCCTGGACCCCCGGCGGCGGCTCGCCAGGCAGGCGCCACACGCACGCTTGACCATAGCGCTGGCCGGCGGAGCGCTCGGATGCACACAGGGCCCCAATACTGAACCAAGGGTGATCGGCGAGCCCTTGGATCAAACGCTGACCCACCATGCCGGTGGCGCCGAGAATGGCAACGGGAATCTTGGACATCAGGTGCCTCGCGGGTGGCTCTGTGCATGTACTCGGCGCAGGCGCTCCCGAGCAACGTGCGTGTAGATCTGCGTGGTGGAAATATCTGCGTGGCCAAGCATGGCCTGAACTGCCCGAAGGTCGGCGCCGTGATCCAGAAGGTGGGTCGCGAAACTGTGACGCAGCTTGTGGGGAGAGACCTGGCTCTGGGGCAGCCCGGCACTCAAGGCATGACGCTTGATGCGGACCCAGAAGGCCTTGCGCCCGATGTGCCCCCCCCTGGGGCTCGGAAAGACCCAAGGCAGCCCATTGTGGGGGTCCAGTTGCCATCGAGGGCCCCTGATCCAGTCCGCCAGCGCCCGCCCCGCGACCGGGCCCGTGGGGACCATACGCTCCTTGTCTCCCTTGCCGGTGACCTGTAGCAGCCCCCTGTCCAGGTGCAGGTTCTTGCGCTGCAAGCTGACCAACTCGGTCACCCGCAGGCCCGTGCTGTAGAGCACCTGGAGCAAGGTGCGGTCACGCTGACCGATGACCGTGGATGAGTCCGGGGCATTCAGCAGTGCGCTGACCTGGTCTTGAGAAAGCACGCTGGGCAAGGGCTGGGAGAACTTTGGCGCCCGTACGAGCAAGCTGGGGTCCATCTCCAGGTGCCCCTCCCGAAGCAGGAAGCGGAAGAGCTGCCGAAAGCTGCTGCGGTGTCGGCTGACCGTGCGCATTGAGCGGCCCGTCTCCAAGAGGTGCTCCATGTAGTCCGTCAGGTGCGTTCGCTGCACTTGATCCGGCCGCTCAACACCCTGCTTGTACAGGTGCATCTTGAGCTCTTCCAAGTCGCTCGCGTAGGCCGCCAGGGTATTCTTAGCCAAGCGTCGCTCCACGCTGGCGTAGCTCAGAAAGCCCTCGATGGCCGTATCCATCAGCCCAAATCCTTGAGACGGTACAGGGCCTCTAGGGCGTCTCGGGGACTCATGGCATCGGGGTCCAGGTCTGCCATGGCCTGGCGTAGGAGGTCGATTTTATCGGCTGGCGCAGATTCCACCCTGGCATTCCCAAAGAGAGCCAGCTGGGGGCCAGGATGGGCCGACTGGTGCTTCTCAAGCTCCACCAACAGGGTCTTGGCCCGCTCCACGACCGGCTGGGGCATTCCAGCTAAGCGTGCACACTGGATACCGTAGCTGCGGGAGGTTCCGCCTTCGCGCAGACGTCGTAAAAACAGAATGCGGTCACCCCACTCGCTGACCGCCACGGAGACATTTGCCACATTGGGTCGCGTCTGGGCCAGCTCAAGAAGCTCGTGGTAGTGGGTGGCAAAGAGCGTGCGGGCCTTGACCCTGTCGTGCAGAGCTTCTGCTACAGCCCATGCGATGGCCAGCCCATCATAGGTGGAGGTACCGCGACCAATCTCGTCCAGGATGACCAAGCTGCGCTCGGTGGCGTGGTGCAGGATGTTGGCCGTCTCGGACATCTCCACCATAAAGGTACTGCGCCCAGTGGCCAAGTCGTCGCTGGCTCCAACCCGCGTAAAGATGCGGTCGCAGATCCCAACCACCGCACGATCCGCTGGGACAAAGCTCCCGATCTGAGCCATCAAGACAATCAAAGCAGTCTGCCGCATGATGGTGCTCTTACCGCTCATGTTGGGACCGGTCACCAACAGTATTTGGCGGCCCTCTGGGGCCAGCCTCAAATCATTGGGCACAAAGGCCTCGTCCAGGGCCATGCGCTCGACCACCGGGTGACGACCCGCTTCAATCATTAGACTTCGGGAGTTGTTGATCTGCGGTCGGGTGTAGCTTCCCTGTCCTGAGAGCTCCGCCAGAGCGCCGTAAACGTCCAGCTCGGCCACACAGCGCGCAATGCTCTGCAAGCGGGGCACGGCCCCCGAGAGTTCCTCCCTAAACTGAACGAATCGTTCATGCTCCAGCCCCTTCCGCCGCTCGTCAGCGCCCAGGACCTTTTCCTCCAACTCCTTGAGTTCCGGCGTGATGTAGCGCTCGGCGTTGGTGAGCGTCTGCTTGCGCAGGTAGTGCTCGGGTGCTCGGTGTAGGTTCGCTTTGGACAGCTCAATAAAGTACCCAAACACTTTGTTGTAGCGGATCTTTAGCGAGCTCACACCCGTAGCTTTCCGCTCCCGTGCCTCCATGGCGGCGATGATAGACTTGCCCTGACGAGAGAGGTGAATCAGCTCATCCAACTCTGGATCAAAACCTGCCTTGAACAGTCCGCCTTCGCTGAGGGAGACCGGCGGCTCGTCGGCCAGGCTTGCGGTGATGAGATCGGCCACATCGGCGGCAGGATCGGGTGGAATAAGGTGCTGCAAGGCTCCCTTTCCGTCCACAGCTGCTTGAACCTGAGGCAGCGCGCGAAGCGAGGTTCCAAGGCGTACCAGGTCCCGCGCGTTGGCGCTGCGCTGGGCAAGCTTCGAGCTGAGGCGCTCAATGTCTGAGACTTCCTTTAGGGCGCCGACCAAGCTCTCTTGGGCCTGGCGGTCCGCCAGCAACTGCTCCACGGCGTCCAATCGGGCCTCGATGCGCGCCTTGTCCAGCAAAGGGTAGGCAAGCCACTCCCGCAGCAGGCGCCCACCCATGGCTGTGGATGTATGATCCAGCAAGCCCAGAAGCGTGCCAGCCTTTCCGCCACCCATCAGAGGCTTAAAGAGCTCCAAGTTGCGAAGCGTCGCAGTGTCCAGAACCATAAAGCCGGTGACCGAGTAGGGCCGGATTCGACGCAAGTGAGGCAGCTCCCCACGCAGGTTGCTGGAGGCGTAGTCCAGCACTGCGACCGCAGCTGCAAGTGCTGGACCCAGATCTTCGCCACCAAAGCCAGACAGGTCTCGCACGCTCAGACGCCTGGACAGCTCTTGACGGGCCGCTCCTACGTCAAAGCGGGTGTCATGGACCGGATTCTGGTGCACGCCGCGAAGGGCCTCGAGCAATTCAGGGTCTTTGGACAGACTCTCGGGCAGCACCACCTCTCGGGGGCTGATGCGGCCAAGCTCTTCGATGACCTGGGCCTTTGTGTTCGGCTCAGTGACCCGCAGATCGCCTGTAGTCACGTCCAGAAGGGCCAAGCCCCAGCCTGGCTCGTGCAGCACTCCCACCAGCCAGCAGGCCTCGCGCGGTGACCCGGACTCAGCATCCAGCGACACGCCGGGGCTCACTACGCGGACGATGTCCCGCTTGACCAGGCCCCGGGCCAACTTTGGGTCCTCCACTTGGTCGGCAATGGCGACCTTGTGGCCCTTATCCACCAGTGATTGGATGTAGCCCCGAGCGGCATGGTGTGGAACACCGGCCATGGGAATGGGATCCGCCGCACCCTTGTTGCGACTCGTAAGGGTAAGGTCGAGCAGCTCAGAAGCGATGCGGGCATCGTCGAAAAAGAGCTCGTAAAAGTCCCCCATCCGAAAGAAGAGAATCGCGTCGGGAACCTGCTTCCGCAAGGTCATGTATTGCCGAAACATGGGGGTGTCGCGGCCACCGCTCATGCCTGGTGCACCAAGCGCGCCGCGTAAAAAGCGTCTTCGTGGGACTGGGGTGGCGCGGTCTCCAGCTCCTCATCCAAGCGCCACTCTGGACGCCGAGACAGAAACTCTGCCACCACGTCCCGACCCTCTTCTGGCTCCGGGCTGCAAACCGAGTAAACCAATCGCCCACCCGACCGGATGCGCTCAGAGACGTTGGCCAAGATGACGCTTTGAAGCAGGCTCTGCGCCATGGGGTCGCTGGACTTACGAGACCAGCGGATCTCTGGGTGGCGCCTTGTGGTGCCCAAGCCCGTGCAGGGTGCATCGACCAGAGCACAATCAAAGCTTCCCAGCTGCTCCTGTGCGCCGCTCCAGTCCACAGCATGAAGGGTCGCTGTTAGACCGGTGCGTTCCAAAGACTCCGTGATGAGCGCCATCCGATCTCTGCTGCGGTCGGTGGCCACCACGTCTCCTCCCTGCGAGGCCAAGCGTAGGGTCTTGCCGCCGGGCGCAGCGCAAGCATCGAGCACACGCTCACCTTTCTGAAGCTGCAACAAGTCCGCCGACGCGGCAGCAGCGGGGTCCATGACCCACCAAGCTCCGTCCGCAAAACCGGGTAAATCCTCGATACGTCCCTTGGCCTGAACCCAGCGCACACCCGGAATCTCGACACCTCCTGCGGTGGCAGGTTCACCCTCTGGGGCCTCGGTATCGACACTGGCGAGACAAAGCGACAAGGGTGCTGGATTTGCCATGCGTGCACACCAGTCTTGGACGGCTTCGGCGCCATAGCGCTCGGTCCAACGGCGGATCATCCAGTTCGGGTGGTCCACGGTCGAGTCGTCGGCCAAGTAGCCCGCGCCCCCCTTTCGAAGCACTGCATTCACAAAACCAGCCGCGCGGGGGCGGCGAAGGACGCGGACCAACTGCACGGCTTGGTCGACCGCAGCATGTGGTGGGGTTCGCATGCAGTGCAGCTCATAGAGACCGATGCGGGCCGCCGCCCTGACATTGGGGTCCAGCTTGTGGACGGGGTCACGTGCGAAAGCACCCAACAGCTTGTCCAGCGCACCCCGTCGGCGCAGCACGCCAAAGGTCAGGGCACGGGCCAAGCCCATGTCCTTGCTGCCGGGTTCCAGGGCTGCCACAAGCGCTTCGTCAGCGTGGTAGCCCTTTTCTGCTTTCATGAGGGCACGGGCCGCGGCCAGCCGGCCAGGATTCAAGGTAGGCATCAGGGAGTCATCTCCAGAGCCAGCAAGCGGGCAAGCTGGTCAGGTTGGGGTACTCCGCGCATGCGCCACCCATTGACAAAGAAACAAGGCAGCCCGCGAACGCCAACATCTTGACCGGCGTTCACGTGACTCTGTACATGCTCTCGTAGACGCGAATCGACGATTGCGGCCCGAAATACGGCCATGTCCAGCCCGAGACTGTCTCCCATGGCGAGCAGGCTCATTCGGTCCAGCGAGGCCCCTGGCGCCAGAAGTAAAGCATTCATCTCGAGGAACTTGCCCTGCTCGTCTGCAGCCATCGCCGCGCGCGCTGCAACGCTGGCACTCCGATGGCGATCCGGGTGCCAAAAAAGTGGGCGAAGGGTGAGCTCTGGATGCTTTGCCTGCATGTCCAGCCCTGCCTGCCAAGAGTCGGCTGTGAAGGGGCTCTCGTAGTCCATGATCACCCACAGCGTCACCGGAGATCCGCTGTGGGCCTTGCCTTGGACCACCGGACCCAGCACTTCTGGAAAGTCGACCCAGCCTTGCTTGAAATTGAAGCTGTTGAGCACGGTCTCGTCGGCCGCGTCTTGAGTCAGGAGTTGGCCGGCTATCCAGCTGACCTTGTGCTGAACGGGACACTGGGCGTAGCAATCGGCCGCCGACAGGCCACCGTCAATGCACGAGGCGCACGCTCCGTAGCTCCGGTTGGTCAGGGCGAGAAGGGTCTGATGGAGACTGGGATCGAGCCCGGCTTTGAGTTCCTGTGGCAACTCACTGACCGTGCCAGATTTTAGTGGAAGACGGCCATCCGCCAGCCGGCGCTGCTGGGGACCGACCGCTACAGCTGCGTCTGAACCGCTGCGGGTGGTGCTTGTAGGCTCCACAAGAGTCGGCTCTGCTGGCTCAGGGAGGCAAGCCAGCAGGGATATCAACATGAGCATGAGAACGACTCAGGTCCAGGGGTCGGACTGCGCGCCGCCGATAGGCAACGGAGCAGCGCGCATGCGGTTGCGGAGCACCAACGTAACGATGCCCCCAACGAGTAAACCGACAGCAAAGGTGATGCCCATCAGCACCGGGATGGCCATTGGCTCTGCGAGCTCAAAGGCAAACACCCCAGTATTCAAGGAAAGCCCGGTCACCCGACCCGCATTCTGAATGGCAAACAGGGCGGTGGGCAGGCCACCAAGGAGCAGTACAACAGCCGCGACGATGAGCTTGATCTTGATGTTCACTATGGCTCCTGCGGCCTGACTATCACGGTGGCCCGCATCAATCATAGCCTGTTGGTGGGAAGTGGGGCCCAAACGCAAAAGAGGCAAGGGATTGCTCCCCTGCCTCTCTTGTTCATCTCAGTGCGCTTTGCTGCCAGAGCGCACCGGACAGATTCTCATTCGACTCAGTCGGTGCTTGCAGAATCTTCGGCTGGAGCTTCGGCTGGAGCTTCGGCTGCGGCACTGGCCTCCTCGTCCTGCATCTTGAGGTCAAGGTGCCCCATCAGGTCACCCAAGCTGGCGCCGGGCTGGCCCTGCTTGGCGATGAGCTCCTTGACGTCTTGCACCTCTTTCCCATCACTGACAGGCTCATGCGAACCGGCCTGGGACAGGCTGATCTTGCGATCGTGCGAGTCGATGTTCAGGATGCTGATCGCCAGCTTGGTACCCACAGCGTAGGTGCCTTGCCAGTCTCCATCACTGTGGGCCAGCTCGGAGACGTGAACCAGACCCTCGACACCATCTTCGAGCTCAACGAACACGCCAAAGTCAGCGACGTGAACAATGGGGCCTTCCAGGACCTGTCCAAGGAAGTAGCGTCCCTGAGCGGAGAGCCAAGGGTCCTCGGTCAACTGCTTGATCCCCAGGGAGAAGCGCTCGCCGTAGCGATCGATGTTGAGCACGCGTGCCTCCACCTCATCGCCCTTTTGGAAGCGATCAGAGGGGTGACGCAGGCGCTGGCCCCAGGACAGGTCACTGATGTGAACCAGGCCGTCGATGCCATCCTCGATACCGACAAAGATGCCGAAGTCGGTGATGTTGCGGACCTTGCCCTTGACGATGATGCCTACGGGGTAACGATCCTCGATGCGGTCCCAAGGGTTCTCTTCGAGCTGACGCATGCCCAAGGAAATCCGCTTGTTCTCCATATCGATACCCAGAACCTGAGCTTCGACCACGTCGGTAATCGCCACGAGCTTGGAGGGGTGCTTGACGCGCTTGTTCCAAGTCATCTCGGAGATGTGAACCAAACCCTCGATACCGTCCTCGAGTTCGATGAATGCACCGTAGTCGGGGATGGAAACGACCTTTCCGCGGACGATGGATCCGACGGGGTACTTGTAGTCCACCTCGTCCCATGGATCTGGACGCATCTGCTTGTAGCCCAAGGAGACGCGCTGGCTGTCGCTGTCGAACTTGAGGACCTTGACCTCGATGGTCTGGCCAACTTCGAACATCTCGGAGGGGTGATTGATGCGGCCGTAGCTCATGTCGGTGATGTGC
>CAJQPC010000224.1 GCA_905480105.1 uncultured bacterium | reverse complement strand
CCCGTACCGAGATTTTGGTCGAGAACCGCTACGCGGCTTATCTCAAAGGTCTGAGAACTGTGGCGGCCCGACTCGTCCCTCTATAGGTTAAATTGACCCCCTGGCGCGTCAAGGAGAACCAATGCCCAAGCATACAAAATCCTGGATGGCCCCTAGCCAGCGCGAGCGAAAGAACAAACACGGCGCGACCGAAGCCGCTGGGGTGTACGGCAACTCGGACCACCTGGATGCCAAAGGCCTCTGGGACGACCCGCTGATGGCCCAAGGTCTGGCCTGGAAGATGCACACCGAGGCCCGCGACGAGAAGACCAGCGACTGGCTGCAGGCCATCCACAAGACCGCCGAGCAAAAGGGCCTGGCGCCGACCACGCCCAAACATCCGTCCATGGCGAAAGGCAACGACGTGGTGGGCCAGAAGCGGCAGCAAACGCGCGACCGGCTCAAACAATCCGCCAATGAGGGAGTCGAGTGTCCTTGGGATAAAGAGAACCCCGTCCACAAAGTCAGCGGAGAACAGGCGGCCAAAGCCCGCCAGGTCGAAGCCCTGGTGTTGATGATGGGGGGGAGCAAGGTGGGCGAGGGCTCCGAGTTCTGGACCAACTACGATGCCGGCTCAAAAGACGCCGCTCAGGAACGCGCCAAAAAACGAGGAACCGGCGGCACCGTGGAGATGAGCAAGGGTGGCGGCTGGCTGGACGGAAGCAGTGGGGGCAGTGGGGACAATTTCGCGCTGACTGGTAAGATGGGGCCAGAGGTAAGGATGCCAGGCATTCCCTGGGAGGCACTGGTCGGGCACGTGGGGATGGAGGGCGCCAAGTACGCCTGGGACATGAACTCCATCGACTTTGCCGAGGGCGCCACTGGCGGAGCCACGTTCACGGCTCCCCAGGGCGATGTAGACATGAGCAGGACCTGGGGCTCCATCGAGCAGCCCATCTTGGAGGCCCGCCTGGGTGCAGACCGCATCGACGAGAACCGCCTTACCCCAGAACAGGTGGCGGAGTTCAAGGCGAAGCAGCCGGCAAAGTCAGCTTGAGGGAGTTTTAGACGCGCGCCCCTCGCCCAACGACATGTTTCGCCCTCGATCAGGCCCCAAAGTCTCGGCTGTGCTGCGACTTTGCTAAGCTCGAGGGGTCTTCTTTTCTGGACATTATGGACGCACTACGCTCTCTCAAAGCGGCCCTCGCCAATGCGCGCTGGCTCTCTCGACCCGAAGAGGCACTGGCTCTGGTGCCCGACCTTGTCGTGGAGATGCCATCGCTGGTTCCCGTCGAGGTGCAGGGCAGCCAACTGCCCATGGCCCCCTGCGCCTTCTCTGCGCGCCTCCGTGCTCCGCTGGCCCAGACTCTGCTCACGCGCCTTGAGCGTGCCCACGCAGGCCAGGCTGTGGAGTCGATGCGCGAGGTGAGTCCGTCAGCGCTGAAGGACGACCCCTTAGTGCGGGTTCTCTGTGAGCTGCTCTGTGAGTCATCCGTCTTCGGTGTCAGGGCCCAGACTTTGGTGGTGCTCGAGCTGATTCGTCAGTCCTCCGGCATGCTTCTTGGGGACGAGAGCTTGTTGCTACGGGTGCCCGAGGAGCTGCGCTTGCGGCAGGCGGTGGATGAACTGGACGAACTGGATGTGGCCACCCGTGGGGAGGTTCTGGGTGCGTTGGCCTTCTCCCTGCAAGCTCGTTTGGGGGTTGCATACGCGCGCACCAACGGCTTGGCACGCCCCGGCCGCTTGTACCAGGCCTTAGCCGCGAGCCGCTTGCCTCTTGTTGTGCGGCCGGACGAGCTGCGGCTACCCAGGGATTTGGTCCTAGTGACCCGCATTCTGGAGATGCCTGTTTCCCATGACACCTTGGGGGCAACTTGGCTTGCAGCCAAGGTGGGACTCGAGGAAGGCCTAGCTCAAGCTTCCGGTGCTGGAACCCTATTGCGCTCAATGGCGGAAGAAGGCGTCTCTTTGCAGGCCTTGCTTCTCAACCCCCAGGTGATGGGTCTGAGCCTTGCGCTCTTGCCGGCCCTGCTGGACGAATCGGGTTTGCGTAAACAAGGTCTGAGTGTAGCCGAGGCTCGCAGCCTCTTGGGCCCGGGCATTGTGGCGGCCAGTACCAGCCTGCTTGGGGTCATCAATGCCCTGCGTCGCCTAGATTTACTCTACAGTCTGAGCGCGACCATTTTGCCCGTGGAGCGGCAAGCCGGGCAGTGGGTCAGTGGTGGAACGCCTGTTCGCGCACCCCTTCTGGAGTTGCTCAGTCCAGGTTCTTTGGACAAGCCCACCCACGGGCACGTGGTTGGAGCCACCTTAGGAGAGTTGGCGGCAGGATTGTCAAGCCACGCCATGGCCTTGCCGGCGCTGGGTGCTTTGGGGGAGTTCTGGCAGCGCATGGGCACCCGCGCCTCAGAGTTAGGTGGGCGCGCCGTAATGGGGGGGCCGCCATTCCTGGCCGTCTTTTCCCACGGACCCAGCGCCAGTATTTTCGAGAAGGAGCTGCGGGCCGGCTTGGAAAACCTCAGCTTGGACATGGGCCCCTTCGGAAAGCTGCAGTTGAGTGGTTCAGCAAAGATTGCGAGTGCTGAGGGACCCCTCGCGGGTGGCTGGAGTGGTGACGTGGTTGCAATCCAGGGCCCGCCTGTAGAGGCTGCGTTGTTCCCTGGACGGAAGACCTCCAGCATCTGGGACGAGTCCTCGCTGACCCCTGATGAGGGGCGCACTGGTCCCATGGTGGACCCTTTTGCACCTGCGGTCAGTGCGGAAGAGAATTCGCAGCCACCTGCCGACTGGAGCGGCCTGAGCAGTCTGGTCGAAGACACGGGTGAGCTGCCGGTCTCGGACCCCAGCACCTCCACCGAGGATCTGGGGGAGAGCTTTTCCTACGACCTCCTCGGAGCCTTTGAGCTGACCGGCCCTGGTAATCCAGGGGTGGACCAGCTGCTTGAGCCCTATCCACAGGACGTCATGCCCGGCGGGGAGTTGTTGTTCTCAGAAACGGACTCAAAGCGGTCCGCTGAGCCCCTGGACAGCACTGACCCCTTGGACAGCACTGATCCCTTGGACAGCGTTGACCCCCTGGACAGCATTGATCCCCTGGACATGACTGACCCCCTGGACATGACCGAGCCCGCGCCTTTCATCGAGATGGCTGACCCCTTCTCGGCAGACGGAGACGGAGACGGAGACGAAGACGGAGACTCGACCTTTGACGTAGAGATCGAGGATGACGAAGACGACGACTCTGAGTTGGAGGAGGGCGATCTGATTGAGTCCGTCCATGACCTGCTTGGGACCACCGATGACCTGTTCGTCGAGGACGACTTTGCAGACCTGGACCTGGAGGTTTCTTTGAGCGACGCGGGGGACGGCTTTTTTTTGCCGCCGCCCCGTCCCGGCAAGCTGAGCCTGGACAAGCTGGATAGCGACAGGGAAGATTAGTTAAGGGAAGTCAACGCATATTGGCGAGATTATACCCAGGCAGGGCTGTGTCTTTGGGGCCTTGGAGCCGAAGACCGCTACGCCAATACACCCGGCGATCTATAGGCTACTCCTGGACTTCGTCTTCCAGGGTCTGCGTGGGCGCGCATCGCCACAGCACCTAGCCCGCTTGAAAACCAGTCTTGTCCTTTGTAAAGAACAAGACGCATTCGAGTTTCTAGCCATCCAGCTTCCATACGTGGACCTTGTTTGCAGGAGATCGAGTCGGTCCCCTGTCCTTGGCCCAGATGAACAACCTTCTATGAAGCTCATGGGGACTGACACAGCGTGGCCCCAGGGCACAGGGTGGGCTAAGCGGCCTCATCAAGGAGGCTTGCCATGAAGCTTTACCGTGCCCGTATTCCGGCCATCGCCAACAACGTCATCTCTGAGCTCGTCAATGGAGGGGACATCGAGGTGGAGCCCGAGAACCACGGCGAGGCAGAGCTGGATCTGGTCTCCATCATGGAAGAGTTCCTCCGTCGTGACTTTCAACTTCGCGAGCGGGTCAAGGAGCAGATGAGCGTTGCCAACGTCGGCTACGACCAGTACGGCAAGTGGCGCAGCCGTTTGGCAGAGGAGTGGAACCATCCCACCGGCGAAGCTGTCAGTAAGTTCCTGGCCCGCCAGTTTATCGAGAACTTCATGATCAGTCGCTTCGTCGAAGAGGTCTTCACAGAGGACGCGCTGCTCTGGCGCAAGACGCTGGACCTGCTCCGCAACCACGACGTGGACGAGCGTGCTCTGCGCGAGGAAGCCATCGCGAGCATCAAGAACGAGCGCGAGGGCACCGTGGATTACGAGATCGCGATGCAGAAGGCGCTGCGAGAAGTGAAGAAGCGCAAGGGTTTGATCTGATTCGGGGCGGTTCACGGCGCGCCTTCTATGTCCTGCTCCTGGTAGGGCTGGCTCAGATCACGGGCTGCTCGGATACTCCTGTTCCAGAGGCCCCTGGGCCCTCTGCAGAGGAGGCGAATGCAGCGGCGGAAGCGCTGCTACAAGAGCAGCCCCCCCGAGCACCCTTGGTGGCGCCCAAGAGCTCAGAGGGGGCCAAGCTGGTCCCCATCGGGATCGCTTGGGACGGCATTGGGGCGCTCCACAAGTCTTATTTTTCTGAACAAGAAGGGGTGACCGCGCTGTCGGTGGCGCTGGCGCCCTACATCCAGGGATCAGTACAGCTGAAAATCTCCTTCGACCAGGAGGAGCGCTTGGGCAAGATCCGAATTCAACTGCCCCCGGGTTCTTTGATCAGCGTGGTTGCCACCAGCCCAGCTCAGCTTCAGCAGCTCGCACCCATTACCACGGCCCTGGCGGTCTACCGGGACCATGTGGCCAACCGCTTTGATCTGCGAGTGCAGGGCTTCCACATCGGCCTGGATTTCTTTCGTGGGCCGGTCCACTGCAGCATTTTCCCGGGTGGAGAGCGCCCCCCCGACGGTAGGCTGGTCAGCCCCTGTGTGACGATCAATGGAGAGGAGCAGTGTGGGCAACCCACCCCGCAAGGAGTGGTCTTCCAGGGGGATGCTGAGGAGAAGATTGCACGCTGTCTGCAAGACTGACGGGTGGGTTCGTTCAAATGGGTACAGCACCCAAGCTGTGCTTAGGCGGTCTGCAGCAGCTCCATTGGGTCGTCCATCATCTCCTGAAGGCGTGAGCCCAGGCGGTTGCGCACCCGGCTGTGGAGCTGGGAGACCCGGCTCTCAGTGACGCCGAGTACCTTGCCGAT
>CAJQPC010000223.1 GCA_905480105.1 uncultured bacterium | reverse complement strand
GTTGGCCTCGGCGCCGCTCAAAGCGTCGAGTGCTTCGGCCAGGGCCGGCTCGTTCCAGCGTGCGTGGCTCATGCCAGAGAGGAGCGCGAGCTGCGTCCCCCGATCGAGCCCTCCCCCAGACGGCATCATGACCTGCTGATCCCAAGAAAGGTTGCTGGCGATCTGGCTGAGGGTGCTGATCTCGGCCAAGCGGGTCTGGAGCTCGGTCCAGGCTGCTGTAGGGGTCATGGTTGCTCTGGATCTGGGGGATTAGCGGCAGGGCTGTATGCGGTAGTCAAAGGCGCCCACGGCGGAGCCCAAAAAGCAGTAGTCGGCCATCAAGGCAGAGTCCCCGCATTCGGGCGGACCGAACACAAAACCACCGATGATCAGATTGCCGTCTGAATCGCACTGTGGGTCGTTCGGATAGCCTGTTTCATCACTCTCATCGCAGTTGTAGTCCCAGTCTCCGCTAAGACTGGGGTACTCGAAGAAATAGGTCTGACCCGGGTTTACGTTGAAATCTTGGTCGTCACAGTCTTCTGGGCTGGCGACGTATCCCGCGGGCGCCGTACAGAGCTCCTCACTAAAGTCTTGCAAGCGGCCGTAGCCGTCTCCGTCTCGATCCAGGTACCAGAGCTGTCCGTCGCTGGGGTTGTCGTCGATTAGGTCGTTGCAGTCTTGGTCCACCCCATCGCAGTACTCGGGCGCGGTGGGATAGATCTGTGGGTCGGTGTCGTCGCAGTCTCCGTCGGTCAGCACCCAGCCGTCCATCGGACAGATGCGTTCCTGACGGAGGGGGTCGCCAAAGCCGTCCCCATCGCTGTCAACGAAGTGCTGTTCTGCGTCCTGGGCATTGTTGTCCGGGATCTTGTCGCAGTCTTGGTCCAAGCCGTCGCAGATCTCTGGGGCGCCCGGATACGTCAGGGGGTCTTGATCGTCGCAGTCGTCCATGTTGCCCACGCCGGTGTTGTCACCTGGGGGCAAGCAGGCTTGGGGATCGCCAAAGCCGTCTTGGTCCACGTCCGCAAACTGGTCGCAGCTCCCTTGGCCAGAGACGATTGGGTAGGGGCTTAAGCAAGCGATGAGCCAGAACATGACAGGGCTCTAACCTGTGGGGGGTTAAGTGGGCATGAAGGGAGAGGACCCCATGAAGCTCACCGGCAAGATCCTACACTTGAGCACTGAGCCCAGCCTCTTGCGGGCCCAGCTGGACGGGCAGAGCCCTGAGCTGGGAGGGAGCGAGTACCACTTCGCTGTGAACACCGACGCGATGATCTCTGGGCGGGCCTGTACCTTGGGCTACACCCCGGAGATTCTTGGGCCGTGGTTCTTGGTGAACTTCTTGGAGGTGGTCGAGCTCGACGATGTGCGTGGCTTTGGGACGCAGGTCATCGTAGGCGGTCAGGCCTATGGAAGTGGCTCCTCCCGGGAGCACGCTGTGGTGGCCCACCAAGGTGCCGGGGTGGAGCTGGTGGTGGCCGACTCTTTCCAGCGGATTTTTCAAGAGAACATGGTGTACCTGGGACTGCCCTTCACCACCGATCGCGGGGTCATCACGCGCCTGGAGCAGGGCGAGGATGTGGACACTGCGGTCTTGGCCCAAGAGCTGCCGCCCTTCTTTAAAAAGGTCTCTCAGGCGGGTGGCTTGATGCGCTTCGGTAGCCAGCTTTTGGCCGGTGAGGTTGAGCCAACCTACGATGTTCAGCCTGCTGCCCGCCCCATGAATATGGTCGAAAAAATAATTGCCTCCAAGGCGTGGGGTGGATCATCTGCCACAAGCGATGGGATCCGGGCCGTCTCGCCTGGAGACCAAGTGCTCTGCCGAGCGGCTTTCCGCGGAATGCACGAGTACACCGCTGGCATGGTGATGGATCTGTACGAAAAGGAGTGGGGCCAAGCGCCCATGCACGCCCCGGAGCTGGTGGCGGCCTTCGAGGATCACTTCGTGCTCATCGACCAGCCCTCTGTGCCGGACAGCGTGAAAAAGGCTCGCTTGGCTCCTGCGATGAAGCTGACGGAAGAGATGGTCCAGGTCAGCGAGCGCTTTGGCATCCGCCTGCACGGACCCGGTCGGCCTTTCCCGGCCGGGGTCTGCCACCGTCTTGTGGTCGAGGACTACGCCATGCCGGGCGATGTGATCGTGCTCACTGACTCCCACAGCCCCACTGCCGGTGTGATGAACGCGATGGCTTTTGGGGTGGGCAGCACGGCGATGGCTTTTGCGCTTCGCACCGGACTGATCCCTGTGACGGTGCCGAAGGTGGTGCGCGTAGAAGTGCATGGCGACGCCAAGGGGGTGCTCTCCCCCAAGGACCTGATCCTGCACATCATCGGCGACCCTTACTTCCGCGAGGAGCACTGGCGCACGGGCCCCACAGACACCTGTGTTGTGGAGTTTGCCGGCCCCGGTCTGAACCAGTGGAACGTGGACGAGCTCTCGGTTCTGACCAACATGACGGTCGAAGGCGGCCTGATGACCGGCGTGGTGGCTCCCTGCAAGCCTCTGGTCGACTTTTTGGTGTCACGCCGAGGGCTTGAGCCTGAGCAGGTAGAGGCCGCCTTTGTGCGCGCCGACCAGGACGCTGAATACGCGCGCACGATCCGCATCGATCTGGACGAGGTGACTCTGACGGTCGCCACCCCGGGTGACAGCCGGAATCGGTCGCCTTTGGCGGACAATACCCAGGTGGCCATCCACAATGTGGTCATCGCAAGCTGCACGGGAGGGTCCCTGGCTGACCTGCGGGCTGCCGCAGATGTTCTGCGTGGGCGGACCTTGGCAAAAGACGTTCGTTTGACGGTGACCCCTTCCAGCGCCGATGTGGCCAAGGCCGCAAAGGAAGAAGGCCTGTTGGCGCTTTTTGAGGAGCTCGGCGCGGTTGTGAGTGAGCCGGGATGCGGTTCTTGTATTGGAAATGGCCCAGGAGTCCCCTTCGAGGGAGAGACCACAGCGAGCACCACAAACCGGAATTTTGCCCGTCGAATGGGCGCTCCTGGTCCAGTGTTTTTGGTCAGTCCAGCGGTGGCAGCAGCCAGTGCGGTGACCGGCACCTTGACCGATCCCAGGGCCCTAAAAGGGCTTCTGGGCGCGTCGGCAGAATTGGGGCCCAAGGTCCGGTGAAACAAAAACCTCGTGTCTTGGACCCTCTGTCCCGTAGCATCGGGTCATGGAACAGGACAGAGACCCAGATTTGGCGTTGTTCCTGCATGAGCTAAGCTCAGAGGAAGTGACTCGCTTGTTGGTTTACCTGAATGGGCAGACCGCATTTGCCAAGGAGCAAGCTGGCTTGGCCGCCAAGCGTGCCGTGGTCTGGGACACGCCATTGGCTTGGGCCGCTGTTCAGCAGTGCGAGCAGTACTGGCAAGACTCGTGGCGGGACCTGCAGCTCCTGCTCAGCGAAGCCGCCCACCGTGGCCCGGCGACCGCTTGGGAGAACTGAGCGCGCTGCGTTGGCAGGCGGGGTGTTAGGAATGAGTCATGCGCTTCCACGAGTCGGTGTTCGATGTCTATTTTGATGACCTGGATCTCTTCGGGATCCTGCACAACGCCCGGTACTTGCTCTTCATGGAGCGCTGTATTGGCGAGTTCTGGAAGAAGCTGGGGTGGGCGGGCTTTGATGGAGAGAAGCATCCAGACCAGTTCCACTTGGTTCGGGAAAACCAGGTGGAATACCTCTCGCCCTTCGAAGGGGTGGGGGAGATTCGGGTGCGCGTCTATGTGGCCCGGGTCGGGGTGACCTCGCTGGTGTTCAGGTTTGAGATTCGCCCCATGGACAAGGACAGATTGCTCAGCTCCGGCCGCCGCGTGGTGGTGTGTGTGGATCCTGAGACCCGAAAAAAGCGCCCTTGGACGCCGGCGTTCTTGGACAAGATAGCGCCGTACCTGCCGTCTGCAGGTGACTGAAAGGGCGCAATGGGCAGCGCTTGTCGTGCTGTTCTTGCTCACGCCGTTGGCGTTCTATCCGGGGCTGCTCTTTGGGGACCTGCCGCTGCTGCACCCGTGGGAGTCGGGCTACTCCGAATGGCTTCGCAGCGAGACTGTGGAGCAATTTTTGGCAGGACAGGCCCCCCTGTGGAGCAGCGCGCGGCTGGCCGGGGTGCCTTTGGTGGAGGATCCCAGGTCGGCACTTGGGTCCCCTCAATCGTGGTTGACCTGGGCCTTTGGCGCAGAGGTGGCTCGGGGGGTGTGCGCGTGGCTGTTTACGGGGTTGATGGGGGCGGGGACTTGGCTGTGGGGGCGCTCCTTAGGCTGGCGGTCTGGTTCAGCGCTGGTCGCAGGCATCTTGGCCCAGGCCAACCCGGTGCTGCACCTGGGGCTGCTCGACGGTGCAGCCGCCACCCTGGCGCTGTTGCCGTGGGCACTGCTGGCCTTGGAGCGCACCCGCAGCACCGGGCGACCGTGGGCTGCACTTGGCGTGACCGCCTTGCTCTGGGGCGGGGACCCAGGGCTGGGCGTATGTTGTGTGCTGGTTCTGATCGGCTGGTGGTTGTGGCGGGGAGCACAAGCTCGGGAGCTGGTACTCTCATTCTCGGCGGATTCATGTCGGCGCCGTTGAGCTTGCCCCCGCTACTGGCATGGCTCAACAGTGACCTGACCCCAACGCGTCCATGGTTGGTCCAAGGCGGCTTGGGGCCGGTTTTCTCTGGGCTCCCCGGCGGACTGGGCACCTCGACCGCGACGCTTGGGCTGCTGGCACTGGGTCTCTGGGGATTGGCTCTTGGGGCTGGGCGCGGCTTGGAGCGATTTTCTGAGCGTCGGCACCCCCTGGTGGCCGCGGCGGCTCTGATGGCTGGGGTGCTGCTGTGTGGGCCGCTCAGGCCACTGGGGTCCGCCGATGCGGGCGCGGGGGAGTCCACTGTCCAAGTTAGGAACCTGGGGCTCGACGACGTGCCCTTCTTTCCTTCGGATTTGCGGGGTACCCCCCGCTTTCCTTCTCCGCAAGCCGGCCGTTTTATGGTCGCCTTGGACCCGGAGTCGCAGGTGCCAGGGTTGAAAGTCACTACGATCAACGCTCAGAATCGAAATGTCTTGGAGTTTGCTGGGGTGGGGGTCGTGGCGTCGAGCCTGGCACTCTACGGCTTGGCTCCAACCGCGCCTGGGCCGCCCATGTGGCTGTATGTGCTGGAGCCGAATGGGCAGGGCCCGCGTGCTTGGTGGACTCCTGGCGGCCGTCGGGCAGCCAATGAGCGGGAGGCTTTGGATTTTCTGCGCACCGGCTACGCCTTCCGGGAGGCACCGGCCATCCAAGATCTGGAGCGACGTCTGCCAACAGATGGGGAGATCACACCGCTTGTGGTTCAGGATCTGGGGGGCACGGTGCGCATCACAGTTCCGCAGGAAAGCCGCGCTGGTGTACTGGTTTTGGCGGACCGATGGGAGCCGGAGTGGCGTGTCCAGGTAGACGGACAGGACGCGGATCTGCTCCAGGTGGGCGGGCTGTTCCGAGGGGTGATGCTTCCCCCTGGCGCCAAAGAGGTGGTCTTTGAGTACCGGCTGTGGACCTGGGCTTGGGGCTTGGGACTCGGGGCCGTTGGCCTGCTGCTGGCTCTGGGTTTGAGCTTTAGGAGAGCGCCATGAAGGTCACCGGTGTGGGCTCGGTGCCGTTTACGGAGCTGGATTCGGCCTTGGACTTTGTGTTTGAGACCTGTCCCCAGTGGCCACACCTGCCCGAGCTGGGCGGGGGCATGGTGGAGTGGGGACTGGGGGCGGGCCTGACCTTGGCAGTAGAAGGGTTGCCGATGGGTTTTGTTCGGCGGCTCAGCCAATCCCAGGCCGACGGGGTCAAGCTGCAGCTCTGTGGACCACTCACCCTCTCTCAGTGTGCGCCGGAGCACCCGATAGAGGCGTTGGTGGAGCGTGTCTATCGGACAGCAAAGCTCTGGCAGACTCAGGTGGCCGGGCCGGGGTTGCTGCTCTTGGACGAGCCCATGCTGGGGCAGGACTCCGGGCCGCTGAAGGACCTGATTCAGGCGTTGAGATCCAGCGCTTGGCGAGTGGGGGTGCACACCTGTGGGCCACCTCCCATGGCGGTGCTACGCGCACTGGAGATGGACCTGCTCAGCTTTGACTCGGTGCGCTACATGGCGGACTTTGAGCAGGGCGGTGGCTTTGGTGGGGAGGTGCTCTGGGGGGCTGTGAGCACCGATGGTCTGAACACCGGATCTGTGGGTGCTGGCTGGGTGACCCCGGCGTGCGGCTTGGGCTTGCGCACGCCGGCCCAAGCCAGATCAGTAATGGCTCGAGTCGCTGAGCTGGCTACTCTTCAAAGTCCAGGTCCAGCCTGATCTCTACCGGGCCACCTTCCAGAGCGCCGATCGCGCAATACGAGAGCTGCTGCAGGCGCGCCAGGTGGCCATCGTAGGCCAGGGCCAAGGCCCTGGGCATGTCTTGGGTGGTCTGCAGGTACAGCCGCAGACGGTCCAGCTCGCGGTAGTACTCCGAGCACGCTTCTACTTGACGCTGCTCCAAACGCAGCAGATCGGTGAACGGCAGGGTCTTCCAGCGCGTGAACACCGTGTCCAAAAAAGGCGCCCGTGCCCGCTGTTCGCCCCAGACCCGAATGAGCAGGTCCCGGCGTAGGACCAACTCTTCCGTGACCCGACGGATCTCTAAGATCAGCAGCTTCTCAAGGCGCCGTGTACGCTCTCCCAATCCAGTCTCCAGGCTGCCTTGACTCTGGGCTTGGTCTCGATAGGCTCTTGGGCCTCTCGGAGTATCCATGTCCCTCAAGGATGATGCCCTCGACTATCACGAGAACCCCCGTCCGGGGAAGCTCGAGGTGGTCCCCACCAAGCCGATGATGACCCAGCGGGATTTGTCCCTGGCCTACTCACCAGGCGTGGCTGCACCCTGCCGCGAGATCGCCAAGGACCCGGAGAAGGTCTTTCAGTACACGGCCAAGGGCAACTTGGTGGGCGTGGTTTCCAACGGCACCGCAGTACTGGGCTTGGGCAACATCGGTGCCCTGGCCAGCAAGCCGGTCATGGAAGGCAAGGCCAACCTCTTCAAGAAGTTCGCCGATATCGACGTCTTTGACATAGAACTCGACGCGGTCACCAAGGAAGAAGTGGTCGCTGCTGTCAAGGCCATGGCGCCCACATTCGGCGGGATTAACCTGGAAGATATCGCGTCCCCGGACTGCTTCTACATCGAGGAGACCCTGCGTGAAGAGCTGGACATTCCGGTCTTTCACGATGACCAGCATGGCACAGCCATTATTGCCAGCGCCGCTCTGCTCAACGCGATGGCTGTCACCGGCCGCAAGCTGGAAGAGATCAAGGTCGTATTCTGCGGAGCGGGTGCTGCGGCCATCGCGACGGCCCGTCTGCTCGTGTCACTTGGAGTTCAGACCCAACACATCTGGATGTGCGACTCCAAGGGCCTGGTCTACAAGGGCCGAACCGAGGACATGTTTGCTGAAAAGGAGCACTTCGCTCAGGACTCTGAACTGCGCAGCCTGGCCGACGTGCTGGTCGGCGCGGACGTGTTCGTGGGCCTGTCGGTCGGCAACATCCTGACTGGGGACATGCTCAAGACCATGGCGGATGCGCCCATGGTGTTTGCGATGGCCAATCCAGACCCCGAGATTCCCTACGAAGTCGCCAAGGCTGCCGTTCCCAACGCCATTGTTGCCACGGGACGCAGCGACTACCCGAACCAGATCAACAACGTCTTGGGTTTCCCTTTCGTGTTCCGCGGGGCCTTGGATTGCCGGGCCCGGCAGATCAATGAAGAGATGAAGATGGCTGCGGTTCGGGCCCTGGCCGCCTTGGCTCGCGAAGACGTTCCGGACTCGGTGCGCCGCGCATACGAGAACACCAAGCTGACTTTTGGGCCGGACTATCTGATTCCCAAGCCCTTCGACCCCCGGGTGCTGACCTGGGTGGCGCCTGCGGTGGCCCAGGCTGCGGCGGACTCGGGCGTGGCCCGGTTTCCCATCCAGGACATGGACGCCTACCGGGAGCAGCTGGAGAAGCTGCTGCTGCGTTCCCGCGAGTTTTTGCGTCCGCTTATGAATCGGGCCAAGCAGCGGCCCAAGCGCGTGGTCTTTCCCGATGGAACGAACACCCGGGTGCTCCGCGCTGCGCAGCAGCTGGTGGACGAGGGGATCTGCACGCCCATCTTGATCGGCGAGGAGTGGAAGGTCCTGAAGCGGGCCGAAGACAACAACGTAGACTTGACCGGCGTGGAGATCGTCGAGGCGAGCAACAGTCCAGTGTTCGACCAGCTCTCCGAGGCGCTCTACAAGCTGCGTATGCGGAAGGGTGTCAATGCCCAACGTGCCCGTCAGCTCTGCAGTGACCCGACCTACTTTGGCTGCATGATGGTGCGGGAAGGGCTGGCAGATGGCTTGGTCGGCGGTTTGGACAGCCCCTACGCGACCACCCTGCGGCCCGCGCTCCAGACCGTCGGGCTGCACCGCGGTGCGGGCGTGGTCTCCGGTGTGTACGCGATGCTCTTCAAGGAGAAGCGCATCTTCTTTGCTGACTGCACCGTGAACGAGAACCCGAACGCCAAGCAGTTGGCTCAGATCGCAATGAACACAGCCCGGACGGCGATGGCGTTTGGGGACACCCCCCGGGTGGCCCTGCTGTCCTACTCGGACTTTGGCGCTCACCGCGGCACCGAGCAGACCCGCAAGGTCACCGGCGCCTTGGCGCTGGTCAACAGGGTGTGGCCGGATCTGATCATCGACGGTGAGCTTCAGGCGGACACTGCAGTCAACCCGGAGACCGCCAAGCGCGTTTTCCCATTCTCCAAGATTCAGGGAGACGCCAATGTGCTGATCTTCCCTGACCTTACCAGCGGAAACATGGCCTACAAGCTCCTTCGGGAACTGGGTGGGGCTACCGCGGTCGGTCCCCTGTTGGTGGGGTTAAGCAAGCCGGTCAACGTGCTCCCCGTAGGAAGCGACGTGGCCGACATCATCAACATCACGGCGCTGACGGTCAACCAAGCCATCGGCACCCGCATGAAGCCCCTTCAGGGCGAAGAGAGCTAAGCCACATGGCAAAGAAGTTCGACAAGAAGCTGGCGTTGGCCCTGAGCAATGGAGAAGGAGACGCCGCTGCTCTGGCTTGGCTCGACGGCACCGGATCCATTCAAGATGTGGACCCTGGTATGGCCATGAACGCCATCCAGGCTGCCGTGGCGCAGCAAAAAGTGGCACTGCTTCAGGGCCTGGAGAAGGCTCCCAAGGTGTTGCGCAAGGCCGCTCGCTTGGGCCTGCACCAGCTCAAGAGCCAAGGGGTAAACGTCCAAGCTGCGCCCAGTCGCAGCTTTGGGCTCAAGGGTGCAGAGATCGATCCGGACCCCACCGCTCTGCTCGGCCCCGCCGACCAGGACGGCTACAGCGAGTTCCTTTTGGGATGGACCGACGCCGAGGGGACCTGCATTCTGATGGGCCGCTTTGGCGGGACCGAGGGCATGCGGGACCTAAGTCACGGCCATGCAAGCCGCGGAGAACTCCGCCGCATGTTGCGCGAGATGCAGGAGGAGGCTCCGTACATGACCCGCCTGCCCTTTGGCTCGGCCATGCAGTTCGTGTTGCCGGCTGTTGAGCGTGTGCGCGAGCTCACCGGTGGCGTGCCCCACGACTGGGAGCACTTCGCTGGACATGTGCCTGCGGACAAGCTGCAGGGGGCCGAGGGCCCAGCTGTTCCCGAAGGGGACGTGGACAGCGATGCTCTCCAAGGTTCCAGCGCCTTGGTGAACCACCCCTGGTTCTCTTTGTGGCCCGTGGAGACCGATCTGGTTCAGCGCATGGTCGGCGAGCTCGCCAAGGCAATAGAAGAGCCCGACTCGGATGATCCATCCGAGAACGAGGTCAAAGACATGACCCAGATCCTCTCGGAGATGGCGGCCGAAGGCTTGGACAACCCTGCCATCCGCAGCGAATGGGCCCGTCGGGCCGCCCTGGCCGCCGCCGCCTGCGAGGTCCGCGGAGAGGACTACGCGGCGGGCATGGCCAAGAACCTGCACAAGGCGCTGGCTGGAGATGTGCCTGCTGGGCAGATCCCCTTGGTGGAGCGGAACCTGCAAATGACGCTTGGATACATGGCTCAGCAGGGGCGGCAAGACTAAAAAAGGACTTAGGTCCTTGTAGCGTTCAAAAAGCCCGGCCATTTTTGGTCGGGCTTTTTGCCGCCGAACGCGACAGGCTGAACGCTACGGGCTGAACGCTACAGGCCGAACGCTACATGCCGAACGCTACATGCCGAGCATGGCGGCCAAGGTTGGGACCTCTGCCAACATCAGCAGGGCCTTGCCGATGCCAGCGAGTCCCTCGCCAGCCACCAGTCCACTGGCCACTGCAAAGCTCAGCGCGGCCGCTTGCTCTGGCTTGAGCTTCTTCCAGATCATGAACACCACGGCGCCGACGAACATCGCGATGCTGTAGTAGGCACCCACGATGAAGGCGATGCCAAAGGCCAGTGCGCTGGGCACGTAGTCTTTGGCGCTTGCGGGGGCGTACTTGCGTGCGACTGGCAGCAGGCTGCCAAAGACCGTGCCGCCGACCACAGCCCATTGGGCCCCGGGAGGCAAGGCATCCAGACCTTGAGAAAGCAGCTCGGCCACAGCGCGCCATGCATGGGCGGCGGGTGCGGGCAGGTCTGCGCCGCCGATGTCGTAGACCGTGTCAAAGAGCAGGAAGATGGGCACGCAGAAGATGATGCCGAAGAGAATGCCGATGGTCTGTGCCTTGAACTGTTCTTTGGGGCTGGCGCCGAGCATGTACCCGGTCTTGAGATCTTGCATCATGTCGCCGGCCTGGGAGGCGCCGGAGCCCGTGATGGCCGCGCTCATCAGGTTGGTCTGAACCGCACCAGGGGCCAGGGCACCAAAGACGAGCTGGGTGACCTTGCCCATGCCGCCGATGGGGTTGATGTCCGTTTCGCCCGTGGACCGCACGGCGATCATGGCCAGCACAGAGCTGAGGAGGATGGCGAGGAAGCTCAGGTGGGGTGGGATGTCGAACATCCACCAGGTCACCAGCACCGTTGCGGGAGCAGCGATGCAGAGTCCACCGATCCACCAGGAGTTGGGAATCTGGTCCTTGGAGGTGTCCGTGAGCGAATCGGCGTCGGACTTTTTGAACTTGAAGGTGTTCAAGATGGTTCGCCAGCTCAGTGCCAGCGAGGCCAGAGCGTCCGCGACCATGATTGCGACACCCGGCCAGAGAATCCAGCCTTTGATACCGGTGCCGTAGTCGTTCAGGCCCTTGTGCTGCCAGACCAAGGGGTCCATGGCGCGTACCTTGCCACGCAGGACCATGAGGGTTTCATCGCCGCTCAGACCGCTGCTGCTGGCCAGGCCTTCCAGCTTGGCCAGCAGTGCAGGCTTGGCTGCCAGAAAGCCCTCTACTGCACCCGGAGCGATGCAGGCTTGCTTGGCACCCGAGGTCCAGATGCCATCCACCAGGGTGGGCCCGCAGGCCAGTCCAGCCTGCCAAACCGGGATGCCCAAGACCAGCCAGCCGGCGATGGCGCCCAAGACCAGAGAGATGCCAACACGGGGGCCAATCAGGATGCCAGCGCCGGTCATCATCGGAGAGATAATCAGAGAGAATCCCCAGACCGACGCATAGCTCAGGCCGATGGTGCTGATGTCGGGGTGTTCAATGGCCGGGATGAAGTGGGTGCTGAGGGTAAAGACCGCAGCCAGCACGCCCCAGATCATCAGGGCTTTGCCCTTGCGCTCGGCCTCGCCGCCGCTGGAGAACATCGCCATGATGGTCTGGGCGGTCGCGGTACCGGTGGGAAAGCGCAGCTTCTCCACCAGAACCATCTGGCGGCGCAGAGGTACCGCAAAGAACACGCCCAGGTAAGCCACCGAGATGGCCCAGATGGTGAGCTGCACGTAGGTGAACTCGTAGCCCATCATACGCATGGCAGGAATGGGGGCCAGCAACCCGGCGGCGCTCGTCATTGTCCCCGCGGCAGAGCCTGCCGTCTGGGTGATGTTGGCCTCGAGGATGGAGTACTTCTTCTTGATCAGGCCCATTCGACCCAAGCTGGCAAAGACCGAGAAACCCAGGATCGCAGCGATCAGGGAGCCACCAAAGCTCCACCCGATGCGCAATCCCAAGTAGATGTTCATTGCGGCAACGACACCACCCAGGATGCAGCCTACAACCACGGCGCGGGATGAAAAGCCCACCTCGCCAGCTGGGGGCTCGTACAGGCGCTCTGGGTCGGTGGTCTCGGCGTTCTCTGGTGCAGACAAGGCGGCTCCAAGGGTGGCCGCTGATCTTCACCCGTCCGCCGCCATAACGCAACGGAGAGCCATCTCTCAGGCTGCTAAAAGGTCGATCTTTCCAAGATCAGAGCCGCTGTCTTCCAGGCTCAGAGCCAGTCGCTTGCTTGGTCTGCGCAGCTGAGCGTCCACCTGCGGATTGGGTGTGGTCTTGGGGGGGCTATCGGACGACGATTCGGAAGATAAGGCGTTCACCGTGGGGTTTAGAGCATGCCCGTGAGGGTCTGTTCGAAGGTAAATGCGGTGAAGGGTTTGGCGATCAGGAAGAGAGCGCCGGCTTGGTTGGCCTTGGAGCGCATCTCGGGGGTGCCTTCCGATGTCACAAATCCGAACTTGACCTCGCTACCCCGTTCTCTCAGGGCTTGAAGCAGCTCAAATCCGTCCATGACCGGCATGTTCCAGTCGCTTAAGATCAGGTCAGGGATGCTGCCCGAGATCTGCTCCAGGGCGTCCTGACCGTTGTCAGCCTCGGTGATTTCGTGGTCGCCAAAGCCTGCCTGCCGAAGGGTACGCTTGACGATCATGCGCATGCTGCGGCTGTCGTCTACGACCAAAATCTTGGACACGGGATCTCCTCGGTTCTGACGCCTTCACGGATCAAGTGAGCGGTGGTTTAAGGATCGGTGTTCTTTTTTCTCATTTTTGGACCGAGATCAAGCACTCTCCTGGGTGCAGCCAAGCGGGCCGTGGGTGTCTTTTGCTTGATCTTAGATTTTCTGGACGAGCGCTTGAACACCATCGCTGTCGAACTCGTCGGTTCAGGAGCTGAAACCACAGGCTGTGGCCCTTTTGGAACGCCACGAGCCAACGATGGCAGCTAACCCCAGGACACGGGCTAGGGCCTGGAATCGACCCCTGCCGGACTGAGTGCAGAGAGTGAGCTTTTGGGGGCTACCAGTGCACTTCGCTCTTGCCCAGAGCCAACTCCAGGCCACGCACGGCGTGGCAGCTGTCGCCGACGATATCCAGGTAGAGTTGGTTGTTGCTCTCTCGAATCTTGGCGGCGTTGTCTAAAGCGCCCAGCTGCTTGAGTGCTGCGGTCGTTGTGATCAGGTCTCCGACAGCTTGGGCCATGATCTGCTGGTCCAGGGCGCTTGGGCTGTAGATGCCCGTTGCAACGAGCTTGTGTACGCTCTCCAGCCAGTGGCCGACAAACTTGAGCTGCTGCACGTAGAGCACCATGGCCTGGCTGGGGGCTTGCTTCCGGGCCTGCTCGTAGATGCCCATCTCCACGGGATAGCGGTAGGCCAAGAGCGCACCTTGGGCGGCCATTTTTTCCCGGTCTTGCGTGTTTCCGTAGCCGGCCGCGACGGGCAGGATGCTGCCTTGGACCATGTGGGCGCCACCACAGGTGTAGTTGAATACCCCTTGCCTGTTTTTCTCAAAGTCCGCGCCTGCCAGCATGGCTTGGTACATGAAGGTGCTCTCTTGGGTGAGCACGTGGGCCTGGAACTTGACCAGGTCGTCCAGATCCATCTCCGTTCCCTCAAAGGCCTTCCACTGGGTCTTCTGTGGGGTGCCCCAGGCGGCCAGGGCTTGGACGCCCCAGGGCATGTCGTTCGGGGTGGTGTAGCTGCTCTCGCCGCTGGTCTTGTTTAGGAAGCTGGTGCGTAGGCTGTGCTCCCAGTGGTCCGCCAGCGTGAAGGTTTCGCCGCCCACGAGAACCTCACGATCAGGCGCCAAGCCGCTCTCGGTGATGGCCTTGAGCACCAGGTCGGTGTGTGGCTCGATCTCAACCCCACCGCGCTCTTTGGGGAAGGCGATCAGGCGCTGACCTTGGATCTCCGAGACCTCGGCGTAGCGGGTGTACAGGTAGTCCACGGCGGGCTCGCCATTGGATAGGGTCATTTCTGAGCCGAATGCCAACAGTCCGTGGGCGATGGCCCAGGGGTTCTCCGGGTCGCCACCGTGTGTCTGGCAGACCTTCTGGAGCTCGCCCAAGGCCCGCTCAGCGTCAGGGGAAGCAGGGACGGATGAAGGGCTTGTGGCGCTGTGGGTCATCGCCTTGGGGACCGGGAATCCGGCCACGACAGGCGGGGTTTGGTCCCCTTCTGGCGGCAAGGTCACCACGGTGCCGTCAGGATCCGCCTGCCGCTCCGGCTGGGGGCTCTGTGTACAGGCCACAATGAGCAGAGCGCCCCCCAAGAAGGAGGCGCCCGCGGCGGAGACAATCAAGACACGGCTGTTCATGCCTTGGATTCTAACCGGCTGCTCTGGGGTCTACTGCTCGACTGCGTTGGCAGCAGCCTCCTCGGCTGCATCCAAGGCGGCTTCTTCAGCGTCCAGCTTGGCCTGGAGGGCGTCCAAGCGGATGATCCGGTCGCGATCTACGCAGTACAGGATGTCTTCTTGCACGGCGATACGCGGGCGGATCAGGCTCACGTCTGAGAAGCGCACCGAGTACTCCTTCTTGCGCTCATTCTTGAACTTGTGCGCGTAGCCCTGGTCGGTGACCACCCACATGCGCTTGTTCTCGTCCAGGGTCAGATCCATGTCCTCGAAGCCTTCGCCGAGCTGGTCCTCGTCCCAGATCACCCCGTGGCGGAAGCCGTCCAGGTCGTACTTGATGACCTCGCGTCCGTAGGCCATGTAGAGCTTGTTGTTCTTGCCAACCTCGACCGCGTTCGGGGTGCCGTCCTCCAGCTCCCAGCGTCCCAGCTCCTCGGCCTGAAGGTTGTAGGCGATGAGCTCGTTGCCCAGGATGACGTACAGGCGCTTCTTGCTGGGGACCCAGGCCAAGTAGCCCTCGCCGCCGACGTTGGGGTCCAGCTGGGCGCCGCTGTTCTGCACCCGCCAGCCGATCACAGCGCGGCCCTCTGGGTCGTAGACCTGCACCCGCTTGGAGGCGTCCAGGACTGCAAAGCCCACGGCGTCGTCCATGGGGACCATCTCGATGTCCAGGGGGTTCATGAACTCCCCGTTGCGCTCGCCAGAGGCTTGGCCGGTGACGTACCAGGGACGTCCCTTCTCGAACCAGGCCGTGGACAGGTCAGCCTTGCCGCCGCCCCACTCCTTGTCAGCCCGACCCTGGTAGGTGAAGCGCTGTACGCGGTTGTTTCCAATGTCGGCCAGAAGCAGGTCGCCGTCGGGGGTCACTTCGATTGGGACGGGCTCACCAAAGGACTGGATCTGGCCAGGGGACCAACCGGTCTCACCCCAGTAGGGCACGTTCAGGTTGGGGCCACCGATCAGATCTTGGTAGGCGTAGAAGATCTCCACCAAGTCTGCGAGCTCGGAGCGCGCCTTGCCGTATGAGCGAAGCTGCGCCATCTCCAGGGCGGGGATGGCGTTGGCATCCTTGATCTTAGAAAGTGCGTCGATGCTGAGCTCGTCCGGCTTGACGGCGGCAGCCCGGTATCCCACATCGACCAGCTTGGGGGCCTTGAGACGGATGAACTCTGCTCCGTCGCCTGCCTGAGCCATGAGGAACTCTAGGCTGTCCTGGTCCCCAAAGTCAGCGGCTGTATACACGCCAAAGGCGGCCTCGACTTTGGCGTCGTGGGCGTCCCAGCTCTTTTGAGCGCCGGGCGTTTCCAACCAGTCCAACAGGGGCTGGATCTTTTCGCGTGAGCTTGTGAAGTTCACCGCCACCTCGGCGATAAACAGGTCCGAAAACACAAAGCCCTCGTAGACCTCGATGACCTCGATGCGTACAGTCCGGCCCCGGATGGGCTCGTCCAGCTCGATGTCGTAGCGCTGGATGCGGTCCAGCATCACCGCCTCGATCTCCTTCACACCGTCTCCGCCGCTGATGGTCACCTTGACCTTTTTGGGGCGGCTGTACTCGCGAAAAGATTTTTGGCCCTGAGAGAGGTTCCCCGGCCAGATGTTGATTTCGCTGAGCTCTTGGGTACGGCCCAGGTCCAGCTCCAGCCAGCTGCCTTCGCCGTAGCCTTCTTCGTCTTCTCCCCAGCCAAGTGCGAAGCTTCCGTCGACCGCCTTTTTGGCGTCGTACTTGATCTTCTTGTCTTCCGTATCCACCTTTGCGGAGGAGGACTTTGCGGAGCCAGATACAGCGGCTTGTGCAGTCAGGGTCAGGGCCAACAGGCCAAGGGTCAAGGACATCAAGGTCTCCCAGGGGTGGTCTCTGCTACTCCAACCCCCCAGGTGCCGTCAAGCTGCCCAAGCGCCATTGGCGCAATGCATTTGTCAGGCCCCAGTCACTGAGGGCTCCACGGAGTCCTCTGGAGAGGGGGCGAGGTTGCGTCCAAGGGCGAGTTCCTGCTGCCTGCACTCCAGGGGCTCGGGGCTCCAGTGCATGCGACAGCGTGCTTCGTAGGAGCCGGATGCACCCACCAGGACACGGTCGGCGCCAGCCACCATGCGCTGGCTTCGGTCCGCCGGATTACCGCACACCGTGCAGATCGCCAGCATTTTGGAGATGTATTCTCCCACCGCTAAGAGCTGTGGGATGGGCTCGAATGGCTTGCCCTGGAAGTCCTGGTCCAGGCCCGCGACGAGCACCCGACGACCTTCGTTGGCCAAGGTCTCGCAGACAGCCACCAGCTCGATTCCCAGGAACTGCGCTTCGTCGATGCCGACGACCTGAGCGCTGCCGACGCGCTCCAGGATCTGATCTGCTTTGTCGATCTGAATGGAGCGCAAGAGCTGCCCGCTGTGAGAGCCCACGTTGTGAGTGCTGTAGCGATCGTCGATGTGCGGCTTAAAGACCACGTAGTCCTGCCGCGCATATTGAGCCCGGCGCACCCGACGAATTAATTCCTCGGTCTTTCCGGAGAACATGCAGCCGCAGATCACCTCGATCCAGCCGAGTTTTCCGGTGACGTGGTGTGGGGGCATCATGGAAGGGACCCTCCGATGCTCACGTGCTTGGCTCCTGAGAAGCGCCGCAGAACAGGGCGCTCCTCATCCTTGGTGTAGGCCGCGATGCTGTCCAGGGGGACCTCCGGGGCGGAAAGGGGGACCGGTGCGAAGGGATTGCTCCAAGCGGCTCCGCCAAGGTCCATTCGATCCGGTGCGCTGCGATGGAGGAGCAGTGTGCCGATCACGCCTTGATAGAGGGGATCTTTGTACAAGCAGGGCTCGGCCTCGCGGCTCAAGCAGGCTTCCCACTCTGGCACTCCAGGCTCCCACGAAGTCTGGATCCAGCGTGGCTTTCCGTAGAAAAAGGCCTGTAGCGTGTTGTGGGGCAGCCCCCAGGGCCGGTCACCCACGACCGAGACCAGAACGGGTTGGTGCCCTTGGGGGCTGATGCGCTGGCGGTCCAGCTCCTGGACGACCTTGGATTCGATGGCGCTCATTGCATTGGCGCCGCCGAATGGGCCCAAGGTCAAGAGCGGCGCGGCCTGCTCTCCGCTGGCTCTCACGGGGTCAGATAGCTTGCCCACCAAGCCAAACTCCAGGGACACCGAGTCGTCTTCGTAGGCAGCGTAGCGGCTTTTCCAGCGTCCGGCCTCGACCTCCCGCAGCCAGAGCTCTACGGCTTGGCGCACGGGCTCTGCACGAAAATCTTGAGGCAGCCAGCGCTGCACCGAAACCACGAACCGGGTGCGTGCTGAGACCCGTCCCAGGGTCTGCTCCAGCTTGTCAACGCGCAGACGGTCCAGGTCCAGGGCGCCGGCGTGGATAAAGGACAGCACCAGCACGTTGACCGGCATGCCAGAGGGGCGCACCGCTTGAAAGCCGTTGGAGCTGGGAGCGTCCAAGGTCCAGTCTCCACGCTGCAGGACCCTTGCAGTGGCGAGCTCGGACAAGCCCTGGAAGAATCGGCGGTTGTCCAGTGAACTGAGGCGATCGCCGATGCTCAATGCCAGGCTTTGCGGCAGGTGTTCTATGCCTGCGCTGATCTGGTATCGCAGGCGCTCTTCGGTGGCTCCGGAAGCACAGAGCTGTTTAACGAAGCTGTGGCGGGCTCCGGGCAGGCCACGGATCTCGCGGAGCATGTTCGAGGAGAAGAGCTGGGTCATGTTCTGGTCTGCTCCCCGTCTGAGCGCCCGGTACATACACCACGGGTGGAATGCATGCAAATATGGGCGCCTGATTCGGATACTTCGACCTATATTCTGCTCTGAGAGCGGTCTGTGAAGATCGCGTCGAGTCCCTGGGCCTTAGGCGCGGGTACGTGCGCGTCGGATCAGCGGCAGCCCGAGCGCCAGGAGCCACGCCCAGCTCCCCTGTCTGTCCCCGGTGCTGCATCCACAGTTCTGGGGCAGGGCGCCCATCTGCACCAATCCAGCGCCATAGATCAGGTCAGGTCCCGGTTCTCCCAAGTCCAGAGCGTTCTGCTCCAGGTTCTCTCGCAGCGCCGGGGGAGCGGTGCGCCTGGCGTGGTCCATGGCCAGGGCCGCCAAGCCCGCCACATGGGGAGTCGCGGCGCTGGTGCCACCGAAGTTTAGGCTGCCGTAGGTTGCAGTGCTCACCTGGGAGGGGGCGGACAGATTGGGTTTTGCCCGACCGTCATCGGTGGGGCCTTGGCTGGAGTAGTCTGGCGCCACGTCGGTCCCGATTTCCACGGCACCGACCGAGAGAGCCCCCTCTGCGTCTGCGGGGAGGGTGAGCGTTCCCTCTTGAGCGATGCTCTCCAAGACTCCAAAGGGTGCGTACAGCCAGCCCTGGTCTGGGATCTCTTCCCCGGTCAAGGCCAGAAAGCCCGCCTCCAACGCGCTCACGCCATCGCAGCTTGCCGCGACGTAGGGATTCTGCCCTTGTGGAGGTGCAGAGCGCCCGCACTCCTGCCCGTCCTGGTCGAATAGGACCAGCGTCAGGGTGCCATCGGCTTGGCCGAAGGGCTCGGACCACCGCAGGCTGGCGCTCATCTCTCCGGAGAGAGCCCGCAGGGAGATGCGCTCTTTGGTGTCCAACTCCAACCAGCCGTTCTCGTCGACATCGCTGAAAGCGCCGATGCTGTAGCGGCCCACTTCATTCCCGGCGGCGGCGACGTAGAGCAATCCTGCGTCGGCGGCTGCATCCACTGCTTGGCTGATCGGGGAGCTGCCGTCAGCGTGCCAGACGTTGTCAAAGCCGATGCTTGCGCTCACGATGTCGGCACCGTCTGCTTCGGCCGCTTCCAGAGCAGCGATGAAGCTGGCTTCGGTGCGAAAGGGGTAGATGACGAGCTCGGCACCTGGTGCGATGTCGTGGAGGATCTCGCAGACCGCTGTGCCATGGGTGATGCCCGAGCCCACGCCCCCTTCCCAGGCGGATACTTCCTCGGGCAACTCGTCTCCGAGCAGGTCGTCCAGACCGCCAAACCCTAAGTCCAGCACGGCGATGGTCACGCCGCTGCCGTCCAGGCCCTGGGCGAGCCAGTCTTTAGGAGTTTGTATGCGCTCCAGGCCCTCGGTGGTGACCTCTTTGACAGAGACGGGCCAAGGTTCCCGGACCAGGGCGACTCCGGGAAGGGCTCTAAGATCGGAGAGGTCCAGAGAGGAGGTGCTGACCTCGACGAAGGGGCCCCCTGCGACTGCATGAATGGTGCCGGGCAGCGTCAGAGCCTGTTCTGCAATCCCAGCGGGTGAAGATCCGCTCTCTATCTCCAGGATCCAGGTTTGGAGTGACGTACTGGGTTGTGGATCTGGGGGTTCGGCCAGGGCGCTGAAGAGCAGGAGACAGAAAGGGAGCATGGGCCAAGGTACCCGCCCGCACACGGGATGTCCCTCCCCCTCTGGAGCCCAATGAAGCGAGGGACCCCGCTGTGCGCCTTGGGACGCTGCTTCCAAGACCGCCTGCCTACTGGGTCAGAGCTCGGGTACAGGGCGCCGGTTCTCGGTGCGGAGCGACTCGGGGTGGATCCTCGCCGGGCCGACCGGGTCAGCGCATGACCAGCAACGCGGCTCCCGACCGGTCGGAAGCCGAGCGCATCGCCCGCGAGAGCCGCTTCATTCTGCAGGAGCCGTTGCCCAAGGCAGAAGGCGGGCGCTAAAGGCGGCTCAGGGAAGCATGTCTACGTCCAGACAATCCAGGTTTTCAGGATGGATAGCGGCGGAGTGTGGCCCCCTCTAACCGGCCTTGCAGACTCCTTGTGCCGGTGCGAAGCTGCCTGCGTCAAGCTGGATCTCTTGACCACGCTCGCCGATGGAGAGCACGTCCATGGGGCAGACCTCCACACAGATGCCGCACTGGATACAGGCCGAGTTGCGGTTGTCCATCTCGATCTGGCGCTGGGCGAAGCTCTGAACGTCGATGCCCATTTGGCAGTAGCGGGTGCACTCGCCGCAGGAAATGCAGGTGTCGTCGGCCTGGATTGTGAGGGTGCTGAACTTGCGGGCGAGCAGCTCCATGTAGGCGCGCAGGGGACAGAAGAAGCGGCACCAGACGCGGTTGCCCAAGTAGGGGTAGAGCGCCACGCCCACGATGCTCGCCAACCAAAAGTCCACCATCAGGGGATACCAATGCTGGGCGAAAGCCTTGGTGGAGTGCAGCCCTTCCCAGAGCAGTCCCCAAGCGTCGATGCAGATCAGGGCGGTGGTCGGGATGGCCAGGGCGAAGATGATGCGCCCGGCCCACTCGGACTGGTAGGAGAGGGCCCCTCTTGGAGCCAAGTGCCGCCACAGATCGCCCAGCGTCTCGGCCAAGCCCCCGCAACCGCAGGCCCAGGAGCAGAAGCGCTCACCGTGTTTCCAGACGAAGAGTGGGATGGCGATGAAAGAGACCGATGCGGACAGCAGCAGCCAGGTCACCACCACCCCCGTGTTCCCGGTGGCCGACCAGCTTGGGGCGTCGATTAGACCCCAGATGTTGAGGGGCCAGGGAACCGACAGGCCGTAGAACTTCCAGGCCCGGTCTCCACCAAAGATCTGCCAGGCCAGCCCCCCTTGGCCACCGATCGCAATCACGGCCGGGGCAATGAGCTCGGGAATACCAAAGAGAAAGACCACCTGGAAGCCCATCAGGCTCAGGTAGCGCTTTTTTTGGATGGAGGAGGCGTACTTGCGGTAGGCCCGCACGCCAAAGACCACGATCAGGAGCGAGTAGGTCAGGGTGCCCCAAAAGGCGCCGTCCACCTCACGAAACCCCAGGTCCACCCGAAGCATGTCGGGCACAAAGCCCAGGATGTGCTCGGGCCCCATCGGGAAGAAGGCCTTTTTAGCCACGTGCATGCCGTACTGCTCGCTGTACTCAGTGCCCGACTTGAGCAGATAGAAGAACCACGTCAGAACACCAAAGCCAAGGATCCAAGCGGCACGCAGTGCGTTCATTGAGCCCGACATGCGCAGACCCAGTTTCTCCAGGAAAGGGGTGGGTAGACGAGCGCCGATCTGTACAAAGATACGGTCGTTCGTTAGCTCTCGGCCATCCTTTAGGGTCACGCTTTCGGGGTTGACCTGTTGTACCTCGGTGCCCAGCTCCAGCTTGACTTTGCCTTGGTCGGAGTAGTCCCGGATGCGTTTCTTGTTCTTGGCTTTTGGACGAGAGAAATCTGGGCTGCGGTAAGACAGGGTGACCTGGCCCCCAGCGTCTGCCACATCACAGGCGGTCTCTACGGCCGAGTCGCCGCCGCCCACCACCAGCACCTTCTCGCCTGCGTGGAGCTTTGGATCCCTCAGGTTGTACAGGACCTTTTCACTGTCTTGGCCGGGGACATTCAGGCTGCGAGGTGTGCCCCGACGGCCTGTTGCCAGGAGCACGCGGGCGGCCTGGTGCACGGACCCGTCCTCACAGCGCACTTCAAAGTGGCCCCCGGCCTTGCTCAGACCGTTGACGCTGCAGTGGTTTTGGATGGGGAGATCTCTCTCCTGGAGGATCTCGCCCCAGCGCTGGAGCAGCTCTTTAGTGCTTGCATCCTCGAACCAGAATCCCGCAGGCGAGGACAGGCTCTGCGGCTCAGAAAAAATCAGCTTTGACGACGGGAACATCGCGATGGTCGCGAAGGGCTCGTCCTTTTCCAGCAGCTTGAAACGCGCTCCTGTTTCTTGGAGTGCCATGCCGGCGCCTACCCCTGCAGGGCCCGCACCGACGATCAGAATGTCCAGCACTTCGGGGTCAGGCTGGCTCTTGGCCCTCAAGTCCTGCTGCCAGACGTACCGGGCCACTTCGTGTCCCTGGCGCAGCGCCATCTTGATGACGGGTGCGTCCGCCAGATCGCCAATGATGTAGACCCCTTTGATGTTGGACTGGTGCTTGCCGTCCAGCTCGGGGGATTCGCGCACGCCAATCTTTGGAGAAAACTCAAGGTTGAATGGCGGACTCACAGTTCTCCCTTTGACCCAGGGTACGACGCCGGTAGTCCCGGTGGGTTGCTCTACTGATCGGATCCGAGCAGTTCATCCCGATCATCGCGCCGAAACGGGCCAGTCTGGCCAGGCTGGAAACCCAAGCGCTGCCGGCGCATTGCAAGAGCCGAGCAACGCCGACGGCGTGGGTGCTGGTTGCCGGATCCGAAAACCGTTAGGTAAGATAGGGTGGGCCCGGTGGCCGATAGCCGGTAGCCTGGAGTTTTTGATGCCGAAAGTTGAGCCGAGAAAGCGACAGGAAGCGCCTCCAGTCCAGGCCTCTGACGTAGATTCTCATCTGAGAACCGAGACCGCTTTTGGCTCTGACGACGGGCTCTCGGATCCGCTCCTTAGGCCGCCCGCTGCCCCAACTTGGGAGCGCACTGCTACACCTGGGTCGAAAAATGGCTTCGAAATGGCCAAGCCTGCGATTATCGGAGGTATCGTTGGGGCCGGAGCTGGAATAGCGGCCGGTGCAGACAGCGTCGGCGCTGCGGGCCGAAACTTCGCGGGCATGAGCAATGCATCATCTCCGGCAATGGCGGGTGTGGGCGGCCTGTTGTCGTT
>CAJQPC010000222.1 GCA_905480105.1 uncultured bacterium | reverse complement strand
CAAGGTGCTGGTGGGACAGGCCAAGCCGACCCGGGCGCTCTTCCGCACCAGCCACGCCTCGAACTACCTGCCCCTGGGCGGCACCCTTCCAAGAGATGGGGCCAAGATGGTGGAGCTGATCGATCTGGCTCTGGACGGAGCGATTCCGCTGCGGGACGAGGACCTGCGGGGGCTGTAAGTTCTCTCACTGGCTTTCGCGGGCGGGCACACCCCGCCAGTCCCAGACTCCGGCACCGGCGCTGGGCTACACTGTGAACACCTTTTGAACAGGCTGTACCGTGTCCGATTCCAACCTTGTGCCCATCGGGGTGCTCTCCCACCTCAGCGGCGTGCCCGCAGACACGATCCGCACCTGGGAACGCCGCTACAAGCTCTTGGCCCCAGAGAGAGATGCAAGGGGCCGGCGCATCTACTCTGCCCAACAACTTGCCCGCCTCCGCCTCATTGCCAGCCTAAATGACCACGGAGAGCGCATCGCTGACTTGGCCAGACTCAGCGACGATGAGCTGGAGCAGAGGGCGCTCCTCCACAAACAGAACACCGAACAGCTGCTGCCACAGGTGATCCGCGTCGCAGTGCTGCACCCCACGCTCTCCAAGACACTCTCTGGGCCCATCCTTGGCTTGAGTACCCAGCTCGATGTCATCCAGCTCTCCGAGCTCAATCCCATCCCGGAGGGACTGGGCCGGGTCGACGTCGTGCTCGCCTCAGTGGACAGCTTGGGCTCCAAACCGCTCACCCTCTTGCGCCGCATTCGCCTGGCCCTGCAGCCCACCAGCCTGCTGGTGACCTACAGCTACATGACCCGCCCGATGCGCGAGAAGCTCCAGACCCAGCCCCTGCGCCTACTCAAAGACAACATGCCGCCAGAACGACTGCGAGAGCTGGTGGTTCAAGGCCTCTTGGCGGACCGTCTACGCAACAGCACCCGGAGCAAACCCCAGGACCATGCGCCAAGACGCTTTACGGCCGCCCAACTGGACCAGCTGCAGCGACAAATCAGCCGGCTGGACTGCGAATGTCCCAATCATGTGGCCAGCCTGGTCAGCGCCTTGCTGGCCTTCGAGGTCTACAGCGCGAACTGCAGCTCCGCCAGCCCGGCCGATGCCGCGCTTCACACCAAGCTGCACGTGGGGACCTCGCAGGCAAGAGCCGTGATGGAGGAACTCCTGATGACCTTGGTCCAAGCCGAAGGAATCGTTCTTTAACCAGCGCTCTTTTCTCCTCCCAAGGAACAGCAACGCCCCGGAGGAATCTCTCCGGGGCGTCGTGTTTTGGACGGCCCGCCCGACCGTGGGGTCAGGCGGACTGAACGGGACAACTCATGTCTCGTCGGGGTCCAAACGGATGGTCTCACCTTCGGCGAGCTGAGCGACCAAGAACACATCCTGGCCCTGGTTGGCGGCGTACAGGTTGGCTTGGGTTCCACCCGGCAGGGCAGGAATGCTCCAAGCCAAGTCGGGCACGCCGTCCTCGTCCACATCCACTCCAATGCGGTAGGCCTGGGCAGGCAGATCGGGGAGGGTCGCGCTGGCGCCGAAGGGCACGTCGTTCAAGAGCTGGACGGGATCGCCGCTGATCTCCCAGATGTCCACGGAGCCCACTGCGGGGGCAGCGTGAATCACGGTGACGCGCAGGTCGGTGTCGGCCAAGCCTTCCAAGTCGTCGACCAGTGCAAAGCCAGTCAGGTTGGCGACCTCGTCGTAGGCGCCGGCGGTGAGACGCAGGCCTTCAGTCACGTCCACGTCTTCGAAGACCAGAACGGCGTCGGCAGCGGACGTTCCGGCTGGGGCCACGCGGAAGGTGTAGGTGCCGACATCCAGGTCCAGGTACCCGGTGGTGTTCGGGAAGCTCAGGTCGGTCACGACAGCAGCGTCAATTCCGTCTACGTAAACGTCGACGTTGGGGGCATCAGGCGACATGTGAATCACACGAACCTGACCCTGGCTCTCGACTTCGGTGTCTCCGGTGTCGTCGGTTCCAGTGTCTTCGACACTGTCAACGACTTCTTCGTCCTTGGTGCAGGCGGTGAAAGCGAGAGTGCTGGCAATCACTACGGCCAAGCTTAGACGGGTGCTGTACATGATGGTCTCCAATGGCTCGAAGGGCATGGTTTCGAACTCTGAGCCGGATATACTTTGAACAAGGTTGACTTGCAGCTCTTTTTTCACTTGCTGTTCAAATAGAACCCCACGCTGGCCCTGGAACCACCGCGCCTCGGAGCTGGGAGCTACGCGCCACGCTCCATTCAATCTCATTGATTCCAACGCTCAAAGCTTGGTATACCGACGCACCCAAAAGCGACACAGAGCCGTCGCTTGTCTCTGCCGCACCTTTGAGCAACCAAAAGGGAATGACCCTGCTTTTTCTTCTCGCCGGCTGCGGCCTGTCCTCGTTTGACTCCGAGCTCTCTCGCATTGACTCGATCACAGCTGGACCA
Source organism: uncultured bacterium (assembly GCA_905480105.1). Classification (GTDB taxonomy): domain Bacteria; phylum Myxococcota_A; class UBA796; order UBA796; family CAJQPC01; genus CAJQPC01. The sequence goes on along the minus strand of CAJQPC010000222.1, from coordinate 12,611 downwards.
GACAGCGACAGCGACAGCGACAGCGACACCGGAGTGCAGTCCGGGCCAAACTCCGCGCGCCCCCCTCAAGCGGGAGAGCTCCTCATCCAAGAGCTCATGATCAACCCCAGCGCCGTATCCGACGCCCAAGGGGAGTACGTCGAGCTTCGCAACCTGAGCACCGACTGGCTCAATCTGGGCGGTGTGGTCCTGGCCGACGAGGACGTGGATCGCTCCGAACTACAGCCGGCCTATACCGACAGTCTCCTGGTCAGCCCATCGGGGCTGCTCGTGGTGTGTGCAGCCCCCAGCGGAAATGGGGGGGTGAACTGCCAGGCCACGATCAACCCCAAGAGCACCGGCGGCGGCTTTGTGCTGGCCAACTCCGAAGACGAAGTTCTCGTGATCAGCGCAACCGGACAGACTCTGGACACCGTGCGCTACGCCGGCCCCTCCGTGCCGACTGGAGCCGCCTTGGGCCTGCGCCCAAGCATTCAAGATACCGGAGCAAACGACCTCTTAGGGAATTGGTGTGCGCAGGTCAGTCGCCTAAGTAGCGGAGACGCAGGGACCCCTGGCGCAAACAACGACAGCTGCTGAAATAGAACAGGCCAGCCCGCAGGCCAGCCTGATCTCTTCCGTTATCGCGCTGAAGCTACCCGTCGTCGCCGATCGCCTCGACCGGGCAGTTCTCCATCGCCTCGTAGCACTGCTCCAGCTCCTCTTCGTCAGAGGGCTGCTTGTAAACAATGTCGTGATCTTCGTCATCGGACATACGGAAGTTGTTGGGTGCCGCATCGGAGCACACCGAACACAGGATGCATTCCTTGTCGACGTAGAAGGAGACAGTCTTGTCCTCGATCGTCACGTTCTCGACAACGTTGTCTTCCCACTTGTTGGTCGGATCGGCCACACAAACCTCGATGCTGATGCGCCTGAACTAACGCGGCGACCACTCCCTGCAAACCAGACTGCAGCCGTGCGCGGGCAGCGCGTTAGAGACTGGACATGGCCATTCTAAAGATTGCGCAACTCGGTCACCCCATCCTTCGTCAGGTGGCCGTCCCCATACCCCCAGAGCGGATCGGCTCCCCCGAGGTGCAGGAGCTCATCTCCAATATGTCCCACACCCTGCACGAATACGATGGTGCAGGGCTGGCAGCGCCACAAGTCCATGTATCGGTGCGTTTGGTGGTTTTGATCCTCCTCGATGAAGAGTGTGTGCTCATCAACCCCATCATCACTCCCCTGACTGACGAGCTGATTCGCACGGTCGAGGGCTGCCTGTCCGTGACCAACATGCGGGCCGCCGTGGACAGGCCCGCCAAGATCCGACTGCAAGCCCTGGACGAGACTGGCGCCGAAGTCGATCTGGAGCTCGAGGACTTTGACGCGGTTGTGGTGCAGCACGAGTGTGATCACCTAGACGGCATCATCTATGTCGATCGCTGTGACACCACGACCTTGGCCTTCCTTGGCGAGTATCGACGCTGGGGATCCTTGGACACACTGGCCGAAAGAATGGCCGCGGAGGAATAGATGGGACTGTTCTCTTGGCTTTTTCCCTCGGACCAGGACCGCATCGCAAAGGGGCACAGCTTTCTACAAGAGGGTGCCTGGGCCAGCGCCCGGGACGAAGTACTCGGGATCGAGGGCCCCGACGCTGAACAGGTCCGAGCACAAGCCAAGGACGGCCTGAAGCGCATCAACCTGGACCTGGCCGTGGCCTGCGCCGAGGCGGGTGAGATGGAGGCGTCGGCCCAGCACATGAAGCTGGCCGCGAGTTTCGCTGAGCGGGGCGATGGGGAGATCCGCGCAGCCCGCCGCACATTGCGAGAGTTCCGGTCCAAGGCCAAAAAAGAGGAGGCCGTCGCCATGGCGCCTCAGTCCGCAGGAGGTGCCCTGGGCGCGATGGGCGTGCAGTCCATGGCCCAAGTGGCCGGCGGGAGCGTTGGTGGTGTTGAAGGGGATGATCCCATCTTCTCCCTGCCTCCGGACCATCCAAAAGTCCGCTTTGCTCTCCTGCTTGAGCGCTACGGGGACAAGATCGCCAGCAAGCTGAGCACACTGGGACCAGACTTTGAAAAGGGCGCCTTGGCCCTGGAAGAGGGCGCCCCCGCAGCCGCCTTCTCACTTTTTGCGCCTTTTACTAGCCAGGAGCCGCTGGCCCGCTGGTTTCGTGCGCAAGCAGCCCTGCTCTCTGCGCAGCCCGCAGAGGCGATCATTGAGCTGCGTGCCATGCACCGCGAGCTGGGCGGTCCCCGGGACATGGCCGGCCAGAACAGCGCGGCCGTCTTGGCTGGGGCTTTGGTTCAGACCAAACAGACCTTGGAGGCGCTGGAAGTACTGGATGCGGCGCTCAAGACCCAGCCCAAAGATCTGGGGCTCCAAGTGAACCGAGCTCTGGTGCTCGAGACACTCGGCAAAGACGAAGAGGCGGACGAGCTGGCCCGCCGCATCGTAAAGCAGTCCAGCCGCGTGATGGAGATGTACAAGCTCATGGCACGCTGCCGGGTACGCGCGGGGAAACGCATGCTTGCCATGCAAGCCCTGGAAGCGGGCCTGGTGACCAACTGCACCAGCGGAAAGTGCGGCTCTCTGCCCTTTGACGTGCAGGCTGGCCGAGAGCTGGCACGTCTCTACTTAGAGGACCGCCTGGAGCCTTTGCGTGCAGCGGAGCTGATCGGCCGCATTCATCGGAACGTGCCCGAGCCCGGCTGGTTCGACGGCTACTTGGACGCACTCACAGCTCGAAACTCCGGTGCCAGCGACACCGAGCAGCGTGTGGCGACCCTGGCCGCAGGCCTCAAGCCAGGCGACCGCCGCTTGGAGTGGATCCACAAGGCCTTCGCCAAGCAGGTCAGCGCGTGAGCGACTCCAAAGACCCGGAGTCCGAAGTACGAGAGTCCGAAGAGCCGGAGTCCAAAGAGCCAAGCTGGATGGAAGAGTGGTGGCCCAACCTTATTTTTGGTCCAATCGCTGCCATCACGGTGGTCGGCCTCTTTCTCTTCCAAGCCAACGGGCAGCACGATGTGAGCGTGGCTCTATGCCGCTCGGACTTGCAGGCCGTGCACGCCTTGGAGCTCAAGGATTTTGAAATGACCGGCGACTGGGCTCCGGACCTGGACACACTCCTAAGTAGAAACAGCTTTCCGGGCGCCGTGATCGCCGAGACGCTCAGCTTGGAGCTGATGCCCGAAGAGAACTTCGTGGTGCGGGTGGAGTGCACCATCGACGGAGAGCAGTACCTCCTGGAGAAAGAGCGCTTCGACAAACGGGTTCGGCGCCGCTGAACTACTCCAACGCTGTCTCGCCTGGGGGCAGCTCATACAGGCGGTACCCGGACTTGATTCGACCGTGCTCTCGGTTCACAAAGCGGGTCAAGAAGCGGATTCTCTGCGCCTCCGTCAGCGGTGTGATTCCGACGCTCCGGCGGCTCTGGGAGACCTGGGCCAAGATGACCGAAGCAGCCGCGGAGACATTCAGGGACTGGGTCACACCCACCGTTGGGATGAACACGGTACCGCTGGCCCGGGCGCGGGCCGCTGCGCTCACACCCACCACTTCCGAGCCAAAGACAAGGGAGATCTTACGGTCTGTGGGGACCTCCCAAGGTGGCACGGCGCCCTCGTTAAAGTCCGCGACCCAGGTTTCGTAACCCTGGCCTTCCAAGGTATCCAAGCACGCGTCGCTCGTGGCGTGCAGGGAAAGATCCAGCCAGCGCTCGGCCCCTCGACTGGCTCCCGGCGAGGGTCTAAAGCTGTTCGAGACCACATGGGCCTGGTGGAATCCAAAGGCCTCGGCGGAGCGCAAGATGGCCGAGCTGTTGTGGCGGCGGCGCACGGCCTCCATCACTACGGCAACATCCCCGATGCGCTTGCCCAGCAGCTCCAGCGCCTTTCGTAAGCGCCGGGGCTCCAGCTCCTGGGCGGCTGGGTGGAGTTCGGGGGGCAGTTGATCCAGAAGGTCTTGCATAGGGGCGAGCTAACGCGGCGGCTCTAACTCGGCGGCAAGCTTAGGGTCTGCTGCACGCCGCAGACCTGGCCAGCGGACGCGTGCGCCATGGCACCCTGCAAACAGAGCTGCACCGCCGGCGGTGGAAGGTCCGAGAGACTCAGCGTGCTCCCACCCATCGCACCTGTCTGCCAATCCAGGTCCAGTTCAGTGCGCAGCGGCTCCAGCAGCCACCAGTCATAGAGGCAGTTGTTGACCGGGACCTGTACAGCGGACCAGCTCTCCTCACAGTCCTGGGTTCCAAGTGCGTTCCAGCCCTGCAGCTGCACCGGCATGGCCATCGAGGCCACTTCGAGACTGTCCGCCTGTGCCTGCCTAAGGGTGTTCGAGAGTATCGAAGCGGCGATAACGGCGGCCACCAAGACCATACGCAGGGCAGTCCTGCGCTCGTGTATCGGCACATGCACTTTGGGGATCTGTACTGGGCGGGGAGGACGGCGCATCAGGCGGCGATGCACCCCGCGCCCAGGCGTCTGGATGCAGAGTCCGCCTCATAGACCGGCGAGAACCGAGGACAAAGACTCAGCAGATCGCCCATCAGAATTGTGCCAAAGCGACCGGCGCCGCCGATGAAAACTGAATGCATGGGGTCTCCCAGGTAGCCGGCGCGAGCATCTCGTCAAGGCGGTGCGAGAAGGTGTGGCGAGCCAGGACGCGTGCCTGACCGGCTCGGGCGATCATGCGGGATTCGTCGGGATGGGCCAACGCCCAGACAACTGCGTCGTGCATCTCCTGGGGGGTGTTGACGGCCAGCAGATGCTCTCCGGGCGTGAACAGGCCGCGCAGCGCAGGGCTGTCTTGGGTGATCAGCAAGCCTCCACAGGCCAGCACATCAAAGACACGCATGGTCACGATGTCGTTCTGATAAATGCGGCCTATGTCCACGTGCACTTGGGCCGCGTTGTAAATGCGTGTCAGGGCATGGTCGTGGCCGGCCGGACCTTGGTACGCGGCGCCCAGCTCGGACCAACCGGAGTCTCCCCAGACCTTCAGACCCAAGGGCAGGAGCGCTCTCAGGAAGTTCATGCGCTGCTCGGCCGCGGCGATCTCGCCAACGAGCACCCGCAGATCCAAGTCCGGCACCTGCAGGGCTGGGTCCTCCACCAGGTCCATCAGCACGAAGCGCTGGGGCCGGGCAGCCTGCGCGGCCAGCCGATCATCCAGTTCCTCCAGGGACCGGCCCGCCTTGGACAACAAGGCATGCATGATGCGCCGGTAGCGTTGGGCGTTCTCCTGCATGCTGGCCCCAACAAAGGCGACCGGAGCTCCAAACTGGGCTTGATCGGCCTGACTCAGGGCAATGCCGCGACGCTTGTTTGGATCGGAACAGAGGGGACGAAACTCCGCCTGAAAGCCTGCGTCTTCGTAGGCGCGCACCTGGGCCTGCCTGTAGGTGAACACCCGCGTCGTGTGCACGGGCCCCATGGCCCTGTTGACCAAGTCCAGAGCCGGGTCCACCTCCCAGATCAGGTGCCGTAAGCCTTGTTCGGCCAGGACCTCGGGCAGTCCTGGAATGTAGCCCACGCTGACGACCAGCTCAGCGCCGGTCTGGTCGATGGTGAGCTGGCACTCATCGGCGCTCACTGTTCTGGCCAAAAACGGCCAAGGCACAAAGCCGCGTTCGCGAAGCTCTTCGGCCAGATCGGAGACGAAGAGCCCGTCGGGCACGACCAACACAGGCTTGCCCTGGCGTACCCGCTCAAAGCGATAGATCTGGGAGAGAATGGGGTGCTCGATGTGCGACTCAAAGTCGGTCCTTCCCCAGAGATCAGAACCCAGTAGCAGCGTCAGACGGCCAGACTCCAAAGACTCACGTAGATCGTAGCCGGCAAGCAGCAAGCGAAGCATGAGCGGATCGCGGTCCCAGGCCAACACCGAGTGACCGGCCTGAAGGGCGGCCACGACCTGCTCCCCCAAGCCAATGCCGTAGATGTGCACCCGCTCCGGCAGCTCGGCGGGCAGCTCGGAGCTGACGGCCAAAGGAATGGGGTCATGGTGTATTTGCAGGCAAGTCCCGCCAGGGCCGTCGACCACATGGTCGCCGTTTACAGGGCCGGTCAGGCGCTTGACCATTGCAGGGTGGACGGAGTTGAGAGCGCGGAGGTTGGATAGAAGCATGTGGCCCGCATCGGACTGGAGAGGGGTTCCTTTAGGTTGGAACCGGGGAACCCAATTTTTGCATGGCCGAAAGTCAGTGCCGAGAGCAGATCACCACCAGGGTCCTGGCCGCGCTCCTCCTGGGCCGGATCGCATCGAGAGCGGGATACTGAGCTTGATCTGGGCACGGATCTTCCGGTCCGCCAGGGCCCAGATGTACAGGGATCGCTACGCGCCCCAAACTGCACCACCATGCGCAGGGAGCCCGTGTCCAAAACACGCTGCCAGCGGTGCACGTCCAGCTTAGCGACAGTACCCACAGGCGCGTGGAAGTCGCTGCTGCTGGGTCAAGGGGCGCTGCACGAGGAGTCGCCCAAAACGCCTGTACGAACAGAGCCCAAGTCCACTGAGCGATACAGGGCTTGGCAGAGCCCTATGGCCCCATACGCATCGATCTCGGGACGATATTGGCGGTCGCACGCTCCGACCGACACCCCAGTGGCAAAAGGTGGACCGCCCCACTCCGCCCCAAAACACCTGGGTGTTTCGCTTCCAGTTCCAAGCGCTCTCTGCGTGGGCACCCGCCAACATCAACCACCCCATGTACACCCCAGCAGGCACCGAATACAGGGCAGGCAATTGGGTTGCAGGCTACCCTGGCCTAAGCTGAGCGCCCAACCGGCACACGCACGCCGCGAATTCGCCGCGACCCTTTTTTGCATCACTTCAACGCCAAGCGCATTCTTAGCGGACTCACCTTGAGTCCCCCAGTGGAGTCCCACATGGCCCGAGCCCTCGCTGCACTCCTCTCCGTATTCCTACTGGTCGTGCCCGGCATGGCTCAGGCCGCCACTGGAAACACCGTACAGGCGCCCGGGATTCAGGCCCCACCCGAGATGGACTGGGTCGGACTCTCCGAGACCGCGGCCGTACGCCCAACCAACGAATTGGACGGAGAGCCCAACCACGTGATGGCCCGCTTGATCCTGGACAAGACCAGGGTCAAGCCAGGCGAGACCGTGCGATTGGGTGTGCACTTAGAGCACGACCCCGAGTGGCACACCTACTGGCGCGCCCCGGGCGAGGTCGGCAAGCCCACCTTTATTGACTGGACCCTACCCACTGGCTTTGAGGCGACCCCCTTCAAGTACCCCGTGCCGGACTACTTCGAGCTCTCGGGAATCAAGTCCTATGGGTACGACACCGAAGCCTTCTTCTTCTCCGAAGTAACGGTCCCAACCGGTCTGAACGTAGGTGACGTTGTGGACTTGGCCGCCCAAGTGGAGTGGCTGGTCTGCAAAACCCAGTGCATTCCAGGCGGTGTCGAGCTGAGCACAACAGTGGTCATTGGAGAAGGTGAGCCCACCCCCTGGGCACCCGTCTTTGACGCTTGGGCAACGCGCCACCCTGTGCGGGACATCGAGGTGCCCGGCATCGGCGTAGAGGCCATCTTGTCCCAAGACAAGCTGCGCTTTGACGATGAGTTCCAGATCGCCATCGTGCTGACCTCCACCGACGGCAGCACCCTGGAATTGCCGTCGGAAGGCGAGAGCACCTGGCCAGGCTTTACGCCCATCTACACCGATGGCGCCTGGATGATCATGGACGGCCCCGCGGTGGAGACCCTGCCCAGTGGCCAGATCAAGATGACCCTGAGCGGCTTTGCTCTGGAGTCCATGGACGGCGCCCTGCACCCTCCCAGCGAGTGGGGCGGACTGGTCCAGTTCCAAAAGGACGGCCAGTGGACCCGAATGGAGATCGTGCGGGAGATTTCTTGGGCCGAGCGTGATTCCACTATCGCAACCTCCACCAGTCCCTGGATCACCGGCGAAGGCATGGACCTGTTCGCCGAGGATGCAGACGCTCCAGCCGAAGCGCCAGCCGACGAACGCAGCTTTCTAGGCATGCTGGGCTTGGCCTTTCTCGGCGGCATCATCCTCAACATCATGCCCTGCGTGCTGCCGGTCATCACCCTCAAGCTCTACGGCTTGGTCGAGCAGGTTGAGATCACAAACCAGGAGCGCCAAAAGGCAGGCACGTTTTACACATTGGGCATCGTCGCCAGCTTCGTCGCTCTGGGTGCCGCGGTCATCGTGATGCGGCAGGTGATTGGCTACGATGTGGGCTGGGGCTTTCAGTTCCAATACCCACCCTACGTCATCGGCCTGGGCACCATCGTCTTTGTCTTTGGCCTGAGCCTCTTTGGGGTCTTTGAGATCCCCGCCTTTGGCGAGACCCAGATGTCCAACGCCTCCGACAAGGAAGGGGCCATGGGCTACTTCCTAACCGGCGCCTTTGCGACTCTGTTGGCCACACCCTGCAGCGCCCCTTTCCTGGGCACCGGCATGGGTTTTGCCTTCTCCCTGCCCAGCTGGGGCATTCTGCTCTTCTTCGCAGTCGCTGGACTGGGCCTGGCATTCCCTTTCGCTCTGGTTGCCTTTGTCCCAGCGCTCTACCGATTCCTGCCCCAACCCGGCGCATGGATGGAGACCGCCAAGCAGTTCTTGGGCTTTACTCTGATGGGCACGACCGTATGGCTGGTCAGCGTGGTCGCTGGACAGACCGGCATCGACGGCGCCATTGGGTTCGTCGCCTTCCTCACCGTGGTGGGCATGGCCGCGTGGATCCAAGGCCGCTGGGGTGGCTTGGCCGACCCGCGCAAGAACCAGATGATCGCCTTTGTCGCCGCCCTGGCGCTCTCTGCGGTCGGTGGCTGGTACTTCCTTAAGGTGGACCCGCCCCCCGAGTCCGACTGCGCGACCGAGACCGCCGCCTTCGACGACCTGGACTTTACCCAGGACATTCCCTGGCAGGAGTTCTCCGAGCCGGCCGTGGCCAGCTTGGCCGGCCAGGTGGTGTTCATTGACTTCACCGCGGACTGGTGCCTGACCTGCAAGGTGAACGAGAAGACCGTTCTCAACACCGAGTCCGTGCGCGGCTACATGGCGGCGAACGGCGTCATGCCTCTCAAGGCCGACTGGACCAACCGGAACCAGGTCATCACCCAGTGGCTGCAGCGATACGGCAAGGCCGGCGTGCCCTTTTACTTGGTTATTCCAGCGGATCCGGGCGCCGAGCCCATCGCCCTCCCCGAGGTCATCACACCCAACACGGTGATCGATGCCTTGAAGCAGGCCAAGGGCTGAACGGCGCGATAGAGCGTCCGTCTCATGTCGATGAAGATCTACCAAGGCTCCGAGAGCTTCCCTGTCAATGCCCGCCCGGTGCTCACCATCGGGAACTTTGACGGGGTGCACTTGGGCCACCAGCAACTCTTAGGCGCCCTGGTCGAGCGTGCCAAAGAGCTCGACCGTCCGGCTGCGGTCTACACCTTCGAGCCCGCGCCCCGCCGAGTGCTTCAGCCCGAGTCCTGCCCTCCACGCATCCTCAGCATCGCGCGCAAGCTAGCGCTTCTGGAAGAGATCGGGGTCCAGCAAGTCATCTTGGAGGCCTTTACCCTGGACCTCGGCAGCAAATCGGCAGCCTGGTTCGCCGACGAGGTCATCGGACGCCGCCTGCACCCCGCCGAGATGGTGGTGGGCTACGACTTTCGATACGGCCACAAGCGCAGCGGCGACGTAAATACCCTCCGCGCCCAGTTTCCTGAGCTGCCGGTCAGCGCGGTCACCCACTGATTGGAGACCAGGAGCGCATCGTCTCCAGCTCCGCCATCCGCGTCGCAGTAGCCGAGGGCCGCGTGGCGCATGCCGGCAGCTTTCTGGGTCGCCCCTACCGCCTGAGTGGGACCGTTATCCCAGGGGACAAGCGCGGCCGTACGTTGGGCTTCGCCACCGCCAACCTGCAACCTGAGCAGGAGCTGATTCCGGCCCTGGGGGTTTATGCGGTCCTGGCCGGCGTCACTGGCCAAGCCAAAGTGCCAGCGGTCGCCAACCTGGGGGTGCGTCCCACCTTCGACCGCAAGGGCGTTGTCTTAGAGGTGCACCTTCTAGACAGCAGCCCGGACCTTTACGGAGCCCAGCTCGAGGTGGACTTTGTCGACCACCTGCGTCCTGAGAAGCGCTTTGAGAGCCGCCAGGCCCTGCAGAGCCAGATTGCACTGGACATCCAGGCCGCACGCCGGACACTGGACTTAGAGACACCGGGCCCAAAGAAACTGGGCGCAAGCCCAAGCACCCCAAGCGCGTGATCTCCGGGCACACCCGCGTCTTTGGGCTGCTGGGCCACCCAGTCCGCCACTCTCTCTCGCCAGAGATGCACAGCACGCTGCTTCGGGAGCTGGGCATTGATGGGGTCTACGTAGCCTTTGACGTGGACCCCAACCGGGCACACCTGGTTGGCCAGGCCATCCGAACCTTGGACCTGGTGGGAGTGAACCTGACGGTGCCCTTCAAGACCGCGATTCTGCCCCAGCTGGACCACCTGACTCGGGCGGCCAAGGAGGCCGGCGCGGTCAACGTCGTTACCCAGCTCGAGGGCACCTTGAGCGGCACGAACACCGACGGGATCGGCCTGTACCGCGCCTTGCAAGAGGAGCATGACTTTCAGGCCCAGGGCAGCACCTGCGTCATCTTGGGCGCCGGCGGCGCCGCCCGGGCCATCGCGGCTCACCTGGCCTCAGAGGGAGCGGACCGCATCGAGCTGCACAACCGGAGCCCGGCCCGCGCGCAAGAATCCTGTGACCACTTGGCAGGCTTCTACCCGCACACCACCTTCCAGCCCTGTCCCTTGGGCACGCTCCCTTCTTGCGAGCTGGTGGTCAACGCCCTGGGCGGAGGCGCCGAAGCCACCGTCTCCAAGATCGATCTCTCGCCCTTGCCGGCCCACGCCATCTGGTGCGATATCAACTACTGGATGAAATCCCCCCCCCAACTGGCTGCCTGCGCCGCGCGGGGCCTGCGAATCAGCACTGGACTGGGCATGCTTATTCACCAAGGAGCCCTGAGCTTCGAGCTATTTACCGGCCATCCTGTGGACCCCGCTCGCATCCGAGCCTTCCTGACAAGGTAAACTCCACCCGTGCCCCTCACCCTCCTGAGCATTGTACTCTTGGCTGCCAGCGCCCTGGCGGTATTTTTCGCAGTATACTCCCTTATTCCGTCGGATGAACCCGCATTATCCAGCTACTCCGGCATGGGGTTGGAAGGGGTCGAGGCGGATCATGTCTCGCCGGTGGTCAGCGCCCTGCGCCCGGTGTTCACCTTGCTCACCCCAACGGTGCGCTGGATCAATGCCGAACGATACCGTGCCTGGATCGAGCGAAAGCTTGTCACCGCAGGCATGGCAGGCGCTCTGACCACCGATGAGTTCTTTGGTTACAAACTCATCATGTCAGTGGCCTTTTGGGGATTGTTCATTGGGCTCTTCGCCCAAGTGGTTGTGGGCTGGGACCCGAGCATCGCCGCCACCATTGTGGTCTTGATCATCGGCAGCTTCTTCCCAGATGCTTGGCTTACCGGCCAAGTCCAAGAGCGACAAAACAAGATCCTCAAGGCACTGCCCTATGTGATGGACCTGCTCACCCTCTCGGTCGAAGCCGGTCTCGACTTTGTCTCCGGCATCCACAAGGTCTGCGAAAAGTCCATCAGCGGCCCATTGGTCGACGAACTCTCTTTCTTCTTGGGGGAGCTCCAGGTAGGCGCAACCCGCCAGCAGGCCCTGCGAAACCTGGCTTTGCGGGTAGATATGAAAGAGATGCGCAGCTTCTCTGCCATGCTCATTCAGGCAGACGTGCTCGGGGCCAGCGTGGGCCCCATCCTGCGCGCTCAGTCTGATCTGATGCGAACCGCTCGCTTCCAGCGCGCCGAGCGCGAGGGCGCCTACGCTGCCCAGAAGATTCTGTTTCCCCTCATCTTCTGCATCATGCCGGCCGTTTTCATCGTCATCTTCGGCCCCATCGCCTTGAACTTCCTTTACGGCGACCAGACCATCGGGATTTGATGGACCTTCTCCGTGTGTGCAATACCGCCACAGGCTCGGTCTTGGCAGAGCGCGCCTGGCACGCCAAGGGGCCCCTCGAGCGCATGCGAGGTCTGCTTGGTCGCACCCTGGACCCCGGCCAAGGCATGGTGATCGAGCCCTGCAGCTCGGTGCACACCTTTTTTATGGCCGTGCCCCTCGATCTGCTCTTCGTAGACGCCGAACACCGGGTTCTTCGTGCCATTCCCACTCTTCTCCCTTGGCGCCTCTCCCCCTTCATACGCGGCGCGCGCTACGTGGTTGAGCTGCCAGCGGGAGCGGCAGAGGGTACCCTTGCCGGCCACTGCTTGGCACTGGAGCCTGCATGAGTCACCGCCTGCGCATTCTGGAAGGCCCCCGCGCCGGCGAGATCTTGACCCTACAGGACGGCGAGTCCGTAGCAGGCCGCGAACCGGACTGCGCCATCTACCTGCCATCGCGCCGGGTTAGTCGCAAACATTGCAGCTTCACCCTATCCAATGGCCGATGCGCCTGGGAATGGGAAGAGGTGACCCGAAGTGCGCCGGTCGGGTATGCGGGAGGGAACGATCCCGGCATCCAAGTCGTGGTTTCCCCCAATCCCCGCCGGGAAGAGGCCATGTACC
>CAJQPC010000221.1 GCA_905480105.1 uncultured bacterium | reverse complement strand
CGTAGAAGGCCTTGGAGACATCCTTGAGGTTCTTCCAGTCCTCGACCAAGTTGAAGGAGTCGAGAATCAGGTTCGCTGCAAGCATCGCCTGCTTGGACTGGGGGTCCATTCCGATCACGACGCGGAAGCGGTCGGAGGCCTCCTTGAACTGGTTCTTGTTGTAGTACAAGTATCCAGCTTCGTAGATCATCCCCTTGGTGTCTTTGTCTGCTGGGAAGAGCTGGGCATACTGGTCGAGTGCCGCGAGCTTCTTGTTCTCCCAGTCGGAGAGGGGGACTGCCTCGGTTTTGTTGGCCTTGGACGCCTTCTCAATCTTTCCTGCCTTGGCTTCGGCCTTGACCATTTCACCGGCGGCAAAGACAGCGGAGCTGGCGCAGAACTGAGACCGCTTGCCCTTGGAGTCCAACTTGACGACGGCCATGTACTGGTCGTAAGCCTCGTTGAAGTTCTTCAAGGTGTAGAGGAGCTCACCAAAGGCGTAGCGCATCTCATAGGTGTGCTTGTTGTCCGGGAACTGCTCAAGGTACACGCGGTACGCGGACTCAGCCAATGAGTAGGTGTCCTTGGCTCCCTTACCGGTTCCGAGCTTCTTGGCCTCGGAGTGGTAGTCGATAGCCACTCGGCGAAGGTTGGACTCGATGACGCCTTGAGCATCACTGATCACCTCTGGGTCCGCCGCGTTTGCGCGGGCCCAAGCCGAGTTCTTTCCGTAGGTCTTTAGGAGCTTGTCGATCTCTGACAAGGTCTCTTTTTTACGGCCGATCTTGTTGTAGGCGGCGATGATCTCAGCCTGGTACTCGGGCGCGTCCGCAGAGTTGGGCTCCTCGGCGATGAGGCGGCGGTAGGTCTGCACCGACTCCTCGAACTTTCCCTGCTCAAAGTAGGTCGAGGCCAAGCGCTTGAGCATGGAGCGGATCAGCTCCTTCTTGCCCAGCTTGGAGAAGTAGGCGTAGGCCTCGTCCATCTCGCCAGCGTCAGCGAAGAAGCGAACGAGGTCCTTGAGGGCCTCTTCTTGGAGCTGGATGCTGTTTTTCTTTCCGCCAGCTGCATCGGCTGCCATGGAGTAGGCAACAACGCCCTTCATGGTGTCGATTGCCTTGCCGTACTCGCCTACGTTGTAGTAGCACCAGCCCAGCTTGTAGAGTGCGAAAGCGTACTTTTCGCTGTTCTTGAAGGCGGTCGCCTTCTGGTAGGCCAGCAGCGCCTTGTAGGCGTTGTTGTTGTCGAAGTAGTACTCACCGATCTGCACGTAGGCGTCGGCCACGTACGGGGACTCGGGGTAGGTCTTGACCAGACGGGTGTACTCGCTCAGCGCGGACTTTGCGTCGTCGGTGTCTTGCAGGGCCTGAGCCAAGTAAAAGGTCGCCTCGTCTGCTCGGGCGAACGTCGGGTAGTTGTTCAGAATCTGGCGGTAGAGCTTGATGCTCTTGCCCTGCCACTTCTCCGACTGATCGTTGTCCGGCTCCAGCTTGGTGGAATCACAGGACTCGTCTTCGAAGCAAGCGTCAAAGGTCTTCTCGTAGTCCTTCATCTCCAGGAAGTAGATGTCGCGGCCCTCCTGGAAGTACAGGTCGGCCAAGCGAAGCATCATCTCTGCCTTTTGCTCACCCTTGAGGGTGCCGCGAGACAGGAGCTCCTTGGCGAAAGCCATTTCCTGATGACGCTTCTCGCGCGCCATGGCTCGGAGTTCGTCCGACTGGTTTTGCATGTCATCCACGTCATCGGCGCGGAGAACACGACGCTCCTCCTTCTCCTTTCGATCCTGGGCTTGCGCCTCAGGGGAGACAAAGGATCCGGCCACGCAGGCCAGGGTCAGTGGGAGCACAAAAGTGCGGAGCTTACGTAGACTCATATGAGCATCTCCTGCCGCTTACGCGACGAGCTGGGCGGGCGGCTTGCGCCCACCCTCAGAGAGATCAGGGGGGAGCGGGGTTCCTATTCGCAGGAACTCTGCTCCGTATAGTAGTAATAGCCGAGCTCGTCTTGCCAGAACTCGCCGTTGAATGGCCAGTAGGCCAATCCGCGGCTGGTCGCAAAGTCGATGGCTGTCTCATCCTTGGTGTCCGCGAGGTCGATGGAGCTCATTGCGTACTCGTAGCCAACACGCTGGGCCGACACGACTTCGAAGCGGATGATCTCGGACTGTGTGAGCAAGTCACCCAGTTGGTTGCTCATCTGAGCCATCTCCTTGAGCATGACCAGTCCAGCACGCTGCTTGTAGCGCCGGCGGTCATTTTCCAGAATACGGTTCAGGTGTGCTCCAAGAGAATCACGCCAAAGGGACTTCTGTGCAGAGATCTTCCTTTCCTCCTCGTCCATTACCTGCAGGTGTCGGACAAGGGAGTAGAGATCTTGGTTCCGCAAAAACTTGGTAAACATGCTCTTGGGGAGCACGGTATCCTTCTTGACACCCTCGAAGTAGGCTTCGAAGGCCTGGTCTGCAAGCTTACGGCCATCCTTGGACTGGTACTGCTTGATGAAGTCAATCAGCTCCTGGTACATGGGGCGGACGTCGTTCTCGAAGCGAATCAGCTCGAACTCGACCTGCTTGTATTCACAGAGGTTGAAGAAGGTCAGCGCCCGAAGGATGGTTGCCTCGGGGATGAACTCTTCTGTGTCGTAGAAGGGGGACTGAACAGTCAGTACGTGGCCCAGAGAACTGTTGAGTTCACCCTGCATGAACTTGGCCCAGGCGGACTCAAAGAGTGACTCAGCCCAGATATCGGAGTCCCGCGGTACGTAGCTGTAGTACTTCTCAGATTCGTCAAAGCGTTGGATGCTGTAGTAGATACGGGCAATGTTGACGAGAGAGAGGTCGGTGAGTCTTTCGACTTCGGCCACTTCGCCGTCGGTGTACAGGGTGACCTGCTCGGAGTCACGGATCACGTCTCGGAAGCTCTTGACCGAGCTCTTGTAGCGATCCTGCTGCCGGTAAATGACACCCTCGAAGTACTTTGACTTGAGGTAAAGGTCTGACTTGGTGGAGATCATCCCAAAGTAGCGACGGGCGTCCGAGAGCTCATCGGACTCGTAGGCGTCGACCCCATAAAGGTACGCCATGTAGTTTTGGGCCTTGCGGGGGTACTCCTGGATCGGTACGGACTTGGACTTGGCCGCGGATGCCAAGCGCATCAGCTCGCTGTCGTCGCCGGTGTAGCGCGCGATTGCGACAACCTTGGGTAGGGCGTACTTGAAGTAGCGGCCGTTGCTCCCCTTTTTGACTACCTGCATGAAGTAGTACTGGCTGGAGTGGTACATCTCCAGCTCGTAAAGGTTCATGCCCAGGTAAAACTGGATGCGTTCCTTCTGCTCCGGGCAGGTCGCATCTTCGAGCATTTTGAAGAGGGCCAAGCTGGACCCGAGGAACTTCTTGGCCTTGTACGCCTCGACTGCTTGGTCAACGTCATCGGCACACGCGCCGCCAGCACGATCTGCTTGGTCGCCACCGTCCTCTGGAAGGTCGTCGTAGGTGCCACGTCCACCACGCCCACTACGTCCCTCGTCGATGCGATTGGCGTCTTCGAGAGCGTTGCGGTCCGTGGTCTTAGAAGGACCATCGCCTCCCTCACCGCCGCGCTGGACCGTGGGCTCCTCGACACGGGAGGCCGCGGACATTTTTTTCGCGGTGGTCACCACCTCGTCGGGTGCACCAGCGGCTGATAAGCACTTGATCTCTTCGTTGGTGAACTGGTCGCCGGAGTCTTCCATCGTCTGCACGATGATGTTCGCCGGCACGTTGACGTTGACCATGTTCATGATCTCGTCGCAGCTCAGTGCTTGGGCATCGCTGGAAGCTGTGGCCACGATCCCTAGGGCGCTCAGGCCCATAAGGGTGGAGAAAGTGCGCTTGAAGTGGAGGTTCACTTGTTCACCTTGTCCATGTTGGGGAAGAAGA
Source organism: uncultured bacterium (assembly GCA_905480105.1). GTDB lineage: Bacteria > Myxococcota_A > UBA796 > UBA796 > CAJQPC01 > CAJQPC01. Next base: position 7,141 of record CAJQPC010000221.1, on the reverse strand, counting down.
AGCCAACGCCGCCCGAGAGCACAAAGTTGTTCTTCATCTCCAAGGTCGTGGAGTTCACAGTCTCGATGTAGACCAGAGAGCGCCCGTCCACCCGTACAGCCAGGGTCTCGTTGAAGATTACCCGTACACCGCCACCAAAGTTGGTGGTGGGCTGGATCTGCACTTCCGTAGCCTGAGCGACTGGGTCGCCTTCAGCTTGGAGGGCGCGCAGGTCGTCTCTGGTTTGGGTGATCCCCATGCCGAAGGCACCGTAGATATCGAAGTGGATGATGTTTCCACCGCCCAGAGCGACTTTGCCGTAGATCGGCGAGAACTGGAAGGTCGCGTTGCTCACCAGGGTGAGCTTGCTGATGTCCGGAGACACGTTGTTCTCATTGACCAACTGAGTGGTCAGAGGCTTCCAGTCGGTCTCGCCTAAGTCAGGGCTGTAGGCCAGCTCTCCCTCGATGGCGAAGATCTCGGTCAGGTGGTAGCCGAGGCGTACTCCGGCGATGTACCGGTTCAAGAAGGGGTCGTTGGTCACGAAGCCCACCGATGGGGTGGCCTCGAAGCGGCCGATCTTCATGAAATCTTTCTTTTGGATCATCTTGATCGTGCGGTCGGGAGGCACGAAGGCCGGTGCCTTGGCTCCGGTCGAGCTGCGTAGCTCTTCCTTTTCCTCCTTGACCGTGGGCTTGTCCGAGGAGGTGTCTCCCAGGATGTCGTCGAGTTCGTCGTCACCGAAATCTTCGTCTGCCTGGACGATAGCGTCCAGGTCCTGGAATCCATCGGCAAGGGCAGGGGTGGAGAGCAGTAGACTGGCGGCAGCCAGACAGATTGGAAAAAATTGTAGTTTCATGCTGGTCTCCTCTCAGAACTCTGAGCGCCGGTCATCCATCTTCGGGAAGTACATCGACAGGCCTGCCGATGCGATGAAGACGTTGTAGAGGCGGTTGTCAGTCTCGGTGACGTCCGGGTCGTACTGTGGAACCTTGTCCACGTATAGGTAGGACCTAGCCTCGAGCTTGAGCGCCAGTGTCTGGGTCAGAAACAGGTCTGTGCCAATGGCCAGGTTGACCGGAACACGAACCAGGTTGCCCCGGGGCTCCAGGGCAACAGGCGGCACGCTGGGGTCGGTGCGGGCCAACTCGTCGTCGTACACGGCGTAGTACTTGGCGATGGACATCATCCCCAGGCCACCAGACATGTACAGATCGAAGTTGATCACCGTCTCGCCGATTAGGTTGATCTTGCCGTAGACGGGAATCCAGTTTGCGGAGAAGGTGGCACCGAGCACCATCTTGTCCAAGGGCTGCTGAAACTCAACGCCCTGGTCAGAGCTGTGGGCGATCTGAACCAGGGTGTTGGTCAGGCCCTTCAGGTCGCTCTTGCCCAAGTCTGGCGAGTAGATCAGTTGACCACCTGCCGCAAAGTTTTCGTTGAAGTGGTAGGCCACCAGTACTCCGCCGGTATACCGACGAACCATTGGGTTGTTGGGCACCAGTCCGATCACCGGGGCGATTTCGAAGCGCTGTGACTTTTCGAAGAAACGGTTTTGAACCGCGTCTTGCTTGGTGGTCACCTCACCCTGAGCCTCTCGAAGAGCGTCCTCTGCGGGGTTGGCCCAGGCCATGGTCGGTGAGAGCAGAGCCGTCGCGCTAAGCGCGGCTCCGAGCATCCCAGCAACCAGGGTGCGGGTAGAGTTCATGGACAGCTTCTCCAACATCAGCTTGCGGTGGTGGTAATCCACGCAGGGGCGGTTTTCAGGTCGCGGAACGATAGCACAGGGGCTGTATAGGTCTTTTGGCCGTTTGTCAGACGGCTGTCAATGTGGAGTCGGCCCTCCGAATCTCCAAAGGGCTTGAAAGGAAGCGCACTGCCGAGGGCTGTGGATTATTCGACGATCAGGTTTAGGCTGATCCAGTTCATCCCTCCACGGCGGTCGCGCAAGACGAGCCAGATGTTGTGCTCGGATCTCTCGGGGTCCACTGGGGCGGTCCAGCGAGCGGCCAGGTAGGGATAGAGGCTGATGTCTTGGTAAAAGGTCCCACCAGTGGAGTAGAAGCTGGCGTAGGGCTGCTCGATTCGGTCCTCGACCTGACCCTCGCTGTTCAGGAATGTGTAAGCTTCGACCGAGCCTTCTGTCAGTGTCATGACAAAGTCGTAGGTCTGACCTGCTTGAACAGTCAGGGTGTCTTGGTCTTGGAGATCGAAGGTTTCGTCGAGCACCAGAGAAGCGATCACCGGGTTTTGGTTGGGGTAGGGATTGACCGAAACGGGCATGCGCTTCAGGCCCGTTTCCGCCAGGCTCTGACCCTGTGCATCCAGGTCTACGTTGTCTAGGCTCCCTTCTCCTGGGAGTGCCGAGAGGGTGAACAAATAATTTTTGCCTTGTGTCGATTCTTCTTCACTCAGTCCGTCAAGAAGATCTGTAGGGACAGTGAAGCTGGGGGGCAAGTCGGGCTCGACCCCTATGAAGCCTGCTGCTTGAAGCTCCTCGAACCACGCGGCCTGCTCCTCTTGGGTCATTCCCTCCAGGTCCATCGCGAAGAGCTCTTCCAGTTTCTCGGAGTCTAAGTCGCACCCAAATCCGCTGCTGTCTTCGAGTACGCAGCCGAACCAAGTGACCGCACCAATGCCCTGTTCCGGGTCCACTGCCAGGGAGTACAGTGTGACCTGTTCTCCTGGCGCTGGTTCGGCTGGCTCGGAAGCCACCCCCAAGATGCGGGCGCGGTCGACGAGGCTTGGGAGGGGGAGACGACTGATCTCGCAGCCCAACAACAGGAGGGTCAGTGTGATCACAGGTAGAACTCCAGTTCGACACCCGGCGAGGGCAGAAAGGGCAGGCCTCGAACGTCGACGTAGTCGGTGTAGTCGTAGTTGTAGATGCGGAACTCGGGGTTTTCGCCCCTGTAGACGTTCAGGAGGTCTACGTAAGCCAGCATGCGCCAGTGCTTGAACGTGAAGGCGCGTTCGGCGCGCAGGTCCACCGCGGTGTACGCCCCCAGGCGTTCCGTGTTCCGGGCTCCGGTGGAGTAGGGGGTCCAGGAGTCCAAGTCCGCATCGTAAAAGGCACCGGAGTACGGGGTGTAGGGAGTGCCCGTGACGTACTGGACCCGTCCGCTGACCTCGAACTGATAAGGGAGTTTTACACCGGCTAATGCGGTCATGATGTGTGTCTGGTCAAAATCATAGAGGTAGCGGTCGCTGTCCTCGTAGTCCTGACGCCAGCTCTGGCTCCAGGTGTAGCTGACCCAGCCAAAGACGTTGTTGATCGGGTCCTGTCGGAGCATGACCTCGAAGCCGTAGATCTCACCGGCCCCTTCGTTTGTGTAAGGGATGTCGCCGAGCTCTTGGAAGTCTCTGTTGTTGACGATGAGGTCGGAGAGCTCCTTGTAAAAGCCCTCAGTCTCCAAATTCAGGCCGGGTTTGATCTGCTGTTCAATGCCCAAAGAACTGGCCCACGCCTTCTCGAAGCGGGGGTTATATTCGGTGTTTCCCGGGGCGTAGGACTCAAAGAACTGCGGCGGCTGGGTGTACAAGCCAGTAGCGCCTTTGATGTAGGTGTTCTTTGCGACGCGGCCTTTGAAGGAGAGCCGGGGGTCCCATGCGGTGGCCGTGAACTGGTCGCTGATCGAGTAGACCGAGAAGCGAACTCCAGGCTGGACGTAAAGGCGGTCAAGATCCTTGAAGGGACGTAGGTTGGCCTTGATGTATAGGTCAGGTCCCCAGCCGGTGCCCGTGTCCTCGATCTTGAAGTCCTCCCGTTCAGCGAGAGGGTCGTATTCGACGAAGGAGTCCGGGTTGAAGGGCAGCGCTGTGGTGAAATCCCACGACCCGCCGATCAGGTCCAGCCCTGGGACGATCTCGATGTGGTCGTTGGGCTTCCAGGGCACCTCGGCGCGAATTTCACTTAGCCAGAGGGTCTGTTCGAGCTGGAATGATTGGCCCAAGCCTAAGAACTGGTAGTCCACGCCAAAGCTGGGCATCACGCGCAGGCTGAGGTTGTCTGTGAACGCGTGTTCGATCTTGCCTTGGAGGCGGTGGGTGAACTGGTGAGTGCTCAGATCCCCTTGGGCGTCTGGGTCGCTGGACTGGGCTATGTCGTCGTCTGTTGTCACCAGCAGCTTGTCGTCGAATCCGAACAGAAAGAAGCTGACTTGGGTCTTCTCAAGGCCGTGGTAGCTGTACCGCAGCTGGTAGTCGTACCAGACCGGATTGGCGCTGAAGGGTCTGCTCTTCTGGAAGGGTTTGAGGACCACGTCGATGTAGGAGCGCCTCGCCGCCACAGCCACGTGGTGTTGGTCATCCTTGCCCAGCCTGCCCTCGTAGAGGCCACCTGAGTCCAGAAGGTCCGTAGACCAGACGATTCGGTCTTGCTCCGGCGACTCTTTCTTGGTGGTCACGTCCACAGCCCCACCCGTGCTGCGGCCGTATTGAACGCCGTAGGAGCCAGGCAGGTAGTCCACGCTCTGAATCATCTCGGGGTTGATGACCGATACAAAACCACCGAGGTGGTAGACGTACGGAATGCGGATGCCGTCGATGTAAACGCCGGAATCTTCGGGGTTGGCGCCGCGGATGATGAGCAGCCCCGAGGAGAAGGGGGCGCGGCCTGCTCCGGGCAGGTTCTGGATGACTCGGATGGGGTCGCCAAAGGTCCCCGGGATCTTTTTTGCCTCGGACATGGAGATGGTTCGGGTGGTGATCTCATCCTTGTCCTTGCGGTAGACGCCCACCACGCTGTCTTGTCCATAGGACTCATTGCGGACCCAGATCTCGGCGCTGCTGACCAGGCCTTCTTGGATCTCGACGTCCAGGGTCTTTTCGGCCCAGCCAGGACGAACAACGGCGACCTGATAGTTCCCTGGGGGAAGGCCGCGAATTTCGAAGCGGCCCTGGGTATCGGTGGTCGCAGAGATTTCTGTGCCCACGACGATGATGGTCATTTGGTCCAGCTCAGCTCGGGTGGCGAGCTCCAGGACCTGACCTTCGAAGGTGACCGGAAGCTCCACGGGTTCCGGAGGCTCCTCGGGCACGGCGCTGTCGATGGTCTTGGCGTCTAAGACGAAACCGTAGTTGAACTCCAGGGCAACGATTGTCGGACCATTGGCGTCTTCTGCGGGAGAGAAGGTACTGGCTTGAATGGCCTGGACTGCGGCCGCGCCCAGCCCAAAGCCTGGATCCTCGAGGATCTCGACGGTTGAAACCTTACCGTCCAGGCCGATCTCGATGAGGAGTAGAACACTGCCCTCGACTGCGGCTGCTTTTGCCTGTTCCGGGTAGGGCGCCTGTACTAGGTCGACGAGTGCAGGCATTTTGGTCAGGGGGAGGACTTCCTCTTCTTCCTGGACCCCTGCCGGGGCCACCCCGCTGGCGCTGTCGTCTTGTGCCTGGGCGGTTGGGGAGAGCGCGAGGGCGGAGAGTAGAAGCAACATCTCTTAGTCCATGGCCTTGATTTGGCACTTGTAGGGCAAGCCCGTGACTGCGACAGGAGTGCCGTCCTTCTCACCCGGCTTCCACCGAGAGGCCAGCCAGGCGTTTCGGCAGGCCGCGTCGATGCCGTACCCGATGGCCTGGGGGATCTTTAAGTCGCTTACCCGGCCCTTGGCGCTAATGGTCAAGGTCATGGTCCAGGTGCCCTCGATGCCCTCGTCGATGGCTTCTTGGGGAACCTGAACAGGTGGCGCGTTGCGAAGCTTGGGTCGGACGGTGACCGAAGCGAAAGGAAGGCTGGTCCACTCCTTCGCATCGTTGATTTCCATTTTCTCTTGGGTCTGGGCGACGCCTAAACTGGTGCCGGCGTTGGCGGTCAGACCCGTTCCGGCTCCTTTCGCAAAAGAACTGGCGCTCATGCCCTGTACGATTCGCCGAGGCCTGGGCTTGTCGGGCGGGGGCTGGTCGGGGGGCGCTTCGTCCACCGTCTCTTTGAAGTCGACTGGCTCTTCGATGGGCAGTGGTTTTCGCTTGACCGGCTTCGGCTCCGGCTCCGGCTCCGGCTCCGGCTCCGGCTCCGGCTCTGGGGGAGGGGGTAGCTCGATGATGGCCATCTCAACCCACTGCTCGACCTGTTCTTCTGTCACGCGATCCTTGAGCAGGTAGAGCCCGAGCAGGATGTGAAAGCCCACCGAGACCCCGAGTGCCGTGCTGTTTCCAGCCAAGCGCCGCCAGAGTGGGGCCGGGGGACTGAGAGGGGAGCGCACTCAGGGATCCTGGGGAAGCGGCTTCATGGCCTTGCCACTCTGGACAGCCACGGGGTCGATGTTGATGGCGTAGTTGGCCACGCCTTCCTGGCGCACCAAGTCCAGGAGCCAGATGAAGCGCTTGTGGGGCACGTTCTCATCGGCAGCGATGAGGCAGGTCACGTTGTTGCCCGCTGCGTCGGCTTCGGCCTTGGCTTGGGCGACGGCGGCGCGCAGGCCCTGTTCGCTCACCTCGGTCCCATCGATTGTTAGTGTGCCGTCTGCCTGAAGCTGCAGACCCAAGGAGATGTCCTCCGAGGTCTGGCCAGTCGCTGCTTCGGGTAGCTTGACTTGGATCGAACTCTTGGCGATGTCCACGGCCGTCACCATGAAGATGATCAGCACCACCAAGGTGATGTCCACCAGCGGAGTGACATTGATGGCGGAGATGATCTCGTCATCGCCGCCGCCGAGCTGCCCGGCCAACTCAGGCCTCCTTTTGGGCCAACGGGCCTTTGCCTTGGTCCGCCTTGACGCGGGCGAGGATCAGGTGGGAGAGGCTCTCCACTCGGGCCAGGATGCTTTTATTCTTGGACTGGAAGAAGTTGAAGAGCACCACAGCAGGGATGGCCACCAAAAGGCCAATGGCGGTCGCTACGAGCGCTTCAGAGATGCCTGCCATCACAGCGGTGCTCGCCTCGTTCGAAGTCGCCAGGTCGGCGAAGGCCTTGATGATGCCGAGCACAGTGCCCAGCAGACCTACAAATGGTGCGTTCGACCCGGTGGAGCCGAGTACGATCAGCCCGCGAGTCATCTTCTCCTTCTCGAAGATGATGTTTCCTGCAATGGCCTCCTCGGCAGCGTCGCTGTTGTCTTCTGCTGCCTCTATTCCAGCTGCGAGTACCCGGGCCTCGACCCCGGTCATGCCGTCCAGGGTCTGCTTGAACACGACCTTGTCGCCGCCCGTCAGGAAAGTATTG
>CAJQPC010000220.1 GCA_905480105.1 uncultured bacterium | reverse complement strand
GAGCCTGGGCAACAAGAAGTTCAAGGGCGAGACCTACACCATCTACCAGAACGCAAGTCTCAAGCTCATCGAGGTCACTCTCGAGCAGGACAGCAACAAGCAGGTTGCTGCTGAGGCGCTGGTTGCTTGGTACGAAGAGTTTCCCAAGGCAGACAACGCCGACCTCGCACTGAACAACGCCTCCGCGTACTTCTACAGCGAAGGATCTCGTAGGCAAGCAATGGATACCCGTCTGCTGCTCCTCGAGAACTTCCCCAAGTCCAAGTTCTACAACGGCCAAGTGGCTCTGCTCGGCTACGACTACGAGTCCATGGCGGACTTCGGGGCGGCGGCTGAACAGTATGAGAAGCTGTTCACCTTGGAGAAGACCAGCGCGAACGCACCTGATGCGCTGTACTCCGCTGCTCTCTTCCGCAGCGCCATGGGAGACTGGAAGACTGCGGTCTCCAACTACCAGAAGTACATCACGGCCTACCCAGACCGCGACAACGTACAGCAAGTGCAGCTTGAGATCGGCATGATCTACGAAAAGAACGAGCAGTTTGAGCAGGCTGCAAAGGTCTACCAGCAGTACTTTACTGCCAAGGACCCACAGGGTGTTTCAGCCGACGAGCTGATGTACGCCCGACTTCACTACGGGCTCGCCCTGACAGAGATGGGCCAGACTACAAAAGCTTCGAAGCACTACGACGACTCCGTTCAGTGGTTCCAGGATGCCAAGGCAGGCGGCGCAGAGATGACCGTCGGCGTCGAGTTCGCCGCTCAGATGATGTTCATCCAGGCTGAGGATGACTTCGATGCGTACATGAAGATGAAAATCTCCGGTCCCTCCGGGAAGGTCAGCAGGCGCCAAGAAGACAAACTGCTTGGCGACAACCTCCTCAAAAAAGTCCGCACCCTCAAGGAAATCGAGACCCTGTACGCAGCGATCGTCGGCACAGGTGCTGGAGAGTGGGGCCTGGCCGCATTGGTGAACCTGGGCATGGCCTACGAGAACTTCGCAGTCTCAATGGTCAACTCCTACGTGCCTTCGTACCTGACGGCCGATCAAGGTGAGTTCTACAAGATGGACCTGGAAGCATCTGCATACCAGCAGGAAGAGAAGGCGGTCGAGGCCTACTCCGTCGCGCTGGACAAGAGCTACGAGCTGAACCTGTACAACGACAAGCTCGCGTTCGCGACGCGTCGACTTGGTGAGCTGCGCCCAGAGCAGTTCCCAGGACTGGAAGAGACTTTGATGGAGCCGAACTTCACCTCGGCATCTGGCAAGGCCGCGCAGTCCTTCGTCGACAACCTCTAAGAAAGACCCGGAGCAACACCATGATGACCAAGCGCATCCCCCTCCTCCTGGGTCTCGCCCTGACCCTCGGCATGGCCGTAGGTTGTGGAGAAAAAGAGACCCAAAACAACGTTGATGAGACCACGGTCACCGACCCTGGCTACTTCTTCAACCGAGCCGTCACAACCCTGAAGAGCCCCGACTCCAAGACCGGCGACGTGGACTACAGCGCCGCGTACGCCGACTTTGTCAAGGCCAGCAACTTGGATAGCGACAACAAGTCTGTTCAGTACAACGCCGGCTGGACCGCCGAGCAGATGGGGCAGTCTGAGAAGGCTGAGGGTCACTACCGCAAAGCCCTGGAACTCGATCCAACCTACGAGGCCGCCCTCTTCAACTTGGCGAACTTGCTCTCTGGAGCTGGTCGCCACGCTGAAGCTGTCGACATCTACAATGGCTACCTCAGCGCCAAGCCCGGGGACATCAGCATCTGGAACACCAAGGTCGACGCAATGACCCAGGCGGGCCAGTTCGACCAGGCCATCACAGAAGCACAGCTGATTCTTCAGACAAGCCCTGACAACGTGCCGGCCTACCGAAATCTTTCTCGCGCCTACTTCGCCAAGGGCGAGCTTGGCATGAGCCAGCTGGCTGCTGAAAAAGCCAAGTCCCTTCAAGAAGGGGACCCTGGCATCTACAACAACATGGGGGTCACCTACCTCCAGCAGGGCGACCAAGCAGCCGCGATCGCGTCCTTCAAAACGGCCATCAAGGTCGACCCGGACAACCTCGAAGCGAACATGAACCTGGGGTACGTCGCCCTCAACTCTGGTGACTACGCTCAAGCGCTCAACTGCTTTAAGGCGGCCACAGGTGCTGAGCCCAACAACATCAGTGCCCTTCTGGGCTTGGCCGTCTCACAGCGCGGCAGTCTTGACTTCGACGGCGCTTCGGCAACGTACGACAAGGTGCTTCGCCTCGATCCCATGAACGAGACGGCCTACTTCAATGCAGCAACCCTTCACGAGAAGTACACCAAAGACTTCAAGAAGGCCAAGCAGCTCCTGCAATCCTACGTGGACGTAAACCAGGGCAGTATCGCCCCGACGCACCCAGTCTTCGAACGCATCAGCGGCATTGCCGCCGCTGAACAGGCCGAGAAAGACCGTCAGGCGGAGCTGGCCAGGCAGGAGACCGAGCGCCAAGAGCGTGAGAAGCGTCAGCGGGAGAAGCTGGTCGAGCTCAAGGCCCGAAACAGTGAGTACATGGCAAAGGTAGAGCAGGCTACATGCCCCGCCGTCATCGAGATGGGCATGATCGAGGAGTTCGCCATGATCGGCGAGCAGGCTCAGATGGTCTTGGATGCAGAGGACTTCGGAATGGCCGGTGACATGATCACCTTCCTGGACTCCATGGAGCCCACTCTGGATGAGCTGATTCCTATGTGCAGCACCGGTGAGCCTCCCGCTCCCGAGGCTCCGGCAGAGGGTGCTGCTCCGGCAGAAGATGCCGCACCAGATGCCCCTGCTGAGGCACCTGCTGAGGCACCTGCTCCAACCGAGTAGCCCCACCAGCGGTAGGCAATCAGGGACGGCCTCCGGGTCGTCCCTTTTTATTGGAAAGCGCAGAAGTTTTTGGGAACCCCTGCTGTTGAGACGGTGTCCATATCCGTGCTGCTGACTACTACTGAGAAGCAGCGCTGCAACCCGATTAGACCTATTTGCCGTATTGACCGACACCTGACATTGAAGACTTGTTTCCCAAAGCTCTTAGCGGCAAGATCCCCAAACCTTGGTGAACTCTCGGCAGGTGAGAGGTGCAAGGCAAGGCCAAAGGCTTGCAAAAGCCTTTTGTACTTAGCCGAATTGCGCTACTCTCCCGCCCAACGTCGTCCGCCATTCCAGGAGACCTACATGACCCTTCGCCGACTTTCAGCACTGCTGCTCGCAACCAGCTTCATCGCGGCCCCTTCCTTCGCGCAAGACGAACAGGACCGAAAGATCGAGTACAAGTCGCGGACAGAGATCGACTTCGAAGGCGTAGAGGTCGACGGTGAGTTGGTCAAGCCAACGGGAGCCCTGCTTCTGGATCGCAAACGCGCCGACTTCAACCCTCTGATCAAACTTCGTGAGGATTTCAACGAAGAAATGGATCAGTCGGTCAATCAGGTCAAGTAGACCTGCAGCAAGTCGCACACACCTCCTTTTCTTTTCTGAACCAGTGCCCTTTGCGGCACCCCGAGGGATCCCATGGCGGACAGCCCCATCCTGACCTTTGAGGTCTACCGAGACAGCACCTTCCTCTTTCGCGAAGACTTGTCCGCGGAGAGCATCACAATCGGCAAGGGCCCTGCGGCGATGCTGCGGGTCGAGGAGGACGCCCTCCAAGACCTACAGGCTGTCGTCAACGTCAACGACGATGGCAGCGTCCAGTTGTTGGACCTCGTCGGCGAAGGCACCAAGGTGAACGGTGCTGGCGTAGTGAACGCGAGCCTGAATAACGGCGATACTATCGAGATCGGGAACATCCGAATCGTCGTAGGTTTCTCCGGAGCCAATGAGTTCGATGGCGAAGAGGCAACCCAGATGCTTCGCGCCCCCGAGGCAGGCGAGCCGGTCGACGACGAGGCAACCGATCACGGCGGCGGCGAGGGTGGGTTTGCTCTAAAGAGCAAGGCTGGGGTCTCTGCAGACGCCGCCGCTCAGGCCGGCGATGGCGAGTCGGAGGAGGACTACTCCGAAGACGTAATGGCCTTCATCATGCGCTTCGGAACCGGTCAGTCCGATGTTGGCAACAACAACAAGCTTGCCCCCGTGCTCGAGGTCTCCCAGATCTGGGGCGACCAAGTCGTCGACACCAAGCACTACGGCAAAAGCGGAAACCCAGTCACCGTCGGTACGGGAACTGGTTCGCGCGTGCGCTTGTTCAGTCACCCCTTGGGCTGGGGACCTGACTTCCTATCCGGTTTGTTGTGGCTTACCGGCGGCATCATCAGCGCTACCCCAGAGTGGAAGAACGAATTCTACGTCCCGCCTGAGGATGTCGCCGAGGAGGGCTACAAGCTCTTCACATCCAGCGGCGGAAGCTGGTCTGCGAACATCTCCGACAAGTGGGGTGGATTCGTCGACATCGGCGAGCAGCGGCACACTATCCAAGAGCTGATCGAGTCTGGCAAGGCCACTGCTGATGGTGGTAGCTACTCGATCGAAATCACCGCCGACACCCGCTTGGTCATAGACCTAGGGAACGTGGTGTTCTTTGCCCAGATGGTGCCGGCTTCCAAGGCAATCGTATCCAAGGTGACCGACAACCTGGACTACCCGTTCTTGGGCATCATGACTTTCACCATCTTCCTGGGCATAATGACCGGGATCCTGGTGTGGAATGCACCTCCCAGCAAAGGTTTCGGCCTAAACGAGGTCCCAGACCGCTTCGTGGAGCTGCTGCTTGAGGAGCCTCCTCCCGAGCCTCCCAAGGAAAAGTCCAAGCCTTCCGCGAACCCGGATGCAGGGGAGGGTGCCAAGGCCAAGCGCGAAGAGGGCAAGGTCGGTAAGAAAGACGCCAAGATGGACCGTGCCAAGGGCAACAAAGTCGAGATGAACAAGCGTCAGGTCGACAAGGAAATCGCAGAGAACGCAGGCGTGCTCGGCGCCATGCGTGACGGCGCAGAGATGGACGGAGTCTTTGGCACTTCCGGTCTCAACTCCGACATTGCAGGAGGCATCGGTGGGCTCATCGGCGCCAAGGGCACCCAGATTGGTTCTGGCGGTCTCGGTTCTCGCGGCTCCGGCCTTGGTGGCGGTGGTACTGCAGAGGGCCTTGGAGGTCTGGGAACCAAGGGCCGTGGCTCGGGTTCCTCGGGCTACGGAACCGGCGGCGGTAACTTTGGTGCCAAGGGCGAAGGCGGAATCGGCCGAATCGGCGGAGACCCAATTATTCTCGGTGCACTGGACAAGAGCTTGATTGACCAGGTCATCAAGCGCAACATGAACCAGATCCGCTACTGCTACCAGCGTGAGCTGACCAAGAACCCAGCCTTAGGCGGCAAGATCGTGGTCAAGTTTGTCATCGCCAAGGACGGCTCGGTCTCCTCCGCGTCTACCAAGGCAACGACCATGAACAACAAGGCCGTTGAGAACTGCATCAATGGGCGGTTCATGCGCTTCAAGTTCCCAGAGCCCAAGGGCGGCGGCATCGTCATTGTGTCCTACCCCTTCATCTTCTCTCCGGGCTGAACCGGTCAGTTGATAGACCCTACAAGGGCTCGGCTACGGTCGGGCCCTTGTTGTATTCTGCGGCCTCAGCCGCTTTATGTTAGAAAGCGTGGCTAGCGTGGGACCTGTCCCCTTCCCGCTGAACGTTTCGAGGTAGTTAAATGTCTCTCTCTGTGTCCTTCGCCCTGCTCTCCAGCTTGGTGTCGACTCCCGCGATGGCCCAAGGCCTCGACGGCCTCGACGACCCCACCGAGGAAGAAGCTCGGAAGCCTAAAAAGGACGAAGTCGTGAAGGAGGTCAACAAGGGCCTCTACGCCAAGTCCAGCTTCGGTGCTGCTGGATACCTTCTCGATTTCAACGGCTTTCTCAAGACGGGCAGCGCCATCGGCTTGGCCGTTGGCAAGGACTTCGTTGACCAAGAAGAGATGTCCATGGCCTGGGAGCTCGCTCTCGTCCAGGGTGTCCACAACGGCTGCAGCTACGAGTACCAGGCGGACCTAGCCTGCTCTGGCAACAAGGGCGGTACAGTTCCATCTCCCTACATCCAGGGCGACACCCGTACCTACTCCATGCTCGCCAACTACGAGTTCAGCAAATACCCCAACCGCCGCGTCGGGCTGGGGTTTCGGGCGGGTGGTGGCGTTCTCTTCGCCCCGCTGCTCATGGACCAAGACGCCTACTTACGCGACGTCGTGACAGGCGCATGGGGCGGCGTGGACCCTGGCTACCACAGCGGTCCCAAGCCAGTTGGCTTTGGCGGACTGACCTTCGAGTACTACAGCAAGCTCTCCCACTTCAGCGTGGGCGTGGATGCGGATGTATTTTACGCTGTTGGCTTTGACTTAGGCTTCAACGGCACTGGATACTTTAAGTACACCTTCTGAGAAAGCACCTCGTTGGAGGCGCTCGCTTGCACCACAGCCCTTTTTATGGGCTGTTTTTGCGTGCGTTTGTACCGCAACGATTTGGCGAATCCCAACCTTCGGGCTACTCTTCGCCGCAACACCTAAGCGGCCCCTCATCGGAGAGCCGCGACCCTACTGGTTTCTGGAGAGATCGCCATGCGCGCCTTTGCACTTCTGCCCCTGCTCTTGGTTCTTCCCGCATGTGGTCTCGAGCCCGGTACCGACACACCAGAAGAACCCGGCCCGGTTAGTTTCGGCGCCCTTACCTTGAGCCAATCGTCTGTGGACTTTGGTCAGGTATCACCGAATGATTCTGGTGTGGTCACCCTCACCCTGAGCAACACCGGTGAGATCGCTTTGGGCATCTTGGACGCTCAGATCGACACCAGCTTCTTCGCGGTTGAGGACGCAGCCAGCATGCTGCCATCCGAGCTCGAAGCGGGCGGCGATCTCGACATGAACCTGGTGTTCACCCCAGACCGCGAGATGGACTTCGAAGGTACACTGACCATCGTCACCGACTCGGTAGACGCAAGCGAGGTCGCCGTGAACCTGACTGGCACCGGAGCCGAAGTCCAGGACACCGGGGATACAGACGGCCCTGCGGATGGTCAACTGAGCCTGTCGACAACCAGCATCGACTTTGGTGAAGTTCCAATGAACAACGAGACTTCTGAGAGTCTCGACATCACAAACACTGGGGACGAGGACGTTCTCATCATCAACGTCCAAACTTCGGGTGATGCATTTTCCTACGGAGGAGAGTTGGCCCTGCCCTACGTCTTGGGCGCAGGCGAGACACGCACTGTGAGTGCGGTCGCCTCCCCATCGTCTATTGGCAGCTTCGAAGGCAGCATGACCGTCTCTTCCGACGCCACCAACCCAGAAGTCTCGGTGGATCTCAGTGCAAGCAGCACCGGAGAGCCGTATTTCCAGGTCGATTGCGAGTGTGAAGCCACTTCTGGAAACCTGTTGCTCCAGGCTCCCACCACATCGAAGGTTCTCACGATCGCCAACTATGGGACCGCATCCCTTTCAGTCAGCAACGTGACCTTTTCAAATCCATCCAACGCCTGCGGCACTTTGACGATGTCCGGGTGGGGCGGAAGTAAGACGGTAGCCGCTGGTGATACCTACGATTTGACGTTCACCTACACGGCGTCTTCAACGGCCACCACGTTCTGCAATGTCAAGGACGAGGTCTTCATCGAGACCAACGCAGGTACGGCGACAAAGACGGTCAAGGGACAGTTCCTCTTCTAGATAGAGGGGCTTCCTCGACCAAGGGCTTGGCCAATTCTTCAAGTGCTGAGTGTCGTTCCAGGCAAGGTCTGTTGTCCCGTCGTCGTCGAAGTCTCGCAGGATGAGCTGGGATGCGTACCCGTCTCCCAGTTCCACCTTGCTGTTCGCAGCGGCCATAGACGTGTTCAGATTCTTGGGCTGTCCATTGAACACGAGCGCTTGGGCTTGGTACCCAGTTTCTGAGGAGTTGAGCTGGTAGGCAGTCATGATCAGGTCGCCGTAGCCATCTCCATCCAGATCCTCGGAAGCGAGTCCATAGCTGACCAAACGACTGGCTTCGTCCCGGATGATTCCACCAAAGTTGGCGACGTCGAGGAACTGTCCGCCTTCACCCGGCCCGCTGTCCATAGAAAGCCCACCATCTGACGACACGAAGCGGTCGTCCAACCCGTCACCCGTGATGTCAGCACTCAGGAAGATGGTTCCAATTCCCTCGTTGTAGAGTTCTTGGTCGGCGTCTTCTATGGATTCGTCGGACGCCGGGAACCCTGACCAAACAAGAAGTCTCGTCTCACCGTCTTCCTGTGTGGAGACGTAAAAGTCAGACAGTCCATCCGCATCATGATCTCCGCTGGCAAAGATCCACTCACCGAAACTTCCGAAGTCTTCGGTCTCGCTGATGGTCGCAACCGGTAGCTCCGACAAACCATCTGGGGATCCGGCAAAGAGGTAGACGCTGTGATTCCTCGTTGAGCTCTGCCCACTGATACCAACCACCAGGTCCGGGAGGCCATCGCCATTCCAGTCCTCACCAGTCGCAAGCGCCCCGCCAGCCCTCTCCGCTGTTCGCGAAGAGAGCCAAGTCAAGGATGCGTCGCTGTACCGAGTCTGCGAGCCATCAAAGTCGGCAAACACGTAGATCCCGCTCTCGACTCGTCCAGGCGCTCCGACAACCAACTCGTCCTTGCCGTTGCCATCAAAGTCCGCAAAGGCGGTTGCATATCCAAAGTCAGAATCGGTGGGGCCAGTCACTGTGACCGTCGCATCACTCAACCCATACTCCCCCAACAACCGACACTCCGGAGCATCCCCACTGCAGTCGTTGTCGATCCCGTCCGCGTAGACCTCGCTGCGACCACGATTCGCCTGGGTTTGCTCGTCGTCACAGTCTCCAGGCGTCTGAACGTAGCCATTGGGAGAAGCACAGGTCTCGATCTCCCCACTGTCGAGCCCGTAGCCGTCACCATCGCTGTCCGGGTACCAGAGCGCCGTGTCCAGACCTTCATCCACCAGCTCGTTGCAGTTCTGCTCCACACCATCACAGACCTCGGCTGCAGACGGAAACACGGAGGCGTCCAAGTCTGAGCAGTCTCCGCCAGTGACCACATGATCAGGCAAAACTCTGCAGGCCTCTAAGGCGCCCGAGTCGTCCCCAAAGCCATCCCCGTCCAGGTCGGGGAACCAGATCGCAAACTCTTGCCACTCGTCCACGCTGCCGTCGCAGTCCTGGTCTACGTCATCGCAAATCTCGCTCGCATCCGGATAGACGGCGGCATCTTGGTCGTCGCAGTCGGCGCCGCCATACTCGGCGCCCGCAACCCCATCGCCATCGCCATCGGCGTCTTGTGCATGGGCCACCAAGGCCTCGTACTCAGAACGGACTGGTCAAACAAGCCAACAACAGCAACATCGTGCCTCCCTTGGGAGCAGTCTACGGTATGTAGCAGCACCTTTCCGAACATCCGCACCCCAGCCTGCTTCTCTCCGGCCCTCTCTCGCAACCCAACCGGCCCAGGGTCGAGATCTTGCCCCTTCCCTCTCACCGCGCTACATGCCGGCGGCTGCCCAGGACATCCCTGCGCACACCCCCACCGTAAGACGGCCGCCCGGATGGCAGTCGTCCAATGCGAGGTTCAGACATGAACAAGAACACTGGTATCCTCGGCCGCAAGATCGGCATGACTCAATTCTTCAACGACAAGGGCCAGATTGAGCCCGTCAGCGTCGTTGAGGCTGGCCCAATCGTCGTGACCCAGATCAAGACTGTTGAGACCGACGGCTACAGCGCCATCCAGGTTGGCTTTGCTACTCAGAAGGAGCAGCGCGTCACCAAGGCCCAGAAGGGTCACTTCGCCAAGGCTGGCGTGGCACCTACCAAGCTGCTCCGCGAGTTCCGCATGGACGACGTCAGCGCCTACACGGTCGGTCAGCAGATCACCGTGGGCGAGGTCTTCACCGTCGGCCAGAAGGTCGATGTGACCGGCACCAGCAAGGGTCGCGGCTTCTCCGGCGTCATGAAGCGTCACAACTTCGCCGGCTTTATCCGCAGCCACGGTACCCACGAGTTCTTCCGTCATGGTGGTTCTTTGGGTACCCGTCTGACCCCAGGCCACGTCGCCAAGGGCAAGAAGATGCCTGGCCACGAGGGCGACAAGCGCACGACCGTGCAAAACCTCGTCGTCGCCAAGATTGATGCCGAGAACAACCTGATCTTCATCCGCGGCGGCATCCCCGGTGCCCGCAACAAGCTGGTGATGGTGCGCGGTGCAGTCAAGGCCTGATTCCAGACCTTGAGCAACCCGGAACGCCGGCCCTATGGGTCGGCGTTTCGTGCTCTGGGCTCTGGTGTTAGAACAGAGCACTACAAGGAGGACGACCCCGTGAACAAGGTCTTCTCGTCCGCCGCGGAAGCGGTGGCGGATATTCCCAACGATGCAGTCTTGATGGCCGGGGGCTTCGGCCTCTGCGGTATCCCCGAGACGCTCATCGCAGCCCTGGTCCAAGCCGGCCCCACCGGTCTTACCTTCATCTCCAACAACGCAGGCGTGGATGATTTTGGCCTGGGGCTCCTGCTCCAGACCCGTCAGATCAAAAAAATGATCAGCAGCTACGTCGGGGAGAACAAAACATTTGAGCGTCAGTATCTAAGCGGCGAGCTCGAAGTTGAGCTCACGCCACAAGGCACTCTGGCGGAGCGTATTCGCGCTGGCGGCGCCGGCATCCCTGCCTTTTATACGCCCACCGGCGTGGGCACCCTTGTGGCCGAAGGCAAGGAGACCCGTGACTTTAGCGGGCGCACCTTCGTCATGGAGCAAGCCCTGACCGCAGACTTCGCCTTCGTGAAGGCTTGGAAAGCCGACACCCATGGCAACTTGGTCTTCCGCAAGACCGCCCGAAACTTCAATCCCACCATGGCGATGGCGGCCAAGATCACCATCGCCGAAGTCGAAGAACTGGTTCAACCAGGCGAGCTTGATCCGGATCACGTCCACACCAGCGGAATCTTTGTCCAGCGGGTGGTCCAGGGCGTGAACTACGAGAAGCGCATCGAACGCCGCACTGTGCAGGAGGGCTAAGCCATGGCTACCGATCGAAACGGCATCGTCGCCCGCGCAGCCAGAGAGCTCCGGAATGGTTTCTACGTCAACCTGGGCATCGGCATTCCAACCCTGGTGACGAACCACGTCCCCGACGGCATGGACATCGTGTTCCATTCGGAGAATGGACTTTTAGGCATGGGCCCATTCCCCACCGAAGACTGCGTAGATGCAGACTTGATCAACGCAGGCAAGCAGACCGTCACGGCCCTGCCGGGCTCCGCCTTCTTCTCCTCTCCAACCAGCTTCGCTATGGTCCGCGGCGGTCACGTGGATCTCACCATTTTAGGCGCCATGCAGGTCTCCGAGCAGGGCGACTTGGCCAACTGGATGATCCCCGGCAAGATGGTCAAGGGCATGGGCGGGGCCATGGACTTGGTCGCGGGAGCCAAGCGCGTTGTGGTCACGATGACCCATGCCAACAAGCACGGTGCCTCCAAGGTGCTCAAGGCCTGCACCCTTCCACTCACCGGCGTGGCCTGTGTGCACATGGTCATCACTGATCGCTGCGTGTTCATAGTCCAGGACCGCAAACTGGTCCTGACTGAGCTTGCTCCGGGCGAGAGTGTCGAAAGCATCCGCTCGGTGACCGAGGCGAGTTTTGAAGTCGCACAAGATCTCAGCCCAATGTTGGGCTGAGCATCCGCCTCCGCATCAACCGATGCGGTAGTTGGGCGCCTCTTCCGTGATGGTCACGTCATGCACATGGCTCTCACGCAGCCCGCTGGAAGACATGCGCACAAAGCGGGTGTCTTCCTGCATGGCCCGAATGTTTGCCGAGCCGGTGTAGCCCATGCTCGCCCGCAACCCGCCAACTAGCTGATAGATCACATCGGCTACCGGCCCCTTGTAGGCTACGCGACCTGAGATGCCTTCGGGAACCAACTTGCGTGTGGCAGCCTCGGGATCGCCCATCGCGAGCTCTTGGAAGTACCGGTCAGCGGAGCCGGCCTTCATCGCCTCCATCGAACCCATGCCGCGGTAGCGCTTGAAGCGGCGGCCACCGAGCAGGACAACCTCACCGGGTGCCTCGCTGGTACCCGCAAGCAGCGAACCAATCATTACCGAGTCTGCCCCGGCGGCAATGGCCTTGGCCACGTCCCCAGAAAACTTGATCCCGCCATCTGCAATCACAGGGATGCCGTGCTTCTTGCCGATGGCTGAACAGTCAGCGATGGCGGTGAGCTGGGGCACCCCCACGCCAGCGACAACCCGGGTGGTGCAGATGGACCCTGGTCCAATGCCCACCTTGATGGCGCTCGCGCCAGCCTTGATGCAGGCCAAGGCGGCCTCGGCAGTGGCGATATTCCCTACGATGAGCCTTAGATTAGGCCATGTCTGACGCGCGGCTTCGGCCGCCCGGAGCACACCGGCGCTGTGACCATGCGCCGTATCGATCACCACCGCATCCACACCTGCGTCGACCAGCGCCTGAATGCGCGCATCCTGACCGGGGCCTACCGCTGCAGCACAGCGCAAGCGCCCCCGGCTGTCAGTGACCGCCAAGGGGTACATCGTGGTCAGCTCGATATCCTTGATTGTGATCAGGCCCTTGAGACGTCCCTCGCTGTCCACGACCAGCAGCTTTTCAATTTTGTGCTGCTGCATCAGCTCCTTGCAGCGTTCCAGGTTGGTGCCCGGTGGCACCGTGACCAGGTTCTCTGCGGTCATGACATCCCGCACTGGGAGATCGTGGCGCTTCTCGAAGCGGAGATCCCGGTTCGTCAAGATGCCCACCGCACGGCCTTTGACCGTAACAGGCACCCCAGAAATACTGTGCTGCCGCATCAGAGTCCGAGCTTGCCCAATGGAATCGCCCGGCCGAACGGTAATTGGGTCCACGATCACACCCGTGACCGCCCTCTTGACATGAGCCACCTGGGCGGCCTGACCCTCAGGGCTGAAGTTCTTATGGATGACCCCCATGCCGCCGGTTCTGGCCATAGAGATCGCCGTGAGGGCCTCGGTCACGGTGTCCATTGCACTGCTCAGCAGCGGAATGTTGAGCCGAAGGTCGGCCGTCAACTGCGTGGAGACATCGACCTCATTGGGCAGCACACTAGATGCGGCGGGCTGAAGCAAGACGTCGTCGAAAGTGAGGGCCATACGGGGCTGCTTCTCAAGCATTGGGGGCTCCTTTGCGCCGGGATAACCGACCGACAGAGACAGCAGGAACAGGGACACGCAAGCGTTGCATCCACGGCATGGGAATGGCCTGGCCGTCCTGCGGGTCCCTACAGCGCCTCACAGGTGGTTGACATGGATAGACCCATGCCCTAAAACCCCGCAATCACCCTCGCTCCCGCCCGATTCTCGGGAACAAGAGCGTAGTTTTCTGGAGAGGACATGCAGCGACTTTGGATTCTGGCCCCCGCCCTTGCACTGACGCTAACGGCTTGCGGCAAAAAGCAGACTGGCACTTACGAGGTGGCCGAGGCCGCTGAGGCTGCTCAGGGAAGCAACGCGGCACTACTGGCGGCTGGCGCAGACGCCCTGTGGGAGAACCGCGGCGACGAGGCTTCCCTCAAGAACTCGCTGGCTGGCTACGAGGCCGTCTTGGCCGTGGACCCGACCAACCGTCACGCCTACAACCAATTGGTTCGCGGCTACTACTTCTTGGGCGACGGTGTGCTCACCGACCAAGATGCCAAAAGCGCCGCATGGGACACCTCCGTGACCTGGGGCAAGAGATGCTTGGCATTGAACACTGACTTTGTGGCACGTGTCGAGGCTGGAGAAGGCGAGGGTCTGGCTGGCGCTGCCTTCACCGTCGACGATGTTCCCTGCATGTACTGGATGGCTTCTGCCTTGGGCAAGTGGGCACGGGCAGAGAGCCTGGCGACCATCCTTCAGTACAAGGACCAAATCTACATGTGGATGGGGTACCTGAACGAGCTGGACGACCAGTTCTTCTACACGGCCTCCTCCCGGTACCTGGGTGCCTACTGGGCCGCGTTGCCGAGCTTCGCTGGCCAGGACCTCGACAAAGCCGAGCAGTTCTTCCAGACCGCTATAGAGGCAAACCCCGACCACTTCGGCAACCGCGTGCTCTACGCCGACTACTGGGCCAAGAAGACCCAGAACCGGGCCGTGTTCACCGAGCAACTCACCTTCGTTGTAAACGGAGACGCAAGCGTCATCCCGGGCTTGGAGCCCGAGCAGATTGCCGAGCAGGCCAAGGCTCAGTTCTTGCTGGACAACGTCGACGAGTACTTCGCCGAGTAGGCACCCACCGCCCCGTATTCTTTCTGGAGACGATCCCCATGAATAAGACCCTGATCAAGGCCGCCGGCGTAGGCGTCACAGCCCTGGCTATCCTGCTGGTTCCTACCAGCACCCCGCAGGCCGAGGCACAGCACACCCTGTCTTTTGGCACCGTGGCCCCTGAAGGAACCCCTTGGGCTGACCAGCTCAAGGACTTTCAGCGCCGCATCCAGACGGACTCCGGTGGCGCGATCAAGGTCAAGGTCTTCCTGGGTACGATGGGAGGCGAGATCGAGATGGTCCGTGACTGTCGGCGTGGAGAGCGCCTTCAAGCTGTGGGCGTCTCCAGCGGTGCAATGGGTGAGGGAGCGGGCGTGCCACTGCTGCAGCTGCCTGAGCTCCCCTACCTCTTCCGTACCAACGCCGAGGCCGACGCGGTGCTGGACGAAGTGCTCTACGAGCCCGTCTCCAAGGAACTCGACGCCAAGGGATTTGTGTTCAACACTTGGGCCGAGAACGGATGGCGCAACTTCGCCACAAAGGGCGGGCCTGCCAGCACCCCAGCTGAGCTGAGCCAATACAAGATGCGAAGCCAAGAGTCGATGGTACACACCGGCATGTACAAGGCCTTGGGAACCCAGGCGGTCAGCCTTCCCACATCGGAAGTCATGCAGTCCCTGAACACCGGTGTGGTCGATGGATTCGACAACACCCCTCTGTTCAGCCTGGCTTCTGGCTGGATCAATCCAGTCACCCACTACACCCTCTCGCGCCACATCTACCAGCCAGCTGCCATTGCATACTCCAAGCGCTTCATGGCCAAGCTGTCTCCAGATCTCGTGGCTGTCGTGACGGGCAACCCCACTGAAGAAGCCATCAAGGGCCGCAAGGCTGTGCGCGCCCAAGAGGCCGCCATGCTCGAGGTCATCAAGGCCAAGGGCATCGAGGTCATCGACCTCTCTCCTGAGCAGCGCCAGGCCTTCTCGGACAAGACAGGCGGCGTACACCTGGACTACTTGGCGGCAAACCCAGCCGTAAAGACCCACTACAAAGCAGTCCAGGCCAAGCTCACCTCCATGCGCTGAGCGCCTAGCTCCTATACTCTCGACGCCCGCGTGCACCCAAAGCACGCGGGCGTCGTAGCATGTGGGTCCCCGCGCCCAGCTTTCAGGAGAACCCTCGGTGTATCGTCTATTGACAAGCGTCTTTGATGCCTTCGCCCGCCTGATCGATGGCATCACCAACGGCGTAAGCGGGATGCTGCGCCGCTTCGCCCAGGGCCCTGGTCAAGATGTGCTCTTCGTCCTCGTCTTGGCCCTCACTGGCCTTAAGATCGTGGTCGAAGAGGTGCTAGAAGGCATCGACAGGATCATCTCATGGCTCGAGAAAGCCATCATCATTGTCGCCCTGCTGGCGATGACCGCCTTCTCCTTCATGGACTACCTGCGCCGCGAGGCCTCCCTGGAGTCCTTCGAGATCGAGGGCGGCGCAAACATGGCCATGCTCTTGATGGTCTGGGTTGGTTTCCTGGGTGCATCACTGGCTACCCGCCGTGGGGCCCACTTGAGCGTCGACGCATCCGATCGCTTGCTCAGCCCGGGTGCGGCCAAGATCGTGAAGCGTTTCTCCGCCCTGGTAGCAGCAGGGCTCTGCTGGGTCTTGATGGAGAACGCCTGGACTCTGACCGCCGAGGGCATCGAGTTCGGCGACACCTTGGAAGGCTTGGTCGTCTGGCCGATCATCGTCGCCCCCATCAACTTCGTCATCGAGCGTCTCCCGGACGCAGACGGGGTCTCTTGGGGAACTGCGATCATCTGCGGCCTTATCGCCGCTGTCGCAATGCGAATCACCCGCCGCATGGAGCCCGATGACCCCCGCGAAGCCCAGGCCATCGAGGAGCTGACTTGGTCCGAGGTTCGCGACGAGACCAAGCGTCCTCTCCTGCTCAAGCGTGCCGGGGCCACCGCCATGGAGGCGCTGTCCGGTATCGCAGGCGGTCTGGCCTTGATGGCCCTTCTCCCACTGGTTTGGGAGCCCACGCTCGAGTTTGGCGATCCGGTGATTTGGCCCCCCATCGAGGCCGAGTCCGGCTTTCCAATCTGGCTGGGAAACGTGGTCCTTCCCTTGGCCTTCGCCTTGATGGCCCTGCGCTTCGGCGTCGCCGGAATCCTTGGACGCTTCGCGACCAAGGAGGGACCGCCCGAGGCTGCCATCACCGAGCCACGCAAGGCTGGCAATCGCACCCGCGCCGACACCCTGGTGTCCGGCTGGTTCCCCGGCCTCCTGCTCGGTATTGGTGCAACTCTCTGGCTGGGTAAGCCCGCACTCATTGCCATCTCAGGCATCCTCTTGGTCCTGGTTGGTGCACCCCTATTCGCAGGAATCGGCGTCGCAGCCCTGGCATGTGTGGTCCTGCTCTCAGACGGCCTGACCGGCGTCACCGTGGTCACCGATATGTTCGAGGCCACCAAGAAGCAGGAGTTGCTGGCCATCCCCTTCTTCGTGCTCGCTGGCAACATCATGACCCAGGGCTCCCTCGCGGAGCGCCTGGTTGGCGTGGCACGAGCAGCCATGGGCAAGACCCCTGGTGGCCTGGGACTCGCGACGATCTTTGCATGCGTGATCTTCGCGGCAATCTCCGGGTCCTCCCCGGTGACCGTCATCGCCATCGGCGGCTTGATGTTCCCGATGCTCATCAAGGATCGCTACCCCGAGGGCTACAGCATCGGCGTTCTGGCCAGCGCAGGCTCCCTGGGCATCATCATCCCGCCTAGCATCCCGATGATTCTCTACGCCGTGGTGACCTCGAATCCACAGTCCCCCATGTCCCCCATCGACCTGTTTCTAGCGGGTCTGCTTCCGGGACTGTTCATCGCTGGCGTGCTTGTCGTCTACACCCTCTACAAGACCCGCCCCAGCGGAGGAGGGGCCAACATCAAGATGGCTGACATTGGCGAAGGGTACTTCTCCAACATCTTCAACAGCCTAAAGCGGGGCTTCTTAGCCTTGATGCTGCCAGTGCTCATCCTTGGTGGAATCTACGGCGTCTTTGCCCCCATCGGTATCCGATTTACCGTGACCGAGGCCGCTGCAGTCTCCGTGGTCTACGCGATCTTCGTTGAGCTCTTCATCCACAGGGAAATGGGTCTGCGCAAGCTGGCCAAGATCTTGGTCGAGTCCGGCGTGATGATGGGCAGCCTCTTCGTCATCATCGTGCTGGCCATCGCGTTCAACAAGTTTCTGGCCTTCGAGAAGATCCCCGATCAAGCCACCGAGTGGCTCGCCGCCCACGTGGACTCCAAATGGGAGTTCTTGCTCCTGGTCAACCTCTTCCTTTTGGCCCTGGGCACGGTGATGGAGATTATCTCCGCCATTTTGATCGTCGCCCCGCTCTTAGCCCCCATCGCGGCCAGCTTTGGCATCGACCCCATTCACTTCGCGATCATCTTCATCGTGAACTTGGAGCTGGGCTACCTGACCCCACCCATGGGCATCAACCTCTTTGTGGCGAGTACCGTGTTCAAACAGAGCATCGTCAAAGTCATCAAGGCGGCCCTGCCCTTCCTTCTCTTGATGTTGTTCTCCCTGGCTGTCGTGGCGCTCGTGCCAGCCCTGTCCACAGCGTTGCCTTGCGCCGTGAACAATGACTTTGACGGTCCCACAACCAAGTCCTGCATCTGGCCTGAAGAAGTTGAGATGCCCGTTGAAGAGCCTAAAGAAGAGCCGGAACCCGTAGAATTTGTTGCCCCAGAGCCCGCTGGCTTTGGAAGTGCTCCCGCAGATCAGGCCACTCCGGCTGAGCCCGCTCTCGAAGCGGCTCCCGAAGAGCAACCTGCCGATCCCCCCATGCCTGAACCGAGCTTCTGATGCCAACCACGACGACCATCCAAAGTGCGGACGGAACTACCCTCAACCTGCTTCAGTGGGCTCCCGACGAAACGCCCATCGGCGATGTGCTGCTCGTCCACGGATTTGCAGAGCACATGGGCCGCTACGAGCACGTAGCCGATGAGCTGAGTGGAAGAGGTTGGACCGTTCACGGTCTGGAGCTGCGCGGACACGGACAATCCGGTGGCGAGCGCGGCCACATCCTACATTGGGCCGACTACATCGACGATGTCCACGCCGCACTGGACGAAGTAGGACGCCCCTGCTTCGTCGTGGCACACAGTATGGGTGGTTTGGTGCTGGCCGCAACCGGTATCCAGCGGCCCGGCAACATCCGCGGCGTGGTGATGACCAACCCGCTCATCGGAACGGCTTTTGAGCCTGCCCGCATCAAGGTTTGGGGCGGCAAGGTGCTCTCCAAGCTACTGCCGAGCTTCTCCATGCCCGGCGAGGTCGACCCAGAGCACGTCTGCCGGGATCCCAAAGTGGTAGCTGACTACCGGGCCGACCCATTGGTTTTTGATCTGCTGCGCGCACGCTGGGGAATGGAGGTCCTGGCCACCCAGAAGATGGCGGATGCCCAAGCCAACGACTTTAAGCTGCCTCTAATGATGCTGGTCAGCACCGGAGACAAAGTCTGCTCCGCGGAGATCTCTCGAAAGTGGTTCGACCGAACGGGTAGTTCCGACAAGGATATCCGAGTCTATGACGAGCTCTACCACGAGCTATTCAACGAGCCGGAGAAGCAGAAGGTCTTAGACGACATGTGCGACTGGCTGGAGGCACACCGTGCGTGAGCGATTGATCGAACTGCTCAAAGAGCTGAGCTACGAGCGCAAGCGAGTGGTCTTGGCCAGCGGCCTGGAGAGCGACTTTTACGTCGATGGCCGCCAAACGACCTTGAACGCAGAGGGGGCCTACCTGATTGGCCACTTGGTGCATGCGGCCCTAAAGCCCGAGGTCAAGGGAGTGGGCGGTTTGGTCGTGGGCGCAGACCCCATATCCGCGGCGGTGGCAGCAACCAGCTTTGGCTTGGGTCGACCCATACACGCGTTTCTTGTGCGAAAAGAGCCCAAGGGCCACGGTATGAAGCGCCACGTCGAGGGCCGCAAGAACCTGCCCAACGGCACCCCCGTCTGCATGATCGAGGACACTTGCACCACCGGTGGCAGCATGCTTCGGGCCATAGATATCGCCGAGGCCGAGGGCTTGCGTGTGGTTCAGTGCATCACCATTGTGGACCGCGAGGAAGGTGCCGCCGAACGCTTAGCCGAGGCAGGCCACACTCTTGAGGTGTTGGTACGCCGAGCGGAACTCGAGAACTAATCAACCTGGATGGAGCCTGCGCCAAGCTCCTGTACTTCGGTCTTCAGTGCCTCTTCGAGCTCGATGGGTACCTGGACCTCCAGGTGCACTTGAGTGTCCCAGCGTACTGTTGTGATTTGTGCTTTGAATCGCGATAGCAGCCCGCGCAACGGTCCTTCCAGGCTGTAGCCACAGGACAGTAGGAGTCGTTGGGTCTGGACCTCCTCTACCCATTGAACCTCTGCAAGCACAGCAGAAGCAGCACGCCCGTACGCACGCACAAGGCCACCGGACCCCAGCTTGGTTCCGCCATAAAAGCGTGTCACCACGATCACCGTCTGGCTGGCCTCTGCGCTGTCCAGGCGGCGAAGAATCGGAGGGCCGGAGGTGCCGGCGGGCTCTCCGTCATCACTGGAGCGCCGGGTCTCCCCATCTATACGCCACGCAAAGACGTGATGGGTGGCATCGGGCCACTCCACGCGCATTCCCTTCACCATGTTCATGGCCGCGCTTTCATCGACCGCGCGCTCCAAAGTGGCGATGAAGCGTGAGCCCTTGATGGGGTCCGTGGCAACGCGCAAGCGCTGAGATGGGCGGCGAAGCAGCATGCATAGAGCGTAGCCTGACGCGCCTGATGTGGGCCCGCGCAGTATGCTTTATGCATGATTACGCACGAGACCTACGCCGCCCGCCGCGCACACCTTGGCCGGACGGTGCCCTGCCCCATATTGCTGGTGGGCTGCGGCACG
>CAJQPC010000219.1 GCA_905480105.1 uncultured bacterium | reverse complement strand
CAATTGGTGGAAAGAGTTTTGCAACGATCAACCGATTCGGTTTTACGTCCAACAAGTTAATTTGCACATGAACGAAAACGAAGCCATTTTCTGGGCACGTGGGGACTTAGGCCCACAACCCAAGATTTCCCCGCCAGTGCTCTTTATTACAAGCGTTCGTTTCGCGTTCACCCGCGACGGCGATGGTGCTTGGAACCTTGCGGCCACAAACTTTGACCAGCGACCTGTCAAGAAAAACGGGTGCCACACTGTAGACTGAGTAGCAGGCCATGGAACGACAAAAGGCGCCCCTCCCCCGCCGAAGCGAGAGAGGGGCGCCTTCGCTGTTGTCAGGCCTACTGACTTGAGAGGGCCAGCACTACGGCTCCACCAAGACCTCCGGCCCCAGCAAAAGCCACGAACATCTGACCCCAGATCTTGAGCCTGTCTCGCCCCTGTCGGCTTCCTCGCTCGGGACGACCCATCCCCGCACCCCACTCGCCAATCGGGTTTGCGCAAGCTGGAGCGAGACGACGGCTTGGGCTGGTCTCCATGCCCAGTACAAACTGCCTCGTCGTCCCGCTTCCAATCTCAGTGGGGGTGCTCTTTCCGCTCCCCTGGGCTCTTAGCAGGCCCTGTGGTGCTTTAGGGGTAGCTTTCAAAAAACTGGGGTTCGAACCTCCAGGGCATCCGAGTAGAGACAACCCCAATGCTTCCGTGAACTTGAAATGCAATCCGGGCGATACCTGTTCGCTACGGCGCCTAACGGGCGTGAAACGCTCGGCCTTTGGCCGGCTCTCCGGCAGGCAGCGCCCCGAAGCAGACGAGGTCGAGGGAGGGGAGGAGCAGCAGCGACCAGGCAACGGGGCTCCGGCTCTCGGTCAGTCGCACGACAAGCCCCCTACGGGGGACCCTGCGGGTTCGTGCTCCATTCCCTTCGCCTGCACCCCTCAGGCAAAGGGGGCGCGGCCTGCCTACGAGACATTCCCTACGGGAACGTCGTCTCCCGCTGGACGTTAGTCGACACCCCGCCTCTCCGTTGGCTCACGGTGGTAGCGAACTTGGTCGGGCGAGTCTGGAGACCGCGTCGCGGCGTCAGGGCGTTGCTGGGCTCCGACATCCTGGCACGCGTTCGTAGCCTACCCGACCGTGCAGGCGGCAGATCTAGTACCAACAATCCAGTGAGTCATTGCATTACCGATCGCTCTCTTCTCGGGTGCCTGAACGCGGTGACTGGGCGACCGATGGTCCTTTTGGACGAGTGGTGGGAAGTTAAGCTGCGACGCAGGCTGGGATATCCTATCCTTACGGTTCAGTGCTGGGCGTCGCCTGATCCAGCATCGCAACACGTTTTGAGAGATTCACCGCAGTGTCCTCGCCAACCCGGCTCCTGTGTTCCGTTCTGCTCGCCCTCAGTCTGCCTCTCTGGGGGTGTAGCAACAAGGGCAGTGGTGAAGGCGGTTTGAGCGACGACAGCGGCGTGGTGATTGACAGCGGCGACACCGGGGACACTGGGGACACTGGGGACAGCGGGGACAGTGGTGATGGAGAGGATGCGGACGGGGATGGCTACGGCGCCGGCGTGGACTGTAATGATCAGGATAGCGAGGTCTGGCTGGCTGACTCGCCGATCGGAACAATGGACTACGACACGTTCTGCACGAACTATTGTGGACGGACTTTCGTCGGCGACCTTGACCTTTCGTCAGCCTCCCAAAAGCAGGTCGACCAGATCACCTGCCTCACCGAGGTCACGGGAAACCTCAGTGTCCTGTCCAACGCTTCATTGACCAGCCTCGAACTCGGTGCTCTGACCACAGTGGGTCAGACCGCCGAAGTCTCCTCCAACGCTGACCTGAGCAGGTTGAACTTCGGTGCATTGGCAAACACCGGCGGAAACCTCTACCTGACCGCCAATACAGCCTTGGTCAGCATGGACCTCGGCGCTTTGACTGGTACCGGGGCGGACCTCTGGATCTCCGGAAATGATTTGCTGGGCAGCGCAGATCTGAACGGGTTGACCACCACCGGGAGAGACCTTCTGATCTCCGCCAATGAGTCTCTGACCAGTGTGAGCCTGAGCGCGCTGACCAGCACGGAGAGGGACATCTACGTCTTGAGCAACCCTGGTCTTGCCAGTTTGGACCTCAGCGCACTCGGTAGCGCCAAGGGAGCCCTCTACATTCGCAATCACGCAGCGTTGACTCACGTGGACCTGAGCGCCCTGACCAGTAGTTCGGGAGATGCCATCTGGCTTGACGGCAATCCTTCCTTGACCCATCTGGACCTTGGCGCATTGGCCAGCACGGCAGGAGACCTCTGGGTCTCGAATAGCGCATCTCTGGCCAGTGTAGATCTCGGGGACCTGACCAGCATTGGTGGAGCTCTGGAGATCTCCCATTGTGCCGCGCTAGGCAGCTTGGACCTGCACGGCCTGACCACAACCGGAGATTCGCTGCTCATCTACAACAACGGGTCGTTGAACACAGTGGACCTCAGCGGGCTGATCAGAGCTGCGGGATACCTCAACATCGAGCTCAACCTCTCGCTGGCCGCTCTGGACCTGAGCGCGTTGACAGCCACAGCTGGAGACCTCCAGGTCGCCCAAACTGCGTTGTGCTCGGATGACGTCGCGGCGTTGGAGGACCAGGTCGCGGTCGCAGGGAGTTTTACGAACTTGGAGAACACGGGCAGTTGTCCGTAGCTCTACCCGGGCGCGTGCCCAGAACCGGGAGAATCGCAGCAAGTTGCTGCGTCGTAGCAGAGACAGCCGCTTCGGTTCTTCGCGTACCCGCGAGCGAGTTGTGCTCGGCGGAACAGAGTCGGGGCGTCGCCTAACGTGCGTTAAACGCAATCCTCCGGCCTTTGGCCTCCGGACTGCGTCTACCGCTGGTCGTTAGTCGCCCTATCCGATTTTCGGAGAGCATTCGGCGCGGAATAGACAAGGCTTCACAGACCGTTCTGGTGAATACGAAACACTGCTCCACAAGCTCCGACGTCTTGGCAGGCTCCGCCGAACACAGTCTCGCTGGGTACACGATTTCGCGCGCTGTCCATCCACGCCCATTTTCGCAGACCGGCCCACTCCTCGCACCCTTTCGAAGGCTCGGCAACGCAGCCTGGGCCGCGCTCGACATCTTGGCGAGCCCTACGCCCAGTGCCGTGCCCAGTCATCCACCGCTGCGGGATGTCCATTTGTTGCGCTGTCGCGCCAGGGAGAAACGCAGCCCAGGCGGGCTTAGGCAACTTGGCGAGCGAAGGGCCTCATGACCGCCCCGATATGCTGCTTGGCATGGACGTTGCGCGAAACTGCGTCCTCAGACCTCTGGTCTTGCCAGCGAGGAGGAGAAGCGAGCAGGCCCGCAGGACTCCACACAATGGAGCTCGGCTATCGAATCTCGCCTCGGCGTCGACAGCAGGTCCTGTCCTTCTCTTCCTACGGAAGGCGTTCAGGGCTCAGCGCAAGGACCACGACTGCGACGAGCAGTCCACCGCCGAAACACAGCGCCGGAACGGGGAACAAGTGGACTATTGCAGCGATGCAAATTGAACCGCCCCGAGCCAAAACAGGGCCCTCGGGCGCTGAACGGGCTCGGCGCAGAAGGCCCAACATCTCGACAATGAGCGCCCCCGCCCGCCCCAGCTTCCGAGACCTGGACGCTTATCGTGGGCCCGCGCGGCCGCGGCCAGCAGCGCGTCCCATTCACCTCGCGGAAGCGCCCGAACATCAGCCGACATCGCCGGGTCGAGTGACTTCCAAATTCGCAGCCGCGGGAAAGCGCCGGCAGAAGGAGCACCGGCAATTCCTTACTCTCCGCCGGCTCTCTTGTGTGGCGTGGGGCCGCCTGGGTAACGGGCGGAGGTCGTACCAAAGCCCTTCGCCGTCGGACGACCTAACCCTTCAACGCCGCCCGCTCCTCCTCGTTGAGCTCCTTGTCGACCAGGCTGTTGAAGTAGAGCTTGTACATCCAGTTGCCCAGCGCCTTGGGCAGCCAATCCAGTGCACGGAGCGAGGCTTCCTCCCAATACAGTCGACGGCGGCGCGGGTTGGGCGTGAGCACATCGCCGGTCGTGGGATCCCGCTGAAGCAGTTGGACGATGCCACTCTGGCTGGGGCCCCCCATGAACGCCGAGGGTGGAACGCCATCGTAGTCATCGTGGGCCTCCGCGCCATCCACGTGGGCATAGGAGATGTGCAGCACAACGCGTTCGCCGGGGACCTGCCGCACTCCAAACGCATGCCACACGTTGCCATCCCAACACGCCACATCCCCCCGCTCGGCGAGGATGGGCTGGGCGATGGACTCGGCATTGGCGATGGCAGCCGGGTCTGGAAACCGCCGAAGACGGTGCGTACCCGGCACGACATAGGTGGCCCCCGTGTCCGCCGTGTAGCCATCGGACAGCACGATGCAGCAGGTCAGCAGGTTGTTGCGGTCTCGGGGGGCGGTGTACAGCTTCGTGTCGCTGTTCGGGTTGGTTCGCGGTTGGTCGGAGTGCAGCCCGTAGCAGCGGATCCCGCCGGGAAGGAAGCCCGTTCCCCCAGGGCCAAGGATGGTCGCGGAGTACTGCATGAGGATGAAATCCGGCCCCAAGAAGGACTCGCACAGGGTCATCAGCTTGTCGTTGGTCAGTGCGGAGAAGTACAGCGGGTCGCCATAGGACAGCATGTTCTTCAACGCGCCGAGCTTGGACTCGGACTTCAACAGGGCGACCAGCTGAGCGCACTCCTCCTCCGAGAAGGCCTTGCGCACAACGGTGTAGCCATCGTCGTCCAGCATCTGCCGAGTCTGGACAAGGTCCAACTCCTCCAGCCTGACCCCGAGGGCGGGGCTCATCTTCGGCGCACCGACCCAAGACGGGAGATCGGGGGCGGGGGTTGAATCCAGGCCCAAAGGCGTAAGGAGGCGCTTCAGGCTCTCGGCGTGTGACATCGGAGGCTCCTAACGTTCCATACCTAAAGTCTACCCGATAATCCCCCTCCCGCTGCGTGGCAGCCTGCTTAGCCCGCAGCAAGTCAGCCTTATCCGCCGGCTCACTCTTTCTCGCTTGCCTCTTTCGCTCGGCCTCTGCCCTGCAAAACGGGTATCGCGAACCGTAGTGGTGCCTGCAGGCGGTGGGAGGCATGGTGCACCTCCTGACATCAGGCTGCACCAATCGGAGCCTGACTCGCACTGTCCCGACGGCTTGGTAAGGCTGCCCGGACCCACGGAGCTTTCGAGCCAGGGAGAAACGCAGCCCAGGCGGGCTTGGGCAATTTGGCGAGCGACCGGCATGATGGGCCGCCCCGGTCTGCTTCTTGGCGCAGTCCTCTGCCAGTCCACCACTTGAGCCACCAACAGCGCAGCCTGGACGGGTCTGGGCAGGGTTGGGGAGCGCTACGCTCCCTGCCCGACCCAAGCTGCTTGCCCCTCCGGGCCGGCCCGCCACGCACCCCACCAGGCCTGCTTTCCGTCCTACTTGGAGCGGTACGAAGACTCGGACAGGGCTCCGGGTTTCACACTGCTTGCCCAGTCGTCCCGCTCTTTCCTAGTGCGTGTTGTCTTAAACAGCTCTGACTACTACTATCCACATGTCTACCAAAGCGGCTTCACTTCAGTCTGCTCTCCCCCAGGCAGCGCCGCGAAGTAGCCCAGGCCGAGGGAAGGGAGGAGCGGCAGCGAACGGGCAAGGGTCGGTCGCACAACAAGCCACCTCCGAGGGACTGCTTCGGAGTTTGTTCTCCGCTCCCTCAACGCAAAGGGCGCGCGGCCTGCCTAAGAGACATGCCCTGCGGGAACGTCGTCTCCCGCTGGACCTTAGAAGCCTCCCTCTTCTACGTCCAATGTTTCTGTTCCCCTGTCACTTCTGAAGCGATACATCAATCGCCCGGGTAGTCCACGACGAGGACCAAATTCGGAGACTCAAACATTGATTGTGGTGAAATCACAGGCTCATCCAACGGCACTTGCTTTCCATACCGTTCCTTCAGCTTTTGCTCGACGACCGGATGGGACAAATCGAAACTCCTCAGAGTGCTCAACTCACCGATTTGGATATCAGCTCCCCGCTCGTAGACCTTGAATACCAACTCTGAGCAGTAGAGGCGCTCGTCGTCCCAGCCAAACTGGAGATCATAGGGCTTGCCGAGAAACTCTTTTCCAACCTGAAGCATGCCGGCCTGCACATCGGCTGTAAAGACCTCCTCCGAATTCGCAAGGCGCTTTACGACATAGTGTCCGTCCACTCCGCGACTGGTCCATCGGTCAAGGGGAGTCATCGAGACTGGCTGAATGGCCTCGAATACTACAAGCTCCCCCTGATGCCGAAATAGTACGCCCATGTGCGTGTATCGGCTCCCAGTAGCCAGCCCAATGGCTTCACTTTGAGACGACTTGGATTGTTGGAAGATGAGGTCTCCCGCCTGGACTTCCGGAATTCCGGAACGCACTGCATCAAGCGCTTGAACGGGGACCGAA
This sequence comes from uncultured bacterium, assembly GCA_905480105.1. Classification (GTDB taxonomy): domain Bacteria; phylum Myxococcota_A; class UBA796; order UBA796; family CAJQPC01; genus CAJQPC01. The sequence goes on along the minus strand of CAJQPC010000219.1, from coordinate 2,860 downwards.
GCGACAGGCGTGCACCCGAGAAGAGGGATGGCGAACAGAAAGGGAGACACGGCGAAACCTCAGGGTCGGATAAGACATACTACCGCCAAACTGTGGACTCTATTCCTCTGCACCAGTGGAAAACGACGTCCGGCCGCACCGAAAGCATGACCGGTTGGGCAAGAGACATCCTTCATTCTACCGCTCGAGACCTGAGTTACATGGGCCCCCTGCAGACGGGCTCCACTCGCATGCGAACATCCTCTCGACCTCGTTCCGGCTGCCAAAACGGCACTCCACGACAGACAGGGTCAGCCGTATGCTTTTTCTAACGGGCGTGAAGAGCTCGGCCTTCGGCCGGTTCTCCGGCAGGCAGCGCCCGGACGCAGACGAGGTCGATGGAGGGGGGAGCGGCAGCGACGCGGCAACGGGAGGTCGCACAACAAGCCCCTTTGGGGACTCCCTGCGGGAGTTTGTTCTCCACTCCCTCAACGCAAAGGGGGCGCGGCCTGCCTACGAAACATTCCCTACAAAAACGTCGTCTCCCTCTGAACGTTAGGTGAAACGGGGTCCTCCAACGAGGATGGTTGGCGTATATCGAAACTCCCTGCTGCCGACCCATAGAGAACTTCGATGCCGACCCCTTGGCGCCCAACTGGCCATTTTCTACAAGCTACAACTGCGGCATCTGTTCCACCGCCTCGCCCGCTGCAAGAGCCAGTCATCATGCATTCTCAGTCAGCTGGCTCAGCGGTTTAGAAAACAGTGACATCGCAAGAGGGCCCGAGGTACATCAAATCGCAGTCGCCGCCTTCACAGCCGTCGCCTTGGAAGTGGTGTTGGAACTCAATGAGCCGCCCGCTGGACCTGGGATAGCCCCACCCCCTGAACCTCGACTTGTTCCATTTATTTCGGACACTCTCTCAGCCACCAGGACTCAGCCTAGGCAGGCTCAAGCTCCTCTTGCCAGAATCTCAGATTAATGGGCCCAGCTTCGTTCTCTAACAAGTACATCCACCGCCCAATCTTATGGTGCCAGACCAATCGACGAACAATCCCTACCTGAACTCGGTCTGCCTTCTTCCCTGTGATTCTGACCCCATCTCCAGGTGAGAACCCTGGCAGCGGTTCATTGCGAAGCCAAAGATGGGGCCCCTGCCTGTCTTGAAACATCTCTCCAATCAAGTCAGCCGCCAACCGTGGTCGTGGATCTAATCGGCACCCCCTCCAACCCTCACCAAGTCCAGTTGTCATTTCAGCACGTACCCGCCCCTGGCGAGCATCCGTAAGCCGAAGATGCAATGCACCAGCAGTCACTGTCGCAGCTCGAGAATTGACCGAGACGGTACACCCTTGGAACCAGTCTCTCCCCCGACATTCATCAAGGACTCGCCTTATCGAATTGGATAGAGTCGTCGCGGACTCAGGAAGCTGTGCATTGTTCAATTTCCTCAAACCAACCTCTGGACGTTCCCTATCGCGTTGCTCCATGGCAACAGGGTCTGTCCAACAGCATAGACCTTCCGAGCCAAGAGCTTCACGCCTCGGCCTCAGAACCCCCTGAAAGCAGGCAGCGCCCGGACGCAAACTAGGTCGACAGAGGGGAGCGACGAGAGGACACGCGGCAACGGCAAAGCGGGCGCAGCCTGCGTTTTCCTTGAGAGACACACAAATTCTTCTTGTTCTCACGTGACGCCGTGACCCCTCCGGCGTGGCAGAGATGCTGAGATTCGGTCAACGACAGGTCGAATGAGCCTCTCGCTGCAGTTCTGACCCTGTGATGGTACTGTTCACCATAAAAACTTAGGAAAACCAAATGTCTGGTACAGGTATTATTCGGTCAACCGTGCCCTTCATTGTTGGGCTTTTGTTCGTCGCTTGTGGGTCGGCAAAAAAGGAGCATTCTGTCCCTGTGTCTGTCCCTGTGGTGGTCGAGCTCGATGTGACGGGAACCTATCAGATGGGCGGTGGGTCCTCTGGGGATGGCTCTTCTGGGATGATGCTCGTACGGAAAGACCACGGAACAACCTATGAGGTTGCATTGCTCATAAATCGTGGAGCACCCAGCTATAATTCGGGCGAAGTCAGAGCCACGCTGAACTTGCAAGAAGGAAAAATGCAGTATCCCGCTGTCTTGGAAGATGACATGAGCTGCATCATCGACTTTTACTTCGATAAAGACGGAGTCGAAGTGAGGCAAGATATGGACATGGAAAAACCCGACTGTGAATTTGGGTATGGGGTGACGGCCATGGGGTACTTGACGAAGATCTCTTCAGAACCTCCTGCTATTCCATCCGGCCCTCTTGGAGAGGGGTAAAATCAAAGGACAACTCGTATCAGGCCCGGCTTTTGTGCAGGACCGACGCCGGGCCCCTGCAGGGTGGACCACGGGCAGACCAGGTCCACAGTCCCGCCCCTCTCAATGCTACTGTGAGCACATGAACAGGGCGCACATCACGGGTCTGGTTACCGTTGCTGTCGCGGCAGGCCTGATTCTGTGGGGACTTCGAAACCTGCGGGAGCCCACGCCTGCGAATGAGATTCCTCCCAGCGCCCAGCTCGAGCGTCCAGATCCAGATTCTGTGCGCGGGCGTCCTGCCGCGGAGAGCGCCGCACAGGCGGACCCGGCCGGGTCCTCAGAGGAGCTGTCACCAGCCGACCGCTTGGCCATCGAAACGGCCATGCAGGAGGCGGAGGTGCAGGCCAAACAAGCCCGGGACGAGGCCGCAGACGAGTCGATGTCCTACCTCAACGGCATGCGAATCGCTTCGATTGCCTTCGATGCCGCCTTTGACACGCTGCTGGAGCTGCCCCCCTGCCCCGCAGGCAATCCAACGGAGGGCCCCCACGACTGGGAGGGCGAGTGCACAGACGCCTG
>CAJQPC010000218.1 GCA_905480105.1 uncultured bacterium | reverse complement strand
CCAGGTGGATCACCACGTCGTTGATCACAGCACCACCACTTACGGTGCGCTGCAGGACAGACTCGGCGCGCTTGTTGCGATGGTCGAAGTAGTAAAGGGCCAGGGGGCGGGGGCGGCTGTTGATGCGGCCGATGGCTTGATCGATGTCTTCGTAGACCTCGATAGGAAGAATGGGTCCGAAGATCTCCTCCTGCATCAAGGTCATCTCGTCCGTGACGTTCAGGACCACCGTCGGTGGAATCTTTCTTCCTTTGCTCGCGCCCCTCTGAAGCACGGTGGCACCCTTGGACTTGGCGTCTTCGAGCAAGGCGATCTGCCGCTTGTGGTGCCGCTCGGAGACGATCGCGGTGTAGTCGTCGCCCAGGGTGGGGTACATCCTCTCGGCCTCGGCCAGGATCGCATCGGCGAAGGCCTGCTCCTTGCCCTTGGGGAGCATCACGTAGTCGGGGGCCACACAGGTTTGGCCTGCGTTGAGCCACTTGCCCGTTGCGATACGGCCGGCTGCCTTGGCCAATGGGTAGGAATCGTGGATCAGCACGGGGGACTTGCCGCCCAACTCCAGGGTTACCGGGGTCAGGTTTTTGGCTGCGGCCTGCATGACCAATCGGCCGACCTGGGTGCTTCCGGTGAAGAAGAGATGGTCAAAGGGCAGCCCGCTAAAGGCGGCGCCGATCTCTGGTCCGCCGGTGATCACACTGACTTGCTCCGGTGGAAAGCAAGCGGCGCACATCTCGGCGAGCAGCTCGGAAGTCTGTGGGGTGAGTTCGCTGGGCTTGATCATCACCCGATTTCCGGCAGCCAAGGCCTGGACCAGGGGCAGCACGGCGAGCTGGAAGGGGTAGTTCCAAGGGGCCATTACGCCCACCAAGCCCATGGGTTGGCGCTGAATGGCGCCTTGAGCTGGCTCCAGCATCCACCACACCTCGCGGCGCTGGGGCGCCATCCACTCCTCGAGATGGCTTCGGGTGTGCTTGATGCCGTTTACGACCATCATCACCTCCGCCAAGCGTGTCTCGTGGTGGCTGCGCCCGCCAAAGTCTGAGTCGATGGCTTGGGCTACCCGCTTCTCGTTGGCCTGGACCCACTGTAGAAGGTCTGTCAGGTTTTTTTTACGCTCTCGGCAGGTTGGTGGCGGGTTTTGGCTCCAAGTCTTGCGCATCGCGTCGAAGGGTGCTTGCACGGTTTCGGGGATGGAATCGCTCGTAGAATCAGGCATTGGGCTCTCCGCGGTCGACGGTACACCTATGATGTTCGCATGTGGATGTGTTTGCTCACTCTGTCCTTTGCGCAGGACGTCGAAACCGAGGTGCCTGCGCCGCGTCTGGAACTGAGCTTCGGTTCCGGTTTGCTTTTTGTGGAGCAGACCTTCGCCAGCGGCGGTCTGCAGAACCAGACGCAGGAGCGGGTGGTTCCGGTCCCTTCCTGGCTGCTGCTCGGGGAGTACATGTGGAGCCCCCGGTGGTCCTCGACCGTGATGCTGAATGTGCCTCTGTCGACCGTGCAGCGCATCGATCAAAATGGCGAAATATTCGAAGGGCACTCCGCGGCTGCTGTGGGTGTTGGCGCGGCGTTCTCTCCGTTCAATCTCCCGGTGCTGTCTCAGGCCACCTTTCGCCCTCAGTTGGCGCTGCTGGGGGGCCGCACGCTCAATGATTTAGAAAAGAATGTCTTCTTTCCCATGGTGGTCAGCCGCATGGTCTTGGTGAGCCATTCGGGCACCAGCCTCTATGGTGGCGTGGCCTATGCCTTTGGGGAAGAGACTTTGGCTGTCATTTATGGCATTGGCCACCGCTTCTAAAGCCTCTCGGTGCCGCACTCGAATCACGGCTGGCTCTTCTTCGGAACGCGGCGGCTCGGCGCGTTGGATGGCGGTGAACCTCCTGGTGTGCCGGTGTGGCTGGATGCGCGCCGCTCACCTCAGATGGCCGCACCCATGTGTTGGCCGTTTGGCCCGTCTCTCTGGCTCACGCGCTTCTGGCCGAGCAGGAAGGAGCCCAAGGCGTGCTCTCGGCGCTGCGCGTCGCGGGTCAAAGCGAAGGATTTGACCCGGGCTCCCTGACAAGCGACTGAACTTCGCCCTAGGTCACTCGGCAGAGAGAGTCAGATCTGCAAAGACCGGCAGGTGGTCGCTTGCGTCCTCGCACATTCCCCGTCCCACGCTCTCCCCAGCCAGGGGCAGGCTCCCCTCCAGGTGCTCGTCCATGCAGTCGAAGATCTGTGCGCCGGTGCTGGGCAGGGTGGTGAGCACGTAGTCGATGCGGCGGCCGCTTCGTGGGCGCGTGCCCAAGTCGCCGTCCAGCTGGCTGGCCTCCAACAGGACCAAACCCTGGTCAAAGAAGGGCTGAAAGGGGTCGGAGAGGATGCCTTCGCCGTTCAATCGATCTTGTAAATCGTCGCCCAGACTGTAGCTGCTGGGCAGCCCGTTGGGCGCTCGAGTCCAGGTCCCTGGTTCGTCCGGCATGTCGCTGATCTCGGCATTGAAATCGCCCATCACGACGACCCGTGAGCCGGCCTGGGCCGCGCCTTGTCCAACGCGCACTGCATCGATGGTGCGCCGAAAAATGTCGTCTTCGTCAAAGCCTGACTTGAGGTGTACAGCGAGTACCGACACCTCCACGCGGCTCTCTGGCCCGACCACTCGAATCTCCGGGGCCCAGCGGGTCAACTCCTTCGCGCCTGGGTACAGACTGTTGCTGCTGTGAGTGGTCATCCCCACCACTTCCCAGCGGGTCATCACCGCGTTTCGGATGCCGCCAAAGTCGTTGTCTTCGGGCAGTAAAAGGGTGTAGCCCATGTCATTGGCCAGCTCTTGAAGGGTGTTGTCTTGGCCCCTATCGATCTCGTTCAACGAATAAACATCGGCGTCCAGGCGGTCGAGTATGGCCCGTGTGTCGCTCAGCTCTTCACTCCCGCTCTCGCCCAGAGACTCGACGTTCCAGGTGGCGACCCGAAGGCTATCTTTTGGGGTGGGTCCCGTGTCTCCGCGGGGGCCGTCGGAGTCGGTACAGGCAAGAAAAAGCAGAAGCATGGTGGCCCAATACCCCAGTTGGGGGCAGGCCCGCATGCACTGAATCGACCTTTTCGTCGTGTGGAACCACTTCCTACTTGGGTCGATCTTGTTAGTCGGCGATCATGCAGAAGCCCCTGTCCATCCAGCCGATCTCTCTTCCACCCGCCGCGCAGCGGGTCAGCCGTCAGGCGGCCTTTGCAGAAGAGGGGGAGAAGCGAAACCGCTATCACTTGCCCACCTCTTTGGACTCCGCGAGTCCGGTGGGCTTTCGCATGCGTGTTCCGCTGTCCACAACCGAGGTCAACTCGGTGCTTCCACTGCTCTGTCTGGAGCGGCCCAAGGGCTTTGTAGCGGGACCCGGCCCCACCGAGCAGGAGCTCTTTGAGGAGGCCAGCTTGGGGGTGCTCTCGTCTCGTCAGTCCACCAACTTTCGAGGTCACCGTCAGGTGACCGTTGGGCCCACGGAGTCCAAACGAGTCGCCGAACTCTTACGCTCTTTGGACCATTTAGAGGGGCCGGTCTTGGACGGGGCGGCCTACACCCACATCTGCTTGGCGCGGCCTTATCGCACGCCTTTCACCTTCCTGTTGACCTTTGTGGGCCACAAGAAGGGTCTGTCTTTGGGCACCGTGCCCTTGCGGGGGATTCGGAAGACCCTCTGGCACGAGGACGACATTCCGACCATCGGCTACCTCCAGCATCTCCATCTGGGCATCTGGATGGATGCCATGGAGCGTGCGGCCCTGGTGGCCAGCCAGGGCGCCCGTCGTGCAAATGTCTTTTCGGCTCCTTTCTGCACCGAGGCGCGTCGCCGGGAACATGCTGTAGTCAATGACGAGTTGGAGGCCATGGTTGGGATGACCGATCGGGAGCGCCGCTTGGGCTGGCGGGTGCATCTGGTCACCCAGGTTGGTGCGGCCCAGCAGGAGATTTCTCTGCCCAAGAGCACCTGGAGAAAGTTGGGTGCGAACCTGCTCTCTTTCCGCTCAGAGCGCATTCAGCCGGGTGTGAACCAAGAAGAGAAGGCGCCACCGTCCTACCACGGACGGCAAGACATGGATGTGAGCGACGACACGGCCTTTCAGGCCGGGCGTGCTGGCTACAACGCCTTTGCTCATTGGGCGGGTGTGGATCGAGTAAAGGCCAAGGAGCTCCTATTGATGGAGCGCGTGGATGTCCTGACGGATGGGGGCAAGCAGCGCCTGCGAGAAATTCGGACCGAGTTGGGTGAAATCACGGACCGGGTGGTGGAGACCATTCCGCTGTGGGCCGACCTTCCCACTGGAAAGCTCCTCAGTTCTTCGGCTGAGCGGGGCCGAAAAGCCTTCGCGCTGGCTGGTCAGCGCATCTATATCGGCGGCTTGGATCGCAAGGATGTGGAAGCGTCAGGTCTGGAGTGGAACCAGGCTGTGCGTGCCTTTGGAGCTGCTGCTGCGCGCTCGGCCCTCTACTGTGAGTTGGCCGGGGTCACAGAGCTCCCCGCGGGTTGCGATTTGTTGGCGGGTATCTGCCTCATGGCCGGACCCGTAAACCAGAACGATGTGGGGAAGCAGTTTTTTGAGTACCAGGATCTGCTTGCCAACGCCTATCCGGGAAAACAGCCCACCAGCCTGTTGGTGTGGACCTTGAAAGCCAAGACGGTGGCCGATCCCATCGGAAACGAGGAGCAGCTGATGAACCCAGCGCGCAAGGGCGCCCTGGTGGATCTGCGCTGCGGACCGCATGAGGTGGTCTCGCTGCGCAGGGGTGAGCGCTTGAGCGCCATGCGCAAGCGCCAGGGCCGGGTCAATGCGGAGCGGGCCTTTGGCGAGGTGGGGAACTTCGTGGTGGACGCACAGGGCAAAGAAATCCCTGGAAATTGCGGCTCGGCTTGGCCCAGGGCGTGGGCAGAGGAGAAGGTGTGGCCGGTGGAGTCATGAAGGATCGCATGCTGGATTTTGATGAGCCACCCAAGGTCTCCCTCGCCCAGTTGCTGCTCGCACGAAAGCCTGGGCTGAAGGCAGGCGAGGACATTCCCAGATTGGAGGCGCATCTTCGGTCATGCATCGTGCCCACAGTGCCTGAATACCGGTCTGTTTGTGGCTTGATTGAAGGGCCCCTTCCCATCCTGTACCCCCAAATCCTGGCCGAACCTCTGCACCTGGCCTTGGCCAACCACCCCGACATGCCCCTGCCTGCGATGGGGCTGGTTCATGTCCGGCAAGCCGTCGCCCAGATTCGACCCGTCCTGGAGGGTGAAGAGGTCGGCATTTCCTGCTGGATGGAGGGTCAGCGCACCGCCCGACGTGGAGTCGAAGCGGACATTCACACGGCCCTGCGGGACGTGGACGGCCTGGTGATTTGGCGTGGCATCTCGACGGTGCTCTCCAAGCATGGCCCCGGGGACGGCCTAAAGCGTCAAGCCCCTGAGCAGCCACCTCTTCGGGTCCACCGCAGTGCGGTGTGGTCGATTCCGGGCAACCTGGGTCGACAGTACGCCAAGGTGAGCGGAGACTGGAATCCAATCCACACGACAGCCCTGACGGCCAAGCTCTTTGGTTTTAAGCGTGCGATCGCTCATGGCATGTGGACTTTGGCCCGGGCGTTGGGAGAGATGGACCAGGATCTGCCCACCCACAGCGTGGGCATCATGGCCTCTTTTCGACGGCCTGTGTTTCTCCCGAGCCGGCTGCGGTTTGAGAGCGGCGAGTTGGGGGACACCTTGGGTTTTGAGCTGCGCGAGGCCAGGAGTGGAAGGGTGTGCCTTAGCGGGACCGTGAATCCATTGGTGCGTTGAAAAGGGTGGAGGGGTAGTCTTCCTGGCAAGCGGAGAACCCCATGAAGCGTATGAGTCTGATCGCGTTGTTGCCCCTGCTCACGGCCTGTGAAAAAACGGAGGGCCTTACTCAGGAGACCGGCGGAGACACGGGAGAGAACTCCGCGGTAGAGGACACCCAGGCGGACCCGGCCGTGCAGATCGAACTCGTCACGGGCTTGGGAACGGTGGTGATAGAGCTGGCCGAGACCCAGGCCCCCATCACCACTGCCAACTTTCTGCAGTATGTCGACGAGGGGTTTTACGATGGCGATGACGGAGCCGGGGGAACACTCTTTCACCGGGTCATTCCTGGATTTATGGCTCAAGGGGGTGGTCTGTTGGAGAGCGGTGTGGAGAAAACAACCCGTTCGGCGATCGTGAACGAGTCAGACAACGGATTGGAAAACATGCGCGGGACCATTGCGATGGCTCGTACAAACGATCCCAACAGCGCCACTTCACAGTTCTTTATCAACGTAGAAAACAACAACTTCTTGGACATAGATGGCTCGTACCCACCAGGGTATGCCGTCTTTGGTGAGGTTGTCTCCGGGATGGACGTGGTGGATGCGATGGTCGCTGTGAGTACCGATGGAAATGATCGACCCACCTCAGACATCCTGATTCAGGACATGGAGCGGATGGACTAGGGGCTTGCTTGGTAGGCCGGTTTTCTTATTGTTCTGGCCCCTGCATGCCCGCCCGTATTAGGTCGGCAGGAATAAAGGTTCGACTCATGTGTCATGATTCGCGCCGAGATTTGTGGGACCGTGCCGGTTCATTCAATAAGTAGATGAGGAAAAATCCGAATGCGTATTTCAAAGTGGGTTGCTGCAGCTGTCATTTCCATGAGTGTGTCCGGTGTGGCCATGGCTGAGGACGAGGCGGCGCCTCGCGAAGGCTGTGTGGAGATCCCTTGCTTCGACACCAGCGGTCGAGTTCAAGAGCTGGAAGCCACCTGGAAGTCCGGTGAGGTTCTTCAGGACAAGCTCATCCAGATGGAAATGGATGTGATCAGCATCAATACGGAGATGAAGACCGCCCTGGGCGTGGCCGAGGACGCTTCCATGGACCAGGCCATTGCCGACCTGATGGAAACTGCGGGCGACAAGCTCACCGTGTCCATGGAGTCCGGTGCAATGCCTACGTTTTCGGTGGCCGATGACGCCCCTGAGAACGTGAAGGCCTTTGCCGCTGCATGCACCGCAGCGACCGAAAAGCTTCAGAAGGTCACCGCTGACGTGAAGTCCCTGGAAGAGGACATCACCAAGATGGGCGCCGACGCCACCGAGGCCGCCGGAAGCTTGAACGCCAAGACCATGAAGGCGAACGGTCTCAAGGCCAAGGACTTGAAGGCCGAGTTGAGCATCGCCAAGAACAACAAGGCTGCTGCCGAAGGTCTGAAGGACCGCTCCATGAAGGTCGTCACCGAGACCACCAACCTGACCACCATGCTCGCGGGCTTGGCGGGCTGATTTCTACTGCGCCTCCTCCCCTTTTTTGGGGAGGGGGTCGCCGTTGGTGAACGTACCGTCCGAGCGGCCGCCCTTAGAGCAGGCCCTTGAAGAAGTCGTTCCCTTTGTCATCCACAAGGATGAATGCTGGGAAGTCCCGAACGGTGATCTTCCACACCGCCTCCATGCCCAGCTCGGGGTAATCCAGCACTTCCACGTTGGTGATGCTCTCCTGGGCCAGTACAGCTGCCGGTCCGCCGATGCTGCCCAAGTAGAATCCACCGTATTTCTGGCAGGCGTCGGTCACCTGTTGGCTGCGGTTGCCCTTTGCGAGCATGACCAGAGAGCCGCCTGCGGCTTGGAAGGGAGCCACGTAGGGGTCCATGCGCTGGGCGGTGGTGGGCCCGAAGCTGCCGCTGGCCATGCCCGAAGGCTTTTTCGCGGGACCGGCGTAGTAGACGGGATGGTTCGCAAGGTAGCTCGGAAGTGGTTTGCCAGCGTCCAGCAGTGCCTTGAGCTTGGCGTGGGCGATGTCCCGCGCCACGATGATGGTGCCGCTTAGGGCCACGCGGGTCTTGACCGGGTGCTTGGAGAGCTCAGCCCGAATCGCATCCATTGGCTGGTCCAGGTCGATTGCGACGACGGTCTCATTGGAGGTGTCGGCCTCGAGCAAGAAGCGCTCGGGGTTGCGCTCCAGCTCTTCGATCCAGATGCCCTTTGCGTCAATACGGCCCTTGATGTTGCGGTCCGCCGAGCAGCTCACGCCCATGCCCACAGGGCAGGAGGCACCGTGTCGGGGAAGACGAATCACGCGCACGTCGTGGGCAAAGTATTTGCCACCAAACTGGGCGCCAATGCCGGTCGTCCAGGCAGCCTGCAGCAGCTCCTGCTCCAGCGCCACGTCCCGGAAGGCGCGACCGCCCATTGAGCCGTTGGTGGGCAGGGTGTCCAAGTACTTGGCGCTGGCCAGCTTCACTGTCTTGAGGTTGCTCTCGGCGCTGGTGCCGCCGATGACAAAGGCCACGTGGTAGGGCGGGCAGGCCGCCGTGCCCAGGGTCTTCATCTTCTCCACCAAGAAGTCCTTGAGGCTCTCGGGGTTCAGCAGAGCCTTGGTCTTTTGGAACAGGTAGGTCTTGTTGGCCGAGCCGCCGCCCTTGGCCAGAAAGAGGAACTCGTAGGAGTCGCCATCCTTGGCGTAGATGTCGATCTGTGCTGGCAGGTTGTTTCCGCTGTTCTTCTCCTCGTACATGGAGAGGGGCACGACCTGTGAGTAGCGCAGGTTGTTGCTCTGGTAGGTCTGCCAGATCCCGCGGGACAGAGCCTCCTCGTCGTTGCCGTCTGTCAGCACATTCTGGCCTCGCTTGGCGACCACAATGGCTGTTCCGGTGTCCTGACAGATCGGTAGGGTCCCTGCTGCGGCAATGACACTGTTCCGCAGAAGGGTCCTGGCCACAAAGCGGTCATTTTCTGTCGCTTCGGGGTCTGTGAGAATGCGCGCCACACCCTCCTGGTGGGCTGTGCGCAAGTAGAAAGCCGCGTCGTGCATTGCGGTCTGGGCCAGATGGCTGAGCGCCCGGGGTTCAACGACGAGAAAGTCACGACCGAACTGGTGTTCGGTACGGATGCCCTCTGCTCCCAAGAAGCGGTACTGGGTCTCGTCCTTGGAGAGTGGAAAGGGCTTCTCGTAGCTAAACTCGGTCATGGGCGGCTCCTATGGCGCACCCTTATCTCGGGTCTTCTACCCGACCCACAAACAGCAGCGCCCCACTCTCAATGTCTCGAATGGCGAAGAGGTAGGGCCGATCCACAGTCAGGGTGACCTGGGGGGGAGGGGGCATCGACGTTGCACGCATCATCACGGCGGTCGCGGCGGCGGCCTCGGTGCCTTTCTCGTCCATCTTCAGGAAGGCCTGGTGGACGACTTCGGAGATCAGCAGATCCTCGTCGCTGATCTTGGAGAAGTCCGCTTCGTCGGAGAAGGCGGGCCCCATGCCCAGTGCGACCAGCGGGCCGCCGAGGGACTGGTTCCAGTTCATCTCAACTTTGGGCAGGGCGAGCTTGGTCATCTGGGATGTGACCGAGGCGGCCGCCTCGATCAAGGTTGCTGGGCCAAAGTCAGCGATGGACTTGTCGGCGTTGGGGAGCACCAGCACCATCTCCTGTTTACCGCCGGCATAGGGCATGACCAGGGTCTGGGCACCTGCAATGGTACCGACCTTCTGCAGTCCCTGGGCGTTCATGAAGGGCACCATGATGCCTTCGTTTGCGTCGGTGTGGAACATGCGCTCGGCGGTGTCATTGGCGTTGAACTGGCGTTCCCAGTCTGCCAAGAAGTAGACCGCGTTGGTCAGGACCAAACGGGTAGCCGGGGTGATGGCGCCGGCGGGGATCAGCTCGGGGATACGGTCCTGGGTCTGTTCGGAGACCCAGGTGTTGATCGTCGTCCGTGCGGCCTCTGGCTCTTGGTAGTTGAGCTGCTCGGGTTGTACCCCGTAGAGTTCGGCGCTCAGGGTCAGGTACTCGGACTTGAGGCCCAGGTCCTTGGCGGGCCAGATGCGGTTGCTCACGCGGAGGGTGTGGGTCTCAGCTGGCGCGTTGAGTGCATTAAGCCAAGCGCCCATCGCCTGATCTGAATCCTCAAAGTTCAGGTGCAAGCTCTTCTCAAGAGCAGATCGGGTGCCCCCGTTGGCGCCGCTCATGGTCATGGCCATGGCGGTCTGGATGCTCGTAGGGGAGAAGATCAGGTTGCCGTCCGCGGGCAGCTTCCCGTACAGGTCTTGGGCGAATGCGTTGCTGGCTGCGCCCACCGAGCTGGAGGCGTTGTGAGCAGGCACGGGCAGCTCCGGCTGAACTTGGGGCATCGGGGCAGGGATCACGGCGGGATCCACAGCGAGCATGACCTGGGGCTCGGGGTTGTCCGAGCGTCCGGCACAAGCGAGAAGAAAAAGGGGAAGCATGCGGTCTCCTTGGCCAGGGGGGGCCCGTGTCGTCCAGTCAACACGAAGGCGGGCCAGTCTCCTGGCCCGCCCGTTGCTGTATCAGAACTGCTCTGTGGTCAATTCACCAACATCAGCTGTAAAACTTCTCAATGTGCTCAGCGTACTTGCTGTTCACAATGCGGCGCTTGACCTTCATGGTCGGGGTGAGCTCGCCGCCCTCGATCGTGAGATCCTGAGGCAGGATGAAGATCTTCTTCACCGTCTGCACGCGGGCCAGACTCTCATTGATCTTGTTGACGTGCTCCATCAGCCAGCTGTTCAGCTTGGGGTCAGCGGCTGCTTCCTCCATGGTGCTTGCTGAAGAGCCGCTGGCTGCAATCACCTCTTGGAGCATGGTCTCGTCCAAGGTCACCAGAGCGGAGAGGTGCTTGCGGCGGTCACCGACCACCACGAACTGGCTGATGGCCGAGATGGCCTTCATTTTGCCCTCGATAAAGTTGGGCGCGATGTTCTCACCACCTGCGGTGATGATCAGCTCCTTCTTGCGGCCTGTGATGCGCAGAAAGCCCTCGTCGTCCAGGTCACCCAGGTCGCCTGAGTGCAGCCACCCGTCGTCGTCCATGGTCTCGGCGGTCGCCTCTGGGTTCTTCAGGTAGCCGCTGAAAACGTGACGGCCGCGCATGCAGATCTCGCCGTCCTCTGCGATCTTGACCTCGCCGCCCGGCAGCACAAAGCCCACCGACGCGGTGCGGTAGCGGTTGGGCAGAGACAGGGTGGCGGGCCCGGTGCACTCGGACATGCCGTAGACCTCCATGATGGGCAGGCCCAGGCTCAGAAAGAAATCCAGGGTGTCCTTGGCGATCGGAGCAGCGGAGGTGATCTGAACCACACATTGGTCCAGACCCAGCTGTGCCTTGACCTTGGAGTAGACCAGCTTGTCGGCCAAGCCCCAGAACATGGGCATGGACTTGCCTTGCTGGGAGGCGTAGCCACCCTCCAGACCCTTGGCGCGGGCCCAGGCGCTGATCTTCTTTTTTATTCCTGTGTTCTTGGAACCAGCAGCCATGATCTTGGCCTGGATCTTCTCCCAGACGCGGGGCACAGCTAGAAAGATGGTGGGGTGAACCTCTCTTAGGTTGTCGCCCAGCTTTTCGATGCTCTCAGCAAACCAAGTCTCGCCACCGTTGATCACGGGGCAGTGTAGGGAGACGACCTGCTCCGCGATGTGGGAGAAGGGCAGGTAGCTCAGAAAGCGGTGGCGCATTTTGCCGGCGTAGCTGTCGAAGCTGTCCATCGCCGCTTGTGCGGTGAAGGTGATGTTGTCGTGGCTGATCATCACGGCTTTGGGTTCACCGGTGGTGCCCGAGGTGTAGATCAAGGTGCAGATGTCGTCGGGGGTCTGGCCGGCGATGCGCGCCTCCAGCTCCTCTAAGGTGGTCTGCTCGCCCAAAGTCATGAACTCGGCCCAGCTCAGAACGCCGTCGTCGTCGGACTCGCCTTCGATGAGCACGATCTTCCGCAGCTCGGGGAGCTGGTCCCGGATCTCCAAGAACTTGTCCAGCTGCATCTGGTTCTCGACCACGGCCACGCGCGAGTCGCTGTGCTCAGCAACGTACTTGCATTGCTCGGGGCTGTTGGTTGTGTAGATGCCTGCTGGGAAGCCGCCCGCGTAGATCGCACCGATGTCCGCGATGGCCCATTCTGGGGAGTTGTAGCCGAGAATCGAGACCCCACGGTCCTTCTCAACGCCAAGCTGCATAAAGGCCCGTGCGGCGGTGCGCACTTGGTCCCGGTACTCAGACCAGCTCCAGGTTTTCCAGCCTCCCGCTCGCTTGACCTTGAGTGCAGCACTGGACGAGTTGGCGGCGGCGGTCTTCTCGAAGACCTCCATTACGGTCCGCTTGGGAATCATTGACGCTCCTGAAGAATTGATCGGTTGGCCAGTCTACCGGCTGCGATTGGCCGCGTATAGCCACGGGTCAGGACAGCTGTTCCAAGGTCTTCTGAGCGGCGCGCAGATCGTAGCTACCCTTGGCCAGTCCGAGTACCCCCGCGCCCAGCAGCGCCTTCCAGCTCAGAAAGCTTAGCTCGTAGCCTGCAATGCCAGCCAGGCCCCCCAGGCACATCAACCCAGCCGACACCATGAGCACGATGGCGACGCTTTTCTTGGTCTGTAGTTGCTGTACGAGCAGCTTCTCTTTCAAGTCCATGGGCAATGGTACCCCGATACTGTTCGGGACCACGGTCAAGGCGCCGTCACGCGATGTAGACTTGGTGCCATGTTCATCCAGTCTGGCCCTCAAGTCCCTGACCTGTTCCAGGTCGATCAGCCCCTGCATGCTGAGTTAAAGCGCAGGCTGCCCCCGGAGGTGCTCTCAGCTCTTGAGCCGGAGCTCCGTGCTCTGGGGCAGGACACCGCTGGCACTCTGCTGCAGCTCTCTTCTGCCGCCGAGGCCAGTCCGCCTGTGCACGTGCCCTACGATGCTTGGGGGCGCCGCATAGACGAGATCCTAACCAGTGCAGCCTGGAAGCAACTCAAGTCCTACGCGGCCCGAAAGCGACTGGTCGCCTGCGGCTACGACGCGCATTTGGGGGCACATCGAAGGGTCGCGCAGGCCGCCAAGCTCTACCTATTCTCCGCCAGCTCCGCGATCTATTCCTGTCCGCTGGCCATGACCGACGCCGCAGCTCGGGTACTCCTGGACTCTCAGGAGCAGGGTCTCTGCGAACGCCTGCTCCCCCGATTGCTGAGCGGGGACCCGAAAACGTTCATCACCTCTGGCCAGTGGATGACGGAGCGCCCTGGGGGGAGCGATGTAGGTCGCACGGAGACTTTGGCCCGACCGGTCGCCAAAGGTGGGTACACCCTGCACGGGGTCAAGTGGTTCACCTCTGCCACCACCTCCGAGATGGCCCTGACCCTGGCGCGCATCGATGATGGGGTAAGTCCGCCCGTCTCCGGCTCTCGGGGGCTGACGCTCTTCTGTGTTGACGTGCGCCGAGATGACCAGGGTCAGCTCCAGGGCATCCAGGTCAACCGCCTAAAAGACAAGCTGGGAACCCGTGCCCTGCCCACAGCCGAGCTCACCCTGGACGGCGCCCCGGCCACCCAGATTGGGGAGCCAGGCCGCGGGGTGGCCACCATCGCCACCATGCTCAACGTCACCCGCTACTACAACGCCGTCTCCAGCGCCTCGAACATGGCCAAAGCGGTGTGGATGGCCCACGACTACGCCCAGCGGCGGCAGGCCTTCGGCAAGCCCATCGCCGAACATCCCTTGCATGCCCAGACCCTGGCGGAGCTGCAGGCCCACCTCCACGGCGCGCTGTCCATGTCCTTAGAGGTCGCCGCACTCCTTGGCGCAGTCGAGAACGGCAGCGCCACGCCCCAGCAGGTTCTGGTGCTCAGAGCGCTGGTCCCCTTGGCCAAGCTCACCCTGGGCAAGCAGGTGGTGGCCGTGTCCAGCGAGGCGCTGGAGTGCTTTGGAGGCGCTGGCTACGTCGAGGACACCGGACTTCCGCGCCTGCTTCGCGACGCGCAAGTCCTGCCGATCTGGGAGGGCACCACCAACGTGCTCTCCTTGGATCTGCTGCGCGCCGAGGCTCGGGACGGTGCCTTTAGTGCTCTGCTTCTGGAACTCTCTCAGCGTTCTGCTGCGCTGCCGGAGCAGCTGGAGCCGGCGTGCCGCGCTGCACTGAGTCAGAGCTTGTCGCGCGTCGGGGCACGTGCCCAAGCGCATGCCATCTCAGGCAATAGAAGCGCTCTGGAGCGGGACGCCCGCCGCTTGGCCCTGACCTTGGGGCGCTGTGCTCAGGCGGTGTTTGTGGGAGAGACCGCCGCCCATGATTCTGCGAGTATCGGGCGCTTCAACCTGCTCGTGCGCAGCACGCTCATGGCGCCGCTTGCGTAGGTGGGGCTCCTCCCTGGCTTTTTGGTTGGGCGCTGTGGTGGCGCCCACGGGCTTGGGTGCATCGATCTATGTGCTCTGGCGTCCCACGCGCCTTCGAGTCTTTTCGTGGCTGGCCAAGTTGGGATTTGGGGATGCTGTCACTGGGGCTCGCCAAGGGGCTGCTGGACTCGGGGAGCGCATGCCCGGCTGGGTGCTCTACACCTTGCCCGATGCACTTTGGGCCTTGGCCCTCAGCGCCGCCATGGCTCGGATCTGGCGCGAGGCACTGCGCGCACGCGGCGCCTGGGTCTGGCTGGCCATGGGTGCAGGGATCGGTGTGGGTGGGGAAGGCCTGCAGTGGCTGGGGTGGCTTCCGGGCACGGCGGACGGGGCGGATGCACTGGCCTCGTTGATGGGCGCAGGGCTGGGCTTGTGGCTGGGGTCTCGGACCGGTGCGGCGGAGTCCAAGTTCCCCGAGCCCCCTCTTCTTCTTTCGCCTTTGGTAGGCTCTACCGACTCGGAGAAAAAATGAAGCGCCACATCCTTTCTGCCACGACCTTGGCTCTGTTCTGCGGCTTGGCCATGGGGTCGGACACCAGTGAGACCAGCGGCACCGTGCTGCCCAACGAGCTCTCGAGCGGCACCCTCTCGTATTTAGAGACCAACGGTCTGCTTGATTCCGGCGAGAACATTCGGGTGTATTACGACTACACCATCTCCATGGACGATTCTCAGTCCGCCTGGGTGAGCGATCAGCGTGTGGCGTACCACGCAGCCCCCAACACCACCTACATGCTGCTCAGCGATATCGCTTCCATTGACAGTAGCGAGGAGGGGTTGATGGGAACGATGATCGACATACGCAGCAAGAGCGGTGAGCTGATGCACATCGAGATTGCTGCAATGAACGGTGGCGAGACCTTTCTCAGTGAACTTGAGTATGCGTGGAGCAGTGCGCAGTAGTGGAGTGACCTTGGGGTAAAATTCTGGGGTGACCCAAGGGAAGGAGCCTCGATGTTTTTATTTTTGGCTTGTTTGACGTCTCCTGCGGAGTACGACGCGCTCTTGGCGCAGGCGCAAGATGCAGATGGGGATGGCTACGCCGCCCTTGAGTATGGGGGAGAAGACTGCAACGACACCGATGCCAGCGTGTCTCCCGCCGCAGAAGACATCTGCGATAGCCAGGACAACGACTGCGACGGTGGCGTGGACGAGGGGATCACGATTCCGATCTGGTACCCCGACCAGGATGGTGACACTTTCGGGGTCAGCGAGGAAGGAATCGCCGCCTGTTTCCGACCGGAGGGGACCGTACCCGAGCCCGGTGACTGTGATGATCAGGACACCAAAATAAATCCGAGTGCGGACGAGGTCTGTGATGATCAAGACAACGACTGCGACGGGCTGATCGACGATGCGGATGAGCTTGCGGAGGTGCCAGGACAGACTTGGTATCCCGATGCCGATGGGGACGGCTATGCCTTGGATGACGCGTTGGCGGAAGGCTTCTGCACAGCGCCGGCTGGCTACGTGGAGACGCTCGGGGACTGCAATGACTCCGACAAGTCGGTCAACCCTGGCGCGGTCGAGGTCTGCCAAGATGGTATCGACAACGACTGCTCGGGTGGTGCGCCGGAGTGCGGCTTTGAAGGGGCGTACACCTTGAACCGGGCGGACTTGGTGCTCAGCCCGGGTGGAGCGGACTTTGGGAGCAGCTTTGCGCTGGTCGAGGTGGGGGAGGCGCAGCCTTGGTTGTTCGTGGGTACGTCAAACAAGGTGTTTGCATTTGAGCCGCCCTATGACGGGAGCGAGGAGATTGAGACTTGGGACCTGCGGCTGAAGAACGACGGCACTGGCAAGCAGGTTGTGTCGCTTGGGGACAGCAATGGGGATGGGGTGGACGAGATTGTGAGTTCCTATGTGGAGGAAGGGGGCTACCATTCCACGGTCTCGTTGTTCTCCAGCGCCCCAGGATCTGAGTGGGAGGAGCAGGTCACTTTCGACTGGAATGACATTTCTGACGCGAGCTGGGGATTCGGATTCGAGCTGAACAGGTACGGAGAGTACGGGCTCTTGATTGGGGAGATCGGGGAAGTGTACCTTTGGGATTCTCCCCCAGAGTCTATCGAAGACCTCTCCTCGCCAGACGCCGGCGTGGAAGCTGTTGACTCTTCGTTTCTCGGCTTCCTAAACACGACACTCTCCGCAGATCTTACCGGGGATGGTGTCGATGAGCTGGTCCTGGGAGGCATGTTCGGTCGAGTGGATGTCTTCGAAGGCGGGGTCGCGGGGCAAGTTCTGAATACTGATTCAGATTGGTGGCTTCTGAGCGAGGGTAGCTACGAGTCAGGGGCGATGGGTGGTTCCCCTAAAGCAGTCGATGTCGACGGTGATGGATACCCGGAGCTTGCGCTCACTGATATGACCTACTCAAAGGAGTTCGTGAACGGCGGAGCCGTATGGATCTTGCCAGGTCAATGGTTCGGGTCAACAGACACCACTGCATCTCTGGCCTCCGTTCGTGGAAGCGAGGCAGAAGGGAGGCTCGGGCGGAGCGTCGAGTTCGTGGATGGCAACGCGGATGGAATCGTGGAGCTGGTCGTGTCGGAAGCAGGGACTGGTGACGTCTACCTGTTCGATACAGCAGGTGGGCT
>CAJQPC010000217.1 GCA_905480105.1 uncultured bacterium | reverse complement strand
CACTTCCCTTCAAGACTGAGCGGCTTGGCTCAGGCGCTCTTGAATGTCTTTGGGGCTGGCGTTGTCGCTCAAATAGGTGAGAGGCGCGTAGGTCTTGGCCATGTGCTTCCAACGCCGTGGCTCACCATCAAAGTCGTAGCTCCAGACAACGCCCAGGCTGTGACTGGCTTTGCGCAGCGCGGCCAAGATGTAGGCACCTTGGTTGTTCTCTAAGAATCGGAGGGCTTGTTCCCGGTCTCCTGAGAAACGCTCGGACGCTGCCTCCCTGTCTCCCAGAAGCTGTTCGGGCTGCACGCGGTCAAAGCGCATGTCGAGAAAGGCGGCGTCGAAGGACTCAGATCCAAGCAGGTGGAGCGCCTCGTGGCCGTCCCCGGCTCGAACAAAGTCAAAGGCGTGGGACAGGAAACGCCCCAGGCTCTCGCTGTACTCGTGGCCGTCCTCGATGACCAGGACACGGGGCTTGCTCATGGCTCCTCCTCGACCACTGCGCTGGCGACTGCTGCCCTGGCCTCGACTGCCATAGGCTCAGCCGCCTCGGCGAACTCCGCTCGGGGCAGGCGTACCACGATGGCTTTCTCGTATCCGGGCCATTGCTCGACCTGGATCTGTCCACCGTTGCGGCGCACCAACTCGACAACGATGCCCAAGCCTCTGGCGATGTAGCGGCCACGAATCATGTCGTCACTGAGCTTGGAGAGGGCGTTGTCTGCCACTGCAAACACAACGCGCTCCAGACCAGTGATTTCATCGAATTCCTCGTCTACGAAAAGCCCCAAGCGGGCCTGGTCTCCACGCTCCTCCAGGGCAACGTGGGTGGCGTTTCGCAGCAGGTTCACCAGTAGGTCGCTCATCTCGCGCTTAAAGGCCCGCACGGGGATGCCGGGCTCCCCGAGGTGAAGCTCCGGCTGGGGCAGTGACTGGCCGACAAATGCAGGCTCTTGTGCCACCTGTTGCCAGCAATCCTCCAGGAAATCCGTGGAGATTGGGAGCACACAGACCTCGCGAATGAGACGTCCCAAGGCCAGGTAGCTGTCCTGGTTCAAGATCAAGGAGAGTGTCCGTAGGGTCTGTGCATGTCGGTTCCGGTCCCCCTCGACCTCGATGGGCCCAAGGCACGCGCCTATCTTCTCCAGATCGCGAAAGGCCCTGTTCATCTTAGAGAAAAGCGGATCTCTTTGCTCCAAGTTCAATCGCACGCCGTAGCGTCTCGCGAGGTCCTGTAGCTCCGCCACGTAGCCCCAATATCTGGGGCAAACCCCTTCTTTTTCCCGGCCGAGCAAGTGGTCAAAGGCCTCGAGCACCGGCTGATCTCGCCCAGCTTCCAGGGCATCTGCTGCGGCTGGAAGCACGGTCGTGTTGTGCTTGAGCACTTCGTGTCGGATGGCACTCAAAATGCTGGCTACATCTCGGTATGCTTCGGGGTGGCGTGCCAAGAAATTGGCCAAGGTCGACCCGCTCCGCCGCCTGAGCAGCCATGTCATGGGTAGGCCAAGTGCCAACGCTGCCCCTCCAGCGAGGCTGGTCAACGCCAGTCGGTGGCGGCGCTCCAAGGCCTGAGCCAGCGCAGTGGCTTTGGTGTAGTTCTGGCCGCCGCTGGCCTGGGCGAAGTAGTCGCTCAGCAGTTGCCGGGCTTCTCGCCAGTCGCCGCGGTCGGCGGCCAGCTGCGCCAAGGCATAGAGCGCATCTTCGGCCCCCAAGCTGGCGGCCTGCTCAAAGCGGCGAGCGGCGTCCTGTTTCCGGCCCAGGTCCTGCAGCGAGTAGCCGACTGCAAGCACGATCTGGGGTTGGTCAGGGCGCACCAATAGGCTGCGTTGGTAGCTCTGAAGGGCCCCGGCCAAGTCCGGCTCCCGCAGCTGAAGGTGGGCGAGCAGATTTAGTGCGTCGACGTAGTCGGGCGCCAAGACCAGGGCTTGCTCTGCTTCGACGCGAGCGGTGGCGTCATCGTCTCGGTCCTCCAGATAGACCTTGGCTCGCTTGAAGGCCTCCCAGGCCTGGATGGGAATGCCTGTGGGCGGCTTGGCCAGCAGGGTTTCAAGTGCTGGAGAGTCTGGTTTCACCCGCGCCAGGTTTCGCAAGACCTCCTTGGCGCTCGTGGCCAGTTCGCCGCCTGGATCTACCCGTAGGTAGTCTCGGCTGGCTTGTGCTGCGCCTTCAAAGTCTCCCAGGCCGATACGAATCTCGGCCAGCTCCATGTACAGCCCCGTCCAACCGGGCCGCAGCGTCAGGGCGCGCTCCAACTCTGCGGCCGCTTCTCCGTGCCGTCGGCCTGCGTAATCTTGCGCCAGAAGGCGGCCGTAGCGGACTCGCCAGGTCGCCTCTTCGGGGTCTAAGGCGATGGCTGTGAGCCAGGCTGTTTCGGCCCCGGGAGAATCCCCTTGTGCATGCGCCAAGTCACCTGCGGTAGCCCAAGCCTCGGGAGAGCGGGGGGCTTCTGCCAGGAGCGACCGGATTTCTTGCTCCGCTCGTAGCAGGTGTCCGGCGGCCAGAATCCTGCGGACCTCTTCGAGTTGGGCCCTTTGCTGGGGGAGCAAGGCCTCACCGCCGCCCACCGCCAGCTGGCTGGCGGAGTCTTCCACAGCCATACGGTCCAAGCGATCCCGAGCCTGTAGGCCTAAGGCACCCTCCGGATCCATCTGCTCGACCCGCTGCAGCCAGATCCTAGCCTGCTCCCGCTGCTCGGGGTCCGGGCGCAGTGCTCCAGCGATGGACAGCATGAGGGACAGGCTCTCTTCGGGGGCGAGTTCAAAGCCCTCCAGCTGCAGAAAGCGCTGCAAGGAGATCTGAGCCTGTCCTATCTCTTCTGCCTTCAGCGCCGCCCGTGCCTCTTGAAGATAGGGAAGTGCCTCGCCCAACTCCAAGGTCTGGAGTTGTTTGTACAGACCCATGGCCTCGTGCGGACGGCGGTCTTCAACGAGCAGCGCGAGCTCCTCTATGGCATTGGGCTGCAGTCCAAGGGACCGGTAGAGGGACTCGGATTCCGCGCTCATCCCTTGCCCTGCTCGGGCCCGGGCCAAGCCCAGAGTCGCTCGGTCAAAGCTGGGGTCCCGCTCGCGCACAATGTTCCAAGCTGCAGCAGCCTTGTTCCAGCGCTGTGCTTCAGCGTGACCGATGGCCTGCTCGCAGAGAGGACCAGTGAGCGGATCCAGGGCCGCACATTCCAGACCGGGTTCAGCCTGGGCCAAGCTAGCGAGCAAGAGCAGCATCAGAGACGGCTCCGCAGCTCCCGGACCTTCAAGCCCAGCTGATTGAAGCGCAGCTGTACCTTTCTGGCGCAGTCGGGGTCGCCCATTAGCACCCGCGCCATCTCCTGAAAGTCCCCTTTGTGAGCAAAGAAAAGCTGGGTGAAGTACTGGCTCTCTACGTCTGCTGCCACCTTGTTCAAGGTCTCGTTGGGGCGTACAGCGATCTGGACCTGCCAGCCATTCTCTGGTGTCTGGGTCCCATCACCGCTGCTTTCACGCAACAGATCTCGCAGTAAGCGAGGCCTGACTTGGATGACATCCGGACGTTCCACCTTGCCGACCTGGGCCTGCTCAGCGAAGGTGAACAGCAAGGCGTTCTCTACGGTCATTGAGAACTCTCTCAGGTTGCCGGGCCAGTTGTGCTTGCGGATCAAGGCCATCGAGCGCTTAGGGAAGAGCAGCTGGATGACCCCGGGGATGGGTTCGGGGGCCTTGTTTCCATCGCTGATCTCTAAGGTGCAGTGGGGCATGCCTTGCGCTTGCGTGTACTGGGTGACCAGCTCTCGTAGGTAGGGACCCGCCAGGACGCGCTCGACACAGAATCCCAGCAGCTTGACCCAGTCCAGTCCCCGGTCCGTGAGGCTGGGCAGTGTGACAGTGCAGGCTGGATTTAGGCGCATCAGCAGGTCGGCCCGGAACGTACCTTCCCGAACCATGGCGCGCAGATCCTCATTGGTGGCGACCACCAGCTTCACATCTACCCGCCGCTCTCGTACATCTCCCACCCGGGTGACGATGCCCTCCTGCAGTACAGTGAGCAGCATCTTTTGGGCGCCCAAGCTTAGATTTCCCACCTCGTCCAGGAAAAGCGTTCCCCCGTCGGCCTCTTCGAAGGCGCCCTTGCGGTCGGCGACGGAGCCTGTGTAGGCCCCCTTGACCGACCCAAAGAGGTGGGTGGCCATTAAGTTTTCAGGCAGGGTGCTCAGGTCAACCGTTACGAAGGACCCGGAGCGCTGAGAGTTGGGGTGTACAAAGTGCCGCGCGATCAGGCTCTTTCCGCTCCCGGTGGGACCTCCCAAGATGATTGGCAGGCGACCCTTGGCCAGGGTCTGGAGGAGCCCGCGAACCCGCCGCATCGCGATGGAGTTACCCCAGTAAATCGGGCCTTCCTGCTCCTTGCCGCGCCGCACTCGCACGATGTTGGCTATCTGGGCGCGCAGCGCGTTGGCGTCCAGGTCGTCGTCTTCTAAGAAGTGGGTGAACTCCTCGGCGGCATCCCCCAGTTCAATGGGCAGGTCGTCTCGGGCGGTCATCAGGATCACGGGTAGATCCGGGTGTCCCAGGCGCAGTTTCTCTAAGATGAGCACGCCCTGGGTGCGCTTGGCTTTGCGCAGATCCGCGGCATTGCTGGGGTCGACCAGGCCGATCAGGTCCTCGGGCTCGATGTCGAAGTTGATATCCAGCAGCACCACATCCAGGCGCTTGCCGTAGCGCCGAAGCATGCGGTGAGCCTCGGCCCAAGACCGTGCGGGGCCGTGGTAGCTGTGCTCGGGGATGCTGCGCTGACATAGACCTAAGGTTCTGTCTTGGTCGTCGATTACGAGCACGTGGGCCATCTATGACTCCTTCTGGAGGCGGCGGGTCAGTCTCTTTAGGGCGTCAGCGATGACTTTGCAGTCGGCCGTACAGGCCGCCACCTGGGCTTCGTTGAGGGTGCCCTGCGTGATGTCTTCTCGATAGCTTTCTAAGCGTGAGAGGCTTGCATCCACTTCAATAAGTTCAGGTCCAACACCCTCTAATGGCGGCCGGAGTTGGGCCCAGAGTGCGAATGCATCGACCGTTCCGCCCGGACCGCTCTGGGTGCGAAGCA
The DNA here is from genome assembly GCA_905480105.1 of uncultured bacterium. Lineage (GTDB taxonomy): Bacteria > Myxococcota_A > UBA796 > UBA796 > CAJQPC01 > CAJQPC01. The sequence continues at coordinate 26,500 of CAJQPC010000217.1, read as the reverse complement.
GGTCCGCCTGAAGGGCCCCAACACGCTCAGAGAGGTCGCTCTGGTCACTGACCCAGCGCTGGTTCATGCAGATGTACTTACCCAGGTCGTGGCGGGCGTCTTGAGCCGCCTCCAAGTGTGCGGACATGGCGACTCCTACTTGCGGGTGAAGTGCTCGAAGAGCTGGACGTAGTCAACGGCGTCGGGAGAACCGGGTGCTCGATAGCGGGCATCGTCCTTGCCCAACCAATTCACTCGGTTGCGGCACCGGTCGATAAGCTTGGCCAGTCGCTCATCCTTCAGCTCGTCTACCAGGCGGCCCATGCTGGACAGGGGCACGTGGCCTCGCCGCACGATGTCCTGGAAGAGGTTGCCCAGCGCCAAGTCACCGTGGCCCTTGCCGCTCATCACCTCCAGGGTGACCGCCTGCACCTCCGTGGCCTTCAGGCGACCGGCGCCGTAGAGCACCAGTGCCGCCTGAAACCACGAGTAGATCGGGACAAGACGGCTACCCAGGTTGCGGAAAATGCGTGGGGGAATGCCGCGCTCAATGCGGATGAATATCCGCTCCACGGCGTTGGCACGGTCCACCTGTTCCAGGGCGTCTAAGGCTGTCTGGATGCGGTCTGGATACGCGCCGCCCGCTTGCATGATGCGGCGAACCTCTCCCGGGGTGAGGCGTCCGGCGATGGCGTCGGCAAAGACGCTGTAGACCAGGGCATCCACCTCGGCATCGTCGCCGAACAGGTGCTCCTGATACTCGGGAGGCATGCCGATTCGTCCGGTGATTAGGGCTGGCAGTTTGTAGCCAAACTGGCCTTTCACTGCACGAAACCGTCCGCGACGCAGGTTGTTAAGGTTGTCTTTTAGGTGCAGCTCGTCATAGCGAATACCGTCTAGGCGTAGCTTTTCAGAGAGCGTGGCGCGCATCTGGGTGGGCGAGCCTGACAGGATGACCACTTTGGTGTTGGGCCGGGCACTCAGTGCCCGCAGCAGGGCGGCTGAGCCCGGAACATTGCGCTTGGAGGTGGGGCTCTCCAGGGCCGAACGCATCAAGCCCCGCACCGAGTCAAAGTCGGTGGCCAAGTAGGTCTTGTCCAGGTCCCAGCGGTAGATCTCCATAGCTACGCCCCTAACCGGCGCGCTAAGGCCTGGAGAGGCGTCGCATTCCGCGGAGTGGGGTGCCGAGCAGTGGAGCATTGGCAGCAGCTAGGGCACCGTCAAAGCCGGGGTCGGTCGCAATACGAAAGTCTGGGCTATCGATCAAGCCCTCGGCGCGCGGAAGTACGGCCTCTCTGACGCGGCGACCGGTGGGCCCTTGAAGCATGGAACCGCCGACTTCGATGTGGCGCAGACCACCCAGAAAGACCTGTGCCTCTGCGATCACACCGTAGAGCAGGTGACCGATCCAGTCGCAAACAGCCAGACCTCGCGGGTCTCCGGCTGCCAGTAGATCGGCCAGTAGATAGCCTGAGTCCCAGGCGCTCACTGGACGGTCCAAGAGCTCGGCGAGCCGCTCTCCTACCCCAAGGCCACTCAGGTAGCGTTTCATCGCCCCGTGGATGGGCAGGTAGGTGTGTGGGCGAGGGGAGGGGCCCGCGTCGATGACCAGCCGGCCCAGCTCACTGGGATTCACGGTTCCGTCGGCATCGATCCAGCAACCGCCAAAGCTTGTGCCCACCTGGAGCCGAAGCAGACGACGCTTGCCTTGACCACTGAGGTGTCGGCCCAGGTTGGTCAGGTCATTGAACAGGGCGGTGGGGCCACTGCTCAGACCTTGGCTTACCCGAGTGGCGAAGCCGTCCAGGACGCGCACATCCCCCAGGCGTTGTTGCATGACGGTGCTCAGCGAGGTCACTTTGCCGTCGATGGCCATCGGGCTGGCAAAGCCAATGCCGATGCTGCCCACCCGGTGTCCCGTACTCACCTGCGCGATCAGAACTCGTGCCCGTTGGATCAGGCTCTCGATGCCTTGTTCTCCCTGTGGCCAAGTCGGGGTGCTCGCCTTGGACAGGATTCGCTCTCCGTCTGTCGTACAGCACTTCATCCCAGTGCCACCTATGTCCAACCCGACTGCCACGGTCCCGCTGGCCAAGGTCTGAAACTTGGGTTCCGTGCGCAAGGGCAGGTCGATGCTGCCTGGTTTTTCCAGCTCGGGGCTCGCATTCACTTGGATTGGAATCTTGTGGATCTGGCGCAGGGCAGCCAGCTTGGGTCTGAGACTGGATTCAGAGACTGGGGCCTGAAGCTCCGCGCTGGCAGGCTGGAGCAGTAGCAGTCCGTTGTGCATCCGATGCAGGATGTGTTGCGAGGCGCTGGGGGGCGCCAGCCAGACGAAAGAGCGGCTGTCGGCGCCAGCGCCCAATCCGTAGCGCAGCATCAGGTGCCAGGGCTGGGCTCGGGGATCCCGACGCAGTTTCTGGAGGCGCTCATGAAGGGTGATCAGCATTGGATGCTTGGACCGCTGGGAGGGTGACTGGGCACAGGAACTCTAAGGATCCCACAGAGTCGATCGTCTGGCCAGTACGGGGAATCCAGCGCCAGGGACACAGGGCCTAAGGCGCCGCAGCGGGGTGCAGACGAACCAGAGCAGCGACGGCCTCCTGGTGGAGGCCGTCTGGAAGAGAGAGGGTTTAGAGGTGGCCAGAGACGGGGTCGAACCGCCGACACGCGGATTTTCAATCCGCTGCTCTACCAACTGAGCTATCTGGCCGTTTCCTCTAAACTACTTCTTCTTTCTGCTTTCAGGTTCAGCATGCTCTCGCCAGCGTCAAAGTCCACTTCAGTATCCACGAAGAGGGCACGAGAGCGCGACTGACATTCGTCAGTGCGCCAGCGCATATAGGAAGTTCCTGAGCGCGCGTCAATGGGCTTTTTGGATCGCGCATCCATCCGAGTGTGCAGCCGGGATCACTCGTAGACGACGTCCTTGACCGCAATGCCCAGTCGATTGATTCGGTAGCTTAGGTTTGATCTTGATAAGCCAAGGTCTCTCGCTGCCTGGGCCTGGACACCCATGGCGTTCTTTAGAGCTTGAATCAGCACCTGGCGCTCGTACTCCATCAGGGCAGCCTGCAAGGTCATCCCGGTGGGGAGGGCCAGGTCGCGGTCCTCTTCGGCTGGGTGGACCTCGGGCAGTTTTATGCCAACCAGCTCTTTGCCTTGGGAGAGGATGACCGCGCGCTCGATCACATGCTTGAGCTCTCGTACGTTGCCTGGCCAGGGATAATCCACCAAGCGCCGGAGAGTGGCTGGCGGGACGGCCAGGTCCAGGCTTCGGTTGTGTCGTACAGCGAAGAGGCGGGTGAAATGCTCCACCAGTAGAGGAATGTCATCCCGACGCTCTCGCAGGGCGGGGACGGGAATGTTGAAAACGTTCAAGCGGTAGTAGAGGTCTTCTCGGAATGTACCCTTCTTGGCTGCGGCCAAGAGGTCCCGGTTGGTGGCCGCTATGACCCGTGTGTCCACATGCAGGGACTTGGTGCCACCTACGCGGTTTATTTCGCCGCAGTCCAGGGCCCGAAGCAACTTGACCTGGGTGGACAGAGGGATCTCTCCGATCTCGTCCAAGAGCAGCGTGCCGCCGTGGGCCTGCTCGAACTTGCCACGGTGTTGCTTGTGGGCACCCGTGAATGCGCCCTTCTCGTGTCCGAAGAGTTCGGACTCCAGCAGACCCTCTGGTAGGGCCGCGCAGTTCACCCGTACGAATGGCCCCGCACGGCGCTTGGAGTGGTAGTGGATGGCCTGGGAGATCAACTCCTTGCCGGTGCCGGTAGGGCCCTGGATGAGTACCAGTGCCCTTGTGTCGGCTACGGACTCCACCAGCTCGTAGACCTCGACCATGGCTGGGGTCGCGCCAATGATGTTTTCAAAGCTGTACTGCTTGTCGACCTGGCTTCTCAGCTCCACGAGCTCGGCTAACAGGGCCTTTTCTTGCACCGCCCGCTCGACTATCACCAGTAGTTCTTCACGCGAAATGGGCTTGATGATGTAGTCATCGGCACCGGCCTTCATCGTGGCAACGGCATCGGGAACGCTGCCGTAGCCGGTCATGACTACGACGCGGACCGTTGGCCATTTGGCCCGTAGCTTGTCCAAGAGATCTAGACCGGACATCCCGGGCATGGCCACGTCTGTCAGCATCAGGTCGAAGGCGCGCTCCTCCAGGGCGGCCAGCGCCTCTTGGGCAGAGCGGCAGAGGGTTACCTCGTAGCCAGCCTTTCGAAGGTTCACCCCGAGTGCGGCGCGAACCGCCTTGTCGTCGTCGACAACCAGGATTCTCGGGGTGGGTCCTTCCATCATTTGATTTCAATGATGTAGGGCATGAGCAAGAGCTGCTGTTCATTGGCCAAGGCGGCATATGGCAGCCAGGCGGCCACAGGCTCGGGGACCACAACTTCAGGAGCGAATGTGTTGAAAGCCAGCCGTGCGGCGGTCTGAGGCACTTCACCCCAAGAGTCGGGCTGCCCGCGGTATGTCACCAACTCTACATCCGCCTCGGCGTCCAGGCCGGCTTCTGCCTTGGCTCGGTCAATGGCCATCATCAAGCCGCCTACCTCATCGACCAAGCCTGCCTCTTTGGCGCGGGTGCCTGACCAGACGCGGCCGCGTGCAACGACCTCCACCTCTTCCATGGTCAGTTCGCGGCCCTGAGAGACCCGGGTCTTGAACATGGTGTAGGTGTCGTCAATCATGCGGTCTACGGCTGCAAGTTCCACTTGATCCATAGGCCGAGAGGTGGAGTACATACCGGACTTTCGTCCGCGCAGGTACAGTTCATAGCTGATGCCTACCTTTTCGTAGAGCTCGGTGAAGCTGTACTTGCCGGTGTAGACACCAATGCTGCCGGTCACGGTGGTGGACTCTGCGTAGATGGCATCCGCGCCAGCAGCGACGTAGTAGCCACCGCTGGCCGCGACCCCGCCCATCGAGACAATGACAGGCTTGCCTTCTTTCTTGAGAAGCTCGATGGCCCGCCAGATCTCGTCGCTGGCGTATGCGCTGCCGCCTGGGCTGTCGACGCGCAGGACCACCGCCTTTACGCTGCTGTCATTTGTGGCTTGGCGTAGGTAGCGCACCACGGTGTCTGCGCCGGTGTTGGCACCGGAGAGAAAGCCGCCCGAGCTGCTCTCGCCACCGGTGATGGGGCCGGTGACGTAGACGATGGCGACCTGCTTGGGCATACGCCAGCCATTGGTGTCCGGGGACATGCGGTACTCATCGTCTAAATCTGCACCCCTGGGGAAGATGCCTTCCAAGGTGTCCTCGAATTGGTCCGGGTAGATCAGCCCGTCCACGAGCCGCAAATCCAGGGCCTCCTGCGCGGTGTAGGGACCGCCATCGATCAGCTCTTGAACTTCCTCCTCGCTGAAGGATCGGCCTTCCGCGATACCGGTGACCAAGTTGGCGTAGAGGTCGTCCATCAGGTCGTCCATCTGCTCGCGGGACCCGTCGCTTGGCTCAGTGTTCGTCCACTGCTCGGGGGACGACTTGTACTTCGCGCGTTTGACGTACTGGGCTTCGACACCGACCAAGTCCAGGGTGCCAGCAAAGAACTGCACTTCGGAACTCATGCCGATTAGGTTCAAGCCGCCCGCGGGATGCAGGAAGACGTGGTCACAAGTCGAGGCCAGATAGTAGGCCCGTGAGTCGGGCTGGCCGCCCATGAGCGCGACGACCGGCTTGCCCTTGGCTTGCAGTCCTTCGATCGCGGTCTTGAGTTCTTCGACCTGGGCCCACGAAAAGCGCGGGGAGGTCATGTCGATGACCATGCCCTTGACCGACTTGGATTCCGCCGCGTAGGCCAGTCGATCCAAGAGGTGAACGTAGGACTCGGCTCCGCCTCCGAAGAGCACCTCCGTGGGCTGGTAGGGGTAGGCCTTGTCCAGCTCGATGACGGGAATCTCCTTTCCTGCGCCGAAGAGGTTCTCCTCCAGGGGCCCAGTGCTGAGGTAGCCGGTGAAGGAGTCGTCACTGGGAGAGGCAAAGCCGCCGACGCCCAAGCCGTCGAAGTAGACTTCCAAGCCACCGCCAACACTCCACCGAGAAAAGTCTGGGTTGGTGTCTGCCTGCGCGCGGAGCACCAGCCCGCTTGTTGGGCGAATGCGCAGCACGCTGCTCAGGGTGTGTTGGTTGTCTGCCCCGATGTAGGGAATGGCCGCGGCGTCGCTGTACTCGTAATCAAAGCTAAGCTCCACCACGTCGTGGGCCGGTCGCAAGGTGGCGCTGGCGCCGTAGCGGGTCCAAACGCCTAAATCTGGCGCAGGGTTTCCAATGTTCCGGACCACGCCGCCCAAGCCAACGAAGGGCAGGGGACGCCAGCCGGCGCCGATGTCCCAGCTCGCGAAGTTTTCCTGCTGCTCGGGAAGGTTCCAGGTCACATTTGCGCCTGCGCGAAGGCGGCCAGGCAAGCCTACGGATGCCGCCCCGTTAACGCTCCACCAGGTGCTGCCGTTTCCGTCGTTCTTGTACATCAAGCCAATGCCGGTGCCCCCCGCAGAGGTCGACAAGGCCGCAGCTTGGGCCCGGTTGGCGTAGTTCATGCGGTAGTACGCCCCTAAAGTCGCGTCGGGATCAAAGCCCATCAACGCAGGGTTCACCCAAGGGGTCGCGGCCCCGTCCTCTGCAGACATACTCGCGGCCGGCGCGGCAAAGCGTTCCTGTCCCAACTTGGGGTTGTCATCTTGGGCAAAAGAGGGCGAGAGCCCCAGGGCGAGCAGCAGCATTCCGTCTCCTTAGGGGGAGGATAGGCCCCCACGTCGATGTCATTGTGACCCATGGGGGTACTGTTTGGGTTGCGTGGAGTTCGCGGATCGCGCCCTTGACGGTGCAAGTCTATCGATCGAACTAATCTAATATTCTGCACTCAAGTCATTGCGAATACGTATAAAAAGTGGTTGAGTGCTTTGGCTGTAGCCATGCCTCGTTCTGACTTTTTTGGACCCGAAGATCCTCCTCCGGTGTCCAACATACAGCCAGACTTGCGAAACCCGGACCATGCTGTGTCGATCTTCTCCCTCCGCGCCCCCGCCAAAAAATTCTCTCCAAGTTTTTGGCGCGCGATCGGTGTCCTCGCTGTCAGCGCGAGTCTTATGGCGCTGGCACCGGAAGGTGTGGTGCGCGCCCAGGATGCCGTTCCGTCGGAGACCCCAGCTCCTGAGCCTTCTGTCGCTCTTGTGGCTCCTGGGGCCCCTGTGGTTGAACAGGCCAAGGTCGTCGCGAGCCTGGAGCAGGTTTTAGGTCCGTTGACAGAGGACCGTCTGTTCTCGGACAGCACTGTGGGGCTTCAAGTAGTGGATGTAGAGACCGGCCTGGAGGTCTTCTCCCACGGCCAGGACGCTGCATTGACACCCGCTTCCACCATGAAGGCGGTCACTGCCGCTGCGGCACTCAAGGAGCTGGGCCCCAGCTTCAGCTTCACCACCCAGGTGTGGATGGACGGTGAACTGAACGGAGACGGTGTGCTCCAGGGAGATCTCTACATCCGCGGCACTGGTGACCCCACCTTCGTGATCGAGGATCTCTGGAAGATGGTTTACGACCTGAGGCTCGAAGGCCTTCGCGAGGTCACTGGGAACATCTACTTCGACGACAGCTACATGACTCCGGAACGTGGTGTGCCCGGCTGGACCAAGACCTCGGATATGGAGAACGGCCCTGCCTACTTCCCCAGCCTTGGAGGCCTGAGTCTCAACTTCAACACCGTCGCCATCGTCGCTCGACCTGGACCCGATGTGGGCGGTCCTGCCATCGTAGAGTTGGAGACCAAGGCGCCCGGGATCCTCAAGACTGAATCCGAGCTGCTTACTGGGGCAAAAAACACGCGCAGGCGGGTCTATTTGGAGCGCACAGTGAGCGGCCCTTCGGCAAGCTTCAAGCTCACCGGCAGCCTGCCCCAGGACGCAGGAGCCCAGCGCTACTACCGTTCAGTGCCCGACGCCAAGGCCTACTTCACGGGCGCTTTTGCCTCCATGTGCAAGGACCAGGGACTCAAAATCCGTGGAAAGTACTTGGAAGGAGACGTGCCCGACTCTGGTGCTGAGATTTTGGTGCAGCACCGCTCCGAGTCCTTGTCCCGCATTTTGGCCACGACCAACAAGCACTCCAACAACTTCATGGCCGAGCAGGTGCTCAAGACCCTTGGCGCGGAAGTCAACGGTGAGGGAAGCACCGCCGCCGGTATTTTGGTGGTCCAAGACTACTTGCTCTCTTTGGGAATCCCTCCCGAAGATTTTGCCCTGGTCAACGGTTCGGGTTTGAGTCGGGATCTCCGCCTGCGGCCATCTCACCTCACCGCGGTGTTGGTCGATATGGCACATGATGAGCAGGTGGGCGCCGAGTATGAGGCCAGCTTGGCTATCGGTGGAACCGACGGGACGCTCTGGAGTCGCTTCAAGGGACCGGATCGCGTTGGCAAGGTGCGTGGAAAGACGGGCACCCTGAATGGGGTCCACTGCCTCACCGGCTATATTCGAGCGGGAGATGGCCGCCGTTATGCTTTCGCCTACTTGGTCAATAATCTGCCTTATTCCATAGCCAAAGCGCGATCTGCGCACGACCGCTTTGCCAACACTCTCTTTGATCTGACTGAGTCCACAGTGGCCAGTACGGAGCCCTGAGCGCGTGCAAAGTACTTGTGCCTCAAGGTCCTTTCGTTGACACCGATTCTCTCGACCCGGTATGAAGGGTCAACCTGTCATTCCTGTCTCGTGGGTTTGGTGCGTCTTGCGCCCAGACTTAATAGAGACAACACATTGGCCGAGGCTGGAGCTTGCTGATGAACCATTCCCTCCGAGTATTGGGCATCCTCGCGATGCTGGGGGCCTCTGGCCTCGTTTTGGCCCAAGAGGCCGACTCGGCTGCTGAGGAGTCCAGCGACAGCGCTGGGCAAGAGGCGGCCGCGGAAGAAATCCCTGCTGAAACGGCGCCCGCTGCCGAGGTGGACGTCGACTTTGACGGCCGGATGGGCACCATGGAGGAGCAGGTCAACACGCTCAAGGAGCAGGTTTTCCGCTCCAAGGCGACCCTGCAGCTCCTGCGTGAGATTGTGATTCAAGGTGGAAGCACGGGCGCAAGAAGCACCGTCTACCATGTCAACGATCTGGGGCCCGGCTACACCGTCGAATCGGTTGCGTACTACTTGGACGGTCAGTCCATCTTTGCCAAGCAGGACCCTTCAGGGAGCTTGGACAACGCCACTGAACTGAAGATTTGGGACGGTGCCATTCCTCCCGGTAGTCACACCTTGAGCGTCAACATGGTTCTCAAAGGCAATGGCTACGGTGTCTTTAACTATGTGGATGGATACACCTTCAAAGTCTCAAGCAACTTCGCCTTTGTCGCAGACGAGGGACAACAAACTGCGGTCCGCGTGATTGTTGACGAGAAAAAGGGGCCTTGGGTTCGCTACGACGAGCGCCCCACGGTGGACTACGAGCTGCAAACCATCTCTATGCGTGACGAAGCCACGAGCGCCGAGGACTAGATGAGTCCCTTTACGCCGGCGCGAGAGCGCCTCATGCATGGTTTAGGCGTGTTTGGACTGGCGCTCTCCGCCCTGTCCCTTTGCCTCTATGCCCCTGTCTCCCACGCAGCCGACCAGGCGACCAGCGACCGGCTGACGCGGATGGAGAAGACCCTTTCCCGCACCAGCGTTGGCGTAAGCCGGGTCAGCGCTGACGTGACCCAACGTGAGGGGTTTATAGGCGGATCCGAGGCCAAGACGCGCTTCGAGGACGCTGTGTACAGCTTCATGGTTGGCGAATACGACGATTCTGCCCGAGAGTTCTTCACTCTGGTCCAGGCCAACGCCTTCACCACGGGCTCCGTCTACCGAAGCGACTCGGAGTGGTATCTGGCCGAGAGCCTCTTTGAGTTGGGCAATCTTGTTCTTGCGGAAGAGGCGTACCAGGGCATCATCGACCAGGGGGGCGTGCACCCTCAGTTCGACGACGCAGTGCGTCGTCAACTGGAGCTCTACGGCATCACGCTGGATGCCGAGCGCTTCACTCAGCTGTACACGGCCTACATCGTTAGCGGCAAAGTGACCGCTACAGATCTGGTCAAGTACACCGTTGGTAAGTCCCTTTATCGGCAGGGCGAATTCGCCCGAGCCAAGGCCATGTTGGGCGAGATCCAGCTCAGCTCCTTTTACTACTCCCGGGCCCGCTATGTGCTTGGCACGGTCCTCGTGGTCGAGGGCAGCTACGAAGCCGCCATTGTGGAGTTCCTGCTCTCCGCAGAGGCGAGCATCGAGACCGCAGAAGATCGCGAAGTAGTGGACCTTAGCAACCTGGCCCTGGGTCGACTGCACTACGAAACCGACCAGTTCGTCAGGAGCTCCGAGTATTATCAGCGTATCAGCCGTTCTTCGAAGTACTGGGCCGATGCCCTCTACGAGATCTGCTGGACCTTCATCAAAGAAGGGGACTGGGATGCCGCCAATCAGCAGGTTGAGATCTTTCTGTTGGGCTTCCCTGAACACAGGTACACCGCCGAGCTGAAGCTGCTCCATGGCCACCTTCACATGAAGCTGAACTCTCACGAGAACGCCCTTCAGGATTATGAGGGCGTGGTTCGGGAGTACACCCCAGTCGAGCAGCGCATCGCGGAGATTGAGCAAGACGCCATGCGTCCAATCGAGTGGTTCGACACCCTGGTGGACGCCGACTCCTTGAGCACGATCTACAACGAGGATCTACCGCGCTACGCCGTGGAGATGCTGGCTTCGGATCCGGAAGTTGCCAGGGCCCTGGATCTGCACAAAGAGCTGGAAAAGCAGCGCACCGACCTAAAGGAGAGCGAGACTTTGATCGCAGAGATCCAAGCAGCCTTCGATAGTGGTGCCGACGGCATTAGCAGCTTCCAACAGGCTCGCCTTGAGATCGGCCGGTTGGAGCTGGAGATGAATCAGCTGCGTTCCGAGCTGCTGATTACCGAAGAAGCGTGGCTGTTGGCCAACCTGCCTTCGAACCTTCAGCCCGAGGTTCGTGCACTTCAGGTTGCTCGAGACAACTTGGTGACCAACCAAGGGGCCCAAGCACGTCAACAGGCTGAGCAAAAGGCCGAGAATGCACGGGTCCGTGCTGACCGCATCAAGGGTCAAATGTTGGCCCTGCAGACTGAGATCACCGACCAGGAGCGTCAGGCTCAGGAGATCGGGGAGAGGCTCACGGGCAGTGATTTGAACGATGCTGAAAAGTTGGACTTGTCTGACCGCCTAAGACTGGTGCGCGACGATCTAAGCAGTGCTCAGGCCAATCGCGCTGACATGGAGCAGGAATACCAGCGCCTCTCCAAGGAGTCCGTGGACGCCTCCCAGATGGGCACGCAGTTGGCCAACACCATCCTGGCTGAAGGCTATGTCGCGCTTCATAAAAAGCTGGCGCCATACCGTCGCCATGTCACGGACTCCGACAAGGCGTCTGTGACCGGGCGGCTGGATTCCAGCTGGGCCCAGGTCGCTGTCCTTCAGAAAGAGACCGAAAGGCTGCGCGAGCGCATCGAGTCGCTTGAGACTTCTGAGTTGACGCGTCTGCAGGCCGCTTTCGACGAGGAAGTCGTGAACGTTGCCCGTGAGCGTGTTGAACTGACCGGGTCCGAGGCCGAGGCTTCCGCATTGGCCAACCACGCCGCTCGGTCTGGATTCTTCCGCCTGCGCAACACCTTTGCCGAATCGGTCCTCAAGGCCGACAAGGGCATTGTAGACGTGCATTGGGTGCGCAAGACCAATGTCTCGGACGAAGTCTCTGCCACCAAGAAAGAGCGCGAGGCTCTGGTGCGCGAGCTGAACCAGCGCTTTAGCTCCATCCGGCAGGGGCTCCCTGAGCCTGTAGAGCCTCCAGCTGAAATCGAAGAGGGGAGCCAGCCATGAGTCTGCGCCCAATGTCCTTCATTCCGCGTCTCAGCCTCCTGCTGGCAATGTTCTTACCGAGCGTGGCCAGTGCACAGGAGGCACCAGCTGAGCGTCTGACTGGGTCCATCGAGTCCGAGGTAGAGAACTACCAGTCCGCTCTGGAACGGTTTCAGGGTCGGATGGTGGAGTTCAACGCCGATGTTCGAGCGATCGTGGATCAGATGGAGGTCGACGAGCGCGACCGCATGACCCTGATGTACAACGACAACATCAAGGAGCTCGAAGCGAGCGAGGGCACGCTGCGTGGCATGGCCATTCAGCGTCTGGAGTACTTCCTCAACAAGTATCCCGACAGCGAGTACACCCCGCACGTCATGTTCCGCCTTGCGCAGCTTTACGTCGAACTGTCGTACACGACTTGGCTGGACGCAGCTGTGGCCTACACCGAGTTGGAGATGGTCACTCCGGATGATGAGCAGGTCTTTCTTCCAGACCCTCCGCGCATCGACTACTCCAAGGCCCAGGTGCTGTACCAGAACATCCTGACCAATCATCCGGAGTATGAGTTCCGCGACGGCGCTTATTACATGATGGGCTTCATCTACTACGACTCCAACTCGGTCCAGGCCGAGGAGTGGGAAGCCGAAGACCTGGCTCGCGAGAACTTTCAGGATCTGGTGGAACTCTACCCTGAGAGTCCCTTTGCCATAGATGGAAACTACATTCTGGGAGACCTGCACTTCGCCAACAACGAAGTCGAGGCGGCCGTTCCCTATTTCCAGGCAGTCGTCGACCGTCCGCCCCCCGAGAACCAGCGCTATGACGAGGGCGTCTACATGCTGGCCTGGTCGCACTACAAGCTCAGCAATTACATGAAGACGCTCGGGCTCTTCACCGAACTGCTGGACTACTCGGACGTTCAGTTCGCTGAGAGCGGTCGTGAATCACCACTGCGCCCAGAGGCGGTAGACTACGCGGCCATCACCTTCTCCGACTTGGCCGACAAGTCCCTCACCTTAGAGGACCCCGATTGGCGGTCGTACGGTGGGAAGGATCTGGAGCAGGTGAGCGCGCTCTTCACCTCTATTGGTTTGCCCCAGTCCCAGGTCACCCCGGTTCAGGTCGCCACGGCCTGGTTCAAGAATGTGGGTGCCCGGCAGTACGAGCCGGACGTGTACAAGTCGCTGGCCGAGGTCCTGGTTGAGCAAGCTCGGTACGAAGAAGCCATCCTGACCTATGAAACCATTCAGAGCACCTGGCCGAATGATCCGGACAATCCCACCTATCAGTGGGAAGTCGCGCGCTTGTATCTGAACCTGCCGATTCCAGACCCAGATGCACAGGCTCAGGCCCTGGCGCTGCTCACAGAGCGCTACGCAGAAGACAGTGTCTGGTGGGAAGCGAACCGGAACAATCCCGACGCTCAGTCGACTGCTCGTCGCTACATCGAGGAGTCCCTGCTGAATGTGGCCGTGGAGTACCACCTCCGCGCCCAGCGCTCCGACAGCATCGAAGACTACTCTCGCGCGGCAGATGGCTACCGCAACTACCTCCAGAAGTTTCCCTTCGCGGACAACTACTACGAGGCTCAGTGGTACCTGGCGGACACGCTCTATGCCTCCGAGCGTTTTGACGAGGCCGAGGAGCAGTATTTACAGCTGCTTAAGGCTGGTGGCCATCCCTTTATGGATGGCTCTCAGTACCAGCTATTTAAGACCCGCTACTTCCAGCTAGAAGAGGCCTTTGGGAAGGTGGATGCACTGCCGCAGGATGCCGTGGTGGCCTCGACGAAAACCACTGATGCGGGTGACGAGCGTCAGATCTACGCACTGGGCGATCTACACAGGGAGTTCATTGAGGCGGCTGACGCCCTCCGTGAATACGTCTTCGTGGACCAGGGCTTCAAGGACGCCGCAAGCGGGGATGAGTCGGCCGCAGCCTACATTCCCGCTCAGATCTTCTTTGAGCACGGCGACTACGACCAGGCCCGTCCGCGCTTGCAGCACATCATTGACTCTTACTGCGAGACCGACGAGGGGTCGTACGCCCAAACGATGATGATCAACACCTATGTTGCCGAAGGCAACCTTGAGAAGGTGTTGGAGCTGACGCGCACCTACATTCCGATGCAGTGCGGTGAGACGGTCGGTACCCCTGATGAGTGGAAGGACCTCCAGGCTGGCGCGGCCTACAAGCTTGCCCAGCGTCTCTACGATGCCGGGGACTACTTGGCTGCAGCCGAGGCCTTTGAGGCCTACCGCGCGGAGTACGACGAGTACAAGAAGGAGAGCCTTCTCTCGGCAGCTTCGAGTTTCGAGAAGGGCGGCAAGGCAGACAGGGCCAACGAGCTCTTCGAAACCTTCATTAACGAGTACCCCTCGGATGAGAACTCGGCGGGTCTTTACTACAGAGTTGCCACGAACTACGCGGGCATCTTGGAATTGGACAAGGCCGTTACTTACTACGAGAACCTGTACAAGTACTTCGGCCCAGACAGCAGCTACGCCCGAAAGAATGGTGGCAAGGCTGATCCCAACGCCTCCGCTGCTCTGTACATGGCGGGCTTTCTTCGCATCGGTCAGGGAGACCACCGCGGCGCGGCTGAGAACTTCACGCGGTACGCCAAGCAGTTTCCCGATGCTATCGACGCTGAGCAGGTTCGCTGGTCGGCCAACGAGGAATGGGAAAAGGTTGGCGAAAAGGAAGGCCGAGCAGCCTACCTGGACTATTTGAAGTGGGCTTCCAAGAACGACGACCCCAGTCCCAACCACGTCATCGACGCGCAGTACTGGTTGATTCAATTTTACCAGCGCGCTGGCGATTCGCGGAAGGAAGAGCAGGCTTGGGCCGACTTGACTGAGTCCTACAACGAATTGGCTTCGGCTGGGAAGGTTCAGGCTGGCAGCATCGCCGCCAACCGTGCCGCAGAGGCCGCATTCCGGAAGCTTGACGCTCTCTACATCGACTTTGCTGATGATGACTACCCGCGTAAGCAGGACTCGAAGACCCTCAAGGCCTTCCTCCTGGACGAGGGCTCGAAGCTCGATGAGTACGTGCTCATCGAGCAGGAAGCGCTAAAAATCATCGAACGCTACGCCGATTTTGAGTACAGCTCGGCGGCCATCTATATCTGGGGCAAGAGCTACATCCGCATGGCGGAGTATCTCTACAACGCGCCCATGCCTACGGACCTGGCTGCGCTGGCGCAGGGGGACGAGGATTTCTTGTGGGATCTGGAGACCCAGTGGGAGAGCGCACTGAGCGACTTGGCCATCCCTCTTGAGGAAAAGGCCATTGCCCGTTTCGAGGCCAACTTGGCCAAGTCCACCAATGAGAAGCGCTCCTCGGTCTGGATAGACAAGTCCATCCTGGCCCTGAATGACATCAATCCCTCCCAGTACCCACTGGAGAAGGCGGAGCTTCGTGGCCAAGCCGACGCTTCTGTGATGCCCTCAGTGGACAGGCCGATCGAGCAAGCTGAACCCGAGCCCACCGCGGACGAAGCGGAAGGTGCCCAGTGATGGTCTTTTCCCTTGTTCTCTTCCTCGCCTGTCCCAAGCAGGTTCCAGTGGAGCCTGCAGTCACGCAGGTCGAGGCCACTCAGTCCACTGAGACGCCCGTGGACTGGGGTGTTGTGGAGATCCCTGCCGCTGGACCGAAGCTCTCAGCTTCAGACGAGCAGCGTGAGCAGGTGAACGAGGCGGTCGCTCTGTTGACCAACCCAAGCAATGCGGCTCAGGCTGCCGGCATTCTCGAGCAGGTCGTCGGGAAGGACCGCGACAACGCCACTGCGTGGTTCAACCTGGGTTTAGCCTATGAATTCCTAAGGGACCCCGTTCGCGCTCAAAAGTCCTATCAGAGCGCTCTGGCAGCGGACGAGACCTACGGTCCCGCCTACGTGAACCTGGGTGCAATGGAGATGCGGGAGCTTACCCAGAAGGGCTACAAAGCTGCAGAGCAGCGCTACCGTCAGGGCTTGGTCAAGGCTCCTGAGAACGACATGGACATCTGGGCCGGTCTGGTCGCCTCACTCCGTTCCCAGGGACGGCTCCAAGAAGCCGAAGCCGCGGCGAAGGATGCTCTGCGAATCGACTCCAATGCCAAGAGCGTCTACGCCGTTTTGGGCTTGGTTTACATCGATATGGACCGGCTCGACCTGGCCAACTTCATTGTGCAGAAGGCGTTGACAACGGTGAAGGGTGGGGATGACTCCAAGCTCTACCTGGTGCTCGGCCGCATTTATCAAATGCAAGACAAGCCGGCCTCGGCTCGAGACAACTACCTCAAGGCCCTCGACCTGGATCCAAACCTGGTCGCCGCGCGAATCTGGCTGTCCGACTACTACTTGGACAATCGGAACTTCGGTGACACTGTGCCGCTTCTGGAGAAGGCGCTGGAGATCAACGACAAGGACCCCGCCATCTATTTCAACCTGGGTATTGCATACCGAGGAGTGGGTCGTTTTGAGGATTCGGCCAAGTCCTATCAGAAGGCTCTCACGCTGGAGCCCGGACCAGCTCCGCACCTGAACTTGGGTATTCTCTACGGGGACTACCTCAAGAACTACGACTTGGCTGTGGAAGAGTACGAGCTCTACAAATCCTCGGGCGGGGACGCCGCTTTGGCCGATGGCTACATCGAGGCGACCCTCAAGGAGCAGGAGAAGGTTCGGCGCCTGGAAGAGCGCCGCAAGAAGATGGATGAACGCAAGAAGGAGCAGGAAGCCAAAGCCAGCAACGAGGCTGCTTCGCAGGCGTCTCCCGAGCCTGTTGCTGCTCCGCCGACCGGGGACCAGCCGGCGGGCGATCCAGCTCCGGCGGCCGAGCCAGCTCCGGCGGCTGAGCCAACTCCGGCAGCTGAGCCGACTTCTACTCCGGCGCCAATCGCTGAGCCGGAGCCCGCCCCGGAATCTCCAGCTGAGCCTGAGGGTTCCGAAGAAGAATCGTCCAACCCTTGGGGAGGCACCCAGTGATGCGTAGCAAGGCACTAAAGAAGACCATGGCCGGCGCTGCCGTAGCGCTGCTCGTCTCGGGGATAGCTGCTAGCTCAGCTATGGCTCAGAGCCGAGTGACGATGTTCGAGGCCGAGGAAATTGTTGGAGAAGTGCAGCTGCCCTCCGTTCAGATCTTCGTGACCCGTCAGAATCTGAATAGCGACTACGACCTGGAACTCGAAGAGAGCTTTGTGCCAAAGATCATTGAGTCGGTTGAGAAGCGGCCGTTTTAGGGCGCCAACGCGCCCAGAGGCAGAAGACCCGGTCCTTGCGACCGGGTCTTCTGCCTCTGGGCGCGCCGTCTGGATCTTATGCACTGTTGAGAATAAAAAAAAAACGGCGTTCAGAAAGAACCGAGGAGCCTTGCAGTCTCTAGACAAACCATCTCCAAACGGCGCTGTCATGTGGTTCAGGTGCCCTGGAAAGGCCGAATTTGGACTCCCTCAACGATGGGCTGACCTTCTCTTCACATTCCATACGTGAAAGAACCGACCCACTGTTGTAGATTGCGTGAGTCCTGAAACACCTCTCTCCTCGAGAGAGCCTTTCGGCTAGCACAGGACACCGGCCCAACCCGGGCCTACCTCCCAACATACCCCTTCACGGAGATTGATTCCTCATGAACTGGCTCGTAGACGCCATGCAGAAGGGCGGCCCCTTCATGTGGCCGCTCCTCGGAATCGCTGTTTTTGCTCTCGCCATCTCTGCCGAGCGCTTCTACTACATTTTGTTCCGCGCGAACATCAACGGAACCGCGTTCTTTGCCCAGATCCAAAAGCTGATCATGGCGAACAACATTGACCGCGCAATCAAGCTTTGCAATGCGGAGCCAAATGCTGCCCTGCCTCGCGTGCTGAAGAGCGGTCTGACGCGTGCCAACCGTAGTGACACTGAGATTCAGAACGCAGTGGAGGAAGCCGTACTCGAGGTCTTCCCTCAGCTCAGCAAGCGCACGGGCTACCTGGCCATGTTGGCGAATGTCGCCACATTGACCGGACTGCTCGGCACCATCCAGGGTCTCATCTTGGCCTTTGAAGCAGTTGCTCACGCATCCGCCGAGACCAAGGGAACCATGCTGGCCGCTGGTATCTCCACCGCGATGTTCACGACCATGTCTGGTCTGGTCGTCGCGATTCCTACCTTGCTCTTCAGTTCCATTATTGTGGACCGTACGACCAAGATCATGGATGACGTGGATCAGTACGCCCTGAAGACTGTGAACCTGCTTGCAGCTCGCCGTCGTGGAACTTTGGATCAGAAAGACGCCGCAGGCGCCTGAGCTGATTCGCTCAACTTCGATGGGCTCGTCTCACTCTGAGACAAGCCCAGCACCCTCGGCTTCGGCCGAGGCCACCTAAGCTGGAGACTCCCAGATGGCTGGAAAGGGGCGTCGGACCACAGAGGAAACACCTCTGGACTTGGTCCCGATCATGAACCTGGTCACCATTCTGATTCCATTCCTATTGATGTCTGCGCAGTTTGTAACACTCGCAGTCATCGACTCTACGTTGCCGGCCATTGGCCCGCCGCAGGAGGTTCAGGAGGAGCCAGATGAGCCGCCGTTGATGCTGTCGGTCGCTTTGACCGATCAGGGTTTCACGATCCTGGGCGACAACGGTGTGGTCACGGGCGAATCAGAGGAAGAAGGAGCCGAAGGCGAGGAAGGCGAGGGCGAACCTGAGCCCACCATTCCTTGTGCCGAGCGGCCTTGCACTTCTGCAGAGTCTTACGACTTTGAGGAACTCACTCGCATGCTCAGCCTGATCAAGGACGAGTATCCTGACGACCAAAACGTCATCCTAGTGCCCGAAGGCCGTATTCAGTACGAAGTCATCGTCCGCACCATGGATTCGACCCGCGAAGACAAGAGCCAAAAGGGAGAGGATGACTCTTCCCGGGAACTCTTTCCATTCGTGGTCATCGCCGGCGGCGCGCAGTAGGAGCCCAACATGGCACTCAAGAAAAAGAAGCGCGTTCAAAAGCGTGAAGAGCTGGCCATCACTTCGATGATGGACATGATGACCATCATCCTGGTGTTCCTGTTGAAGAGCTACGCCTCTACAGAGGTGACGGTCACCCCTTCGGAGGACATGCAGTTGCCGACTTCTTCGGCGGCAAAGGCTCCGGAGTTGGCTGTTCAACTCATGGTTTCGAAGACCGAAATCTTGGTGGACGGCGTCCCTGTTCTTGGCCTCACCACGGTGCAGGACGAGGAAAATCCGGGTGAGATGTTGATCGCGGTTCCCGAGGACGAGAAGAAGGGTCAGATGATAACTGACCTGTATGACCGTCTTCTGGACAAGGCCGAGCAGGCCAAGGCTTTGGGAGAGGCATCCGGTAGCGAGCAGCACGCCTTTAAGGGCCGCATCTTGCTGCAGTGTGACCAAAACCTGCCCTTCAGCGTCATTCGTGAAGTGATGTACACGGCTGGTCAGGCACAGTTCAGTGAGTTCAAGTTCGTGGTCTACAAGACCGAGTAGGTTCCGCTTGCGGGCCCCTTTGGCGACGAAAGGGCGGGGTTGGTTTTGTACCAACGTCGCCTTTTCGGATCCAGGATTTGGTGTCAAGCGCGCAGCGTCTTTCGCCGATCATAGCTATACGGCACGTACGGAAGACTCTCACCGTCCGGCCAGTCCACTTTCCACCTGCTACACTATCGTTGCCATAGTCCAAGGAGCTTTTTGTGAACCCAAACGGGAACAAGCGGTCTGAGGGAAGAGAGCTGGTTCAGCTCTCGTGCAGCACTCACAGGGGACGTTAGGAAATGGCCAAGGCGAAGCGACAGAGCCTACAGCAAAAGGTCCTTCGGATCGGTGTTGTTCAGGATGGCAAGATTGTCCAAGAGCGGCTGATCAAGGCGGGCGAGGAGGTAACGGTTGGCGAGTCCACCAAAAATCTCTTTGTGTTCCCACCGACCTCACTGCCCAAGCGGTTTCAGCTCTTCCAGCCTAAGAAAGGTGGCGGTTACATCCTCCACTTTACGGACGGTATGGAAGGGAAGATCTCGTATAAGAACGCGATCGTACCGCTGGAGCAACTCAAGCAGCGTGGCGACGCGGTTCGAAAGGGAACGGACTTTGTCCTCCCTGTTTCGGAGGGCAACCGCGGCAAGGTGAGCGTGGGTGGTGTGACCATCCTATTCCAGTTTGTTCCGCCGCCTCCAGAGCCGATGCGCGCGGGCGCGAAGATGGACTTCCGTCCCAAGTTGATCGAAGAAGACGATCCCGTCTTCTACGGATTTTTGGGATTGTTCGCCGCCCTTGCGACCGTTTTGATGATTTATGTCTACAACGCTGAGCCCGTTGAGCGGGTGGCCATCGAAGAGATTCCCGATCGGTTCACCGACATCATCATGGAGGCTCCCGAGGACACACCGCCGGAGGAGGTCGAACCTCTGGTTGACCCCGATGCAGAAGGGGAAAAGATCGAGCGGGACGACGCTGCGAAATCCGAGGACGTAGAAGTCGCGGAAAAGAAGGCGGCGCCTACACCGGCTGAGAAGGAAGCGGCAGCGGAGGCGCGACGTGCCAAGGCCCAGGCCGAGGTCGCCAACAACCCGCTTCTGGCAGCGATCATCGGCACCCGAGGGGAGTCGGGTAGCGAAGGTAAGGTTCAGGACTTGTTTGGCAGCGACGACTTCGCAGGTCAGGACTTAGATGCCGCTTTGGCATCGGTGACTGGCGTGGATGTGGCCACCGAGGCTGGCTTGAAGGCCAAGGAAGGATCTGGCGGAGGCCCTCGCACCACCGCAGGAATTGGGGATCTCAAGGGCGGCTCCACCGGAGAGGCGGGAGTGGGCTCAGGTCCGGCGACAGTCGTTAAGGGTGGAGTGCAGCTTGGTCAGGCCGACGCGATGCTGGAAGAGGGTGATACGGCCTCTGTCCAAAAGGTCGTTCGAAAGTACAGCGGTCAGGTCAAGTATTGCTACGAGGCGCAACTTAAGAGTGATCCAAGCCTCAGTGGGCGCGTCGAAGTGCAGTTCACGGTAAACAAGGGCCGCGTTGCGAGTGCCTCGGTCTTTGGGAACAGTACTGGTTCGGACCCGCTGGCAAAATGCATCGTTGGCAAGGTTCGCAAGTGGAAATTTCCCGAGGAAATCCAGGGCGACATCGTTTACCCATTCGTCCTGAGCCCCTCCAACTAAGGTGGGATTGCTTAGGAGTTAGGAGAGGTGGCTTTTGGGCCACCTCTTTTCGCTCTGATGGCCTTAGGCTGTGGTTTCTCAGTTCCGATTATGTATGTAGGGATCTGTCCCCTATAGGTTGACACTCCAAAGGTCAGCCTCTACGATACAGGCTCAGTTAGTTTATTAGTGGAGGGTCAACCATGACTCGAATTAGCCGGTTCGCATTCGCATTTTCCCTTGTGGGAATTTTGTCCTCCTCTTCCGTTGCGGTAGCTCAAGAAGTGGGCACCGCCGGCAACTTGGAGCAGTCAACTACTGCTTCTGCGAGTGAGATGGTGTCGTTCGCCAACAGTGCAGTCTCCGAGATGGAGGATGCAAGGCAGGACGTCCAAAAGATGTTGGTCGCTGCCGAGAAGGAGAGTGATGTGTACCAGGTCCAGTGCCTGAACAAGAAGCTCTCCGCTATCGCAGCACTGGCTCAGGTCTCTGGGTCGGCCAAGGCAAGCATGCAGGATGCCCTTGCAGCAGGCGAGAACGAGCGTGCGGAGCAAGAGTTCCGTAAGCTGGCTGTTGCCCAGGGAAAGGTCCGACAGTTCCGCGCTGAGGCCGAGGCCTGCACCCGTGATGACGGGACCGCACCGGGCGATGTCAGCGTGGACGTCTCGAACGAAGCCCTTGCTGAAACCGTTACCGACACCGAATCGATCGACGATGGAAATTTCGGCGTTGGTGATGAACCTCCGAGCACGAGCCCTTTCGAGTAGGGTAGATTCAGGTGAGTGACAACGCGTGGGGTTGCGCGATGTCCTCGAAGGTGTGAAGGTGGTCAGCGCACTGAATACCTTCACGCGCAGTCAATCCAGGCAGAGGCAAGATCGATGGGAGCATTCGGCTACAGTCGGCCAATGAAGGGCGCACTATTTGTGGCCTTGGTCAGCGTCGGCTTGTCCCCGGGCGCCGCGTTCGCGGAAGCTGGAGACCACTTGAAGGTTGGGTCGGCCGAGGTCGTGCCGAGCCTAAAGCTTGGGTATGAGTGGAGGTCAAACCTCTATTTAGAGGAGAATCCCTTGTTCCCCGCTTCGGGCGAGGAAGGGACGGTCCGAGGGTCTGCATTTGTTGCTACCCCAGGCCTAAGCCTCAGCTTGCTGACGAACGAGGTCAGCTTGGAGTTGGGTGCAAGCTACGGCGTGCGCAAGTTCTTCGCGAGCTCGAACTCCCAGGACAGCAATTACAACGTTGCAAACCTGGATCAGTTCAATAACTTTGACGTTGCGGGGAATCTTCACATTCTCCCAAATGGCTTGGTCGGGCTCCGCTTAGAAGAAAGCATGGCAGTTTCCAACCGGCCCATCGAGTCTCAGTTCGCTGACGATGCCCTGATCACCCGTACCCGAAACGACACGGGTGGGTACATCGTGCTCTCCCCCGGAAACGCCCTCTCTTTCGACTTGGGCGGTTTTTTCCTCTACGACCAGTACGACGGCAATGAGGGCAGCTCCGAGCTGGTCAGCGGCAGTCGTGTGAATAACAAGCTGGGCTACGGAGGCGCGCTGCGCTCGCAGTGGGAGTTCTTTCCCCGTACCGCTTTGGTCTTGGATGGCCAGGTCGAGAAGTTCGATTGGGAACGGAACGTGGTTACCACGGCTGGGGACGAACAACTCAATGAGAACACTGGCAATGGCTTGGCCATGCCGGATGGTTGGGGCTGGCGTGCAAGCGCAGGCATCAAGGGCCGCGTGACCAACAAGGTCGTGGTCAATGCAGTGTTGGGCTACGGACAGACCACCTACGATGAGCAGTCTGTTCTGGACTACGCAGATGCCATTAGCAGCAATGTTTGGGGAGACGAGCTCGACCCCTCCGAGGGCTGGGGCAAGGACCTCAAGGGCATAGCAGGATTGCTGGCCTACGGTTCCGTGACTTGGACCCCAGTCAATGGGCAGTCCTTCTCGGCTGGCTATAAGCGAGACTTTCAGGACAGCTGGTTCACCAACTACGTGACCTACAACAGCGGTTTTGCTCGCTACAACGGCGCATTAGCTCGTCGGTGGGACTTGCGTTTGGAGGGGAACTACCGGCTCGAGGCTTACAACGGAGAGGTGGTTCGCAACGACCACGTACTCTCGACCACCGCCGGATTGTCTTACGACGCAACCGACTGGTTGAGCCTGGATGGAGGCAGCACTTGGCGCCGTCGGGTGTCTGCGGATTCGCCGGCTCTCGCAAGCATCGAATACGACGATATCGGGTTTCAGCTCGGGCTGAAGCTGACATACTGAGTCGGTCACGCCGTCGCATACAACGCCTTCCCGTGTCTACGGGAGGGCGTTGCTGATCTGGCTACAGGGCTTACTCGACCGCGACCTTGGTCTTTCCCCTGCCAAGTCTCAGTATTTAGGCGCCTGAGCCCACTGCCAAGCCGTGCGCACAATGTCCTCCAGGTCGGTCCACTGGGGCGTCCATCCTAAGGCGGCCTGGGCAGCGCTGGGATGGGCCCAGATTCGAGCTGGGTCTCCATCACGCCGAGGTGCATCCTCACGAGGAACCGTGCGGCCGGTGACGGCTTCAACTGCTCGAATGATCTCCAGCACAGAAGTTCCGTGCCCCGTTCCTATGTTCCAGGCATCACCGGCGCCGCCGGCCAACAGATACTCTAAGGCGGCCAGGTGAGCCCGGGCCAGGTCCATGACGTGGATGTAGTCCCGCACGCAGGTGCCGTCCGGGGTCGGGTAGTCTCGGCCGTAGACTTGGAGAGGAGGGCGCTGACCCAGCGCCGCTTGTATGACAAGTGGAATGAGGTGGGTTTCAGGGCGGTGGCTCTCCCCGAGCAGGCCTTCGGGGTGGGCTCCGGCTGCGTTGAAGTAACGAAGCCTGGCTGCACGCAGCCCCTCAGAGGAGCAGGACGCTAAGATTTGCTCCGCCATCCATTTGGAATGGCCGTATGGGCTCTCTGGGGCCTTGGCATTGGCCTCTGTGACGGGCAGTGTCTCGGGAGCGCCGTACACGGCACAGGTGGACGAAAAGACCAACGGGGCGATGCCGCGGGCACACATTTCTTGGGCAAGGGTGGCGGTTCCCCCAACGTTCACGTCGAAGTAGCGGGCTGGAAAGCGAGTGGACTCGCCGACCAAGGCCAGGGCCGCAAAGTGCATCACTGCGCCGATCTTGTGCTTGTCGAGCACTGCACCCAAGCGTTCGCGGTCACGAATGTCACCGCGCTCAAGGGGTAGGTCGAGTGCCTCGACGGCCTGGATGTGCCCTGTGCTCAGGTTGTCGTACACCACGACAGGGTAGCCTGCCTGTTTGAGCAGAAAGGCAGTGTGGGAGCCGATGTATCCGGCTCCGCCGATGACTAGGACAGGGGTCTTCACACGACAAAGTGACACCATTGGTGTCGCCTGTCAAGTGACAGGAGGCGTGCTACGGAGATGCTCAGGTATGACAAGAGGGTTTTGGATGACGTGTCAAGACTTTTGCGCTACTCTCGGACATCCGGAGCAATGGGACAACACGTGGCCAAGACCAAGACGAGCGCAAGCCCCCAAAAGCCACCAGCAAAGCGGAGCGCTCGCACGCGAGCGAAAGCTCCCAAAAAGGGCGCGTCCCGTGCGCCGCCCACAATCTCTCCGGTAGCTCGGCGGGGTGTGCGTTACCTGATCAGCGCCGCGCTGTCGGGTTTTGGGGTTCTCGCTTTGGCTTCGTATGCGGCAACGGACCCCAGTTTCTTCCACCGCTCCAGCACCTCTGAGGTCTCGAACTGGTGTGGGCGGTGGGGTGCCATGCTCGCCGACCTTCTTTACCAGGGTATCGGTCTGAGCGCCTGGTCCATCGTCTTGGCCCAGGTCTGGCTGCTGCTGCGCTTTTTGAGGAAGCCCAGCGCCAATTACGGAAAGCTGGGTGTCGGCGCCCTTGGCGTGTGGTGGTTCTCCAGCTTCCTTGGCTTGCTGACCACAGGCGAGGACGCTGGATGGTTCCCAAAAGGCGGCTGGATCGGTCAAGTGAGTGCGGGCTGGTTGTTGGACCACGTGGGGACTGTGGGGAGCTATGTCCTGGTCCTGGCGCTGCTCTTGGCAGCCGCGACCCTGGCCTTTGGGATCAATTGGGAGGCCATCGCCGGTAAGGGCGTGAAGGTCGTCGAGGGCCAGGCCCCTGTGGTGCGCCAAGGTGCTGCTGGTGCTGCTGAGCTGGCCAGGGGTACCTTCATGCGTGCCCGAGAATGGGGTGCCAGAGCTTTTGACCGGCCGGAGCCGCTGGTGGAGGGCTGGGAAGAAGGCCCCGAACTTTCCAAGGTGAAGATGCCGCGCGGTAGCGAGGAGCGGGAGGAGCGCTCCGTACACGAGGCTCCACCAGCCAGCAGGGTCGGCGCACGGCCCCCTGAAATGGCGCCCCTTGAGATTCCGATCGGTGGTCGCGCCGGAGCCCCAGGTAGGCCAGAGCCCGTGGTCACCGTAGAGGGTGGGCTGACGGGTGTACGGTTTGATGCCAACGCCCCCATGGATGCGGCGGTGGCCACTCAGGTGGCCTCTCGTCAGGTGGTTGAGGTTGAGTACGAGCCTACTGGGCTTGGAAACACGGCTCTGACACCTTCCCGTATCGCTGACCTCGAAGATGACTTTGAGGCAGTGCGAGCTACGGGTGAGCGGAACCAGGTCCGTGGCCCCCGCACCCAGGCGCGGGAGCAAGGCATTGCGCCGAGCGTCTACGATATTCCGCGAGCAGATACCGCCCCCCGCGGTGACGCCACTCCCAGACCCACACCCGCGCCCTATGTCGGCGAGCGTGCAATGGGCGACGGGAGCGTTTACCGAGAGCCTGTGCACCGCCCAGCGCCCCTTGCGGCCCAGGACCTGCCGGAGCCTCGCTTCTTGACTCCAGAGCCCGCAGTCCCGCCAGTTGTGGATGAAGACTACGAGAAAAACATCCTTTCGGAGGCCCCGGGGCAGTCCAAGCGCGAAGCGCAGCGCCGTGCCCCTCGAACCAAGGGAACCGCAGCGGGCCGTCCAGCGACTGGGGCTCCGGAGTTGGGGCCGAAGATCGAGGCAGGCAACCTGATGTCCGGCGGCAACGACGACGGCGGAGTGGTGATTCAGCGTCCTGATGAGGTCGAGGTCGTCTATGAGCTGCCCCCACTGAGCATCTTGGACCAGCATGACCGCAGCGTAGGGGTCTTGGATGAGGGGGCGCTCAAGGAGCAGGCCCGGGCCCTGACCGAGAAACTCGCGGATTTCAACATCAAAGGCGAGGTCGTGGCCATTCGGCCAGGCCCGGTCATCACCATCTTTGAGTACTTGCCTGCGCCGGGCATCAAGGTCTCCCGCATCGCGGGTTTGAGCGACGACATTGCGATGGCCATGCGTGCGCTGCGTGTGCGGATCGTGGCACCTATCCCTGGCAAGGGTGTGGTCGGCATCGAGATTCCGAACAAGAGTCGCCAGACAGTGTGGTACCGGGACATGCTTGCCAGCAAGGAGTTCCGGGACAACGACTGGCTGTTGCCCATGGCCCTGGGCAAAACCCCAGCCGGCAAGCCCTACTTTGGAGACTTGGC
>CAJQPC010000216.1 GCA_905480105.1 uncultured bacterium | reverse complement strand
GACGCCCGCTCGGTACCTTTTGTGTGCGGCGGCGTCGGAACGCAGGGTCGGCAAAGATCGGAGCGGACATGCCCCCATCGATGAGGCCCGGTGCAACGGTGTTCACCCGCACTCCCATGGGGCCCCACTCGATCGACATCTGTTGGCTCAACATATTGATGGCGGCCTTGGTGGCCCCGTACGCACCGGCGTTGGGGCCAGGTGCGATGCCAT
This sequence comes from uncultured bacterium, assembly GCA_905480105.1. Classification (GTDB taxonomy): domain Bacteria; phylum Myxococcota_A; class UBA796; order UBA796; family CAJQPC01; genus CAJQPC01. The sequence goes on along the minus strand of CAJQPC010000216.1, from coordinate 2,420 downwards.
TGATCGACGTGATGGAGACAATCGAGCCGCCACCGGCCCCGGCCATTCGGCGAGCGCATGCGGTTGAGCAGACAAACATCCCGGTGAGATTGACATCCACCACTGCCCGCCAATCGTCGACGGTCTGATCAAGAAGTGGGCCGAACCGGACGATGCCGGCGTTGTTGACAAGAACGTCGGGTGTGCCGAAGATGTCGAGTGCTGCGTCGACCTGTGCAGGGTCGTTCACTGCCGCCTCGAGCGCGACAGCACCCGGAATCGACTCGGCCACTTGGCGAGCGGCGTCCCCGTCGATGTCGAGCACGCCAACCAGATAGCCGCGATCGGCGGCGATGCGCGCGATCGACTCGCCGATACCTGCCCCGGCACCGGTCACAATAATCGAGTTGGTCACGTTGGAATCGGAGTTCCGCTGGCATCGAAGACCAGCAAGGCTCGACTGGGGCAATTGCGGGCGGCGCGAATCATGTCGTCGTCGGACATGACCTCGCCGTCTTCGATCAATGTTGCCAACTCTTCGTCGTCGAAGTCGAACGTCTGCGGATAGTCGCCGACGCACTTCCCCGAACTCATGCAGTCGTCGATAACGACTTCTATGCGGTAACCCATGTCACCACCTTAGGTAACAGCAGGCCATGTGGCGTAGCCTTGAGCCATGGCAGATGATCTGTTGCTTCTTGGCGGGTCCGTGATCGATGGCACCGGTGCCGCCGCATCACCCGATACCGCAGTCCTACTGGTGGACGGTCGCATTGCTGCGCTCGGAGCCGACGCTGTCGCGCACGCCGCCGCCACGACGACCACGCTCGATGTCGCTGGCCAGACCGTGATGCCGGGGCTGATCGATAGTCATCTGCATTGCACCTTCGACGACGTGCAGTCCAACGACGAGCTCTTTTTCCATCGTGATCCGACCATGGTCACCCTCACGACCTCCCAGAATCTGCAGAAGATCCTGCGGGCCGGCGTGACCTCATTCGTCGACCCTGACACAGCGCATGGCGTTGGACCTTCGATCCGCGAAGCGATCGAAGCCGGCGTGATCAGCGGCCCTCGAATGAAGACGGGCGTGCAAGCGCTGATGACTGCTGTCGGCGGTACGGCCGGACGTCTGATCCCCGACGAGGGCACGGTCGGCTACGCCCAGGTGGTGAATTCGGTCGACGAGGTCATCCTTTGGACCCGCCGCCACATCAAGTTCGGCGCCGACTGGATCAAGATCCATGCGACCGGTTCGATCCCGGGGCGCCCGGGCGAACTCATGGTGTGGAATCGCAATGAGATGAAAGCGGCGTGTGAGACCGCGCATGAGTTGGGCGTCCCGGTCATGGCACATTGTCGAAGCCCTGAAAGCACCACGATCTGTGCCGAGGCCGGGGTCGATCTGATCCTGCATGCATCGTTCATCGACGACGATGGCTTGCAGGCAGTCATCGACAATGGTGCGTCAATCTGCCCGACGTTCACCTTTTTGGCCAACCTGGCTGATTTTGGAGCAAGCGTGGGGGCCACGCCAGGCATGGAAGATGTCTTCCGAAACGAAATCCAGGCCACCGCGAAAATGATGCGCAAGGCGTATGACGAAGGTGTTCGCATCATCTCCGGATCTGAGAGTGGTTTCGCACTCACCCCGTATGGCCACTGGCATGGCCGAGAGATGCAGGTTTTCGTCGAGGAACTCGGACTCACCGAACTCGAAGCGATCACGACCGCAACCAAGAATGGTGCGTGGACGATGCGCATGGAAGAAGACTTAGGCACGATCGAGGTCGGCAAGCTGGCCGATGTGCTCGTCGTCGACGGTGATCCGACCACCGACATCACGATGCTCAACGACAAGTCTCGGCTGAGCGAGGTCATCAGCCGGGGCGAACGGGTCGACCTGTCGGCTCCTTGGCCAGAGCATGGCCACATCAAGGATTGGAAAATCGGCAAATGGGCCGAAGAGATCCTGACCTGGGATCGGGCCTACGGGTAGTCCGCCTTTCGGCTCGTTCGTCGCCGAAATGCTGTTCGAGCCAAAGCCTCTACGGTCCCGGCTATCAACAACTACCCCGGAGGAAGCCGGGCGCGCCATTCGGCAAGGTCGACGTAGTCGCGGAGTTCGGTGATCAGTCCAGCCTCGGTGTCAAATTCGAGTACACCGTTGCAGCGCACGGCGTATTCGATGCCGGCGATGGTGAATCGGTCAACCCGTTCGAGCCATGCTCGCTCATCGCTGTAGGACTCGGTCACGATGTCCCACACCACCCGTTCGCTTCGTTGCATGATCGGCGCAAGCATGGCTCTGATTGATTCGCGCCCGACCGCTGGTGGGCTCGGTACGTTCTGCCAACGCCCCTCGGGCGAGAAGGTCTCCAGTACTGCATCGATGTCGCGTGCTTCGATCGCGTCGAGCCATCGACGAACGATCACTTCGG
>CAJQPC010000215.1 GCA_905480105.1 uncultured bacterium | reverse complement strand
TCCAGCTGGTCGCCAACCTTCACAAATATGTCCTGGCAATGAGCGTAGCGGCTGACCAGACCCTCGCCGTGATCCACCATGACCTGGTTGCCATAGCCTTGCTCGCTGCGCTTTACCCGAAGCACTTTTCCTGCCCGCACTGCTCCAATCTCACTTCCCCGAGGGGCTGCTAAGTCCACGCCATTGTGCATGCGCCTGTCCCCGTGCATGGGATGGTCTCGCATACCAAAGGCGCTGCTGATGCGAGCCCCATCGGGAAGCGGGTTGGCCATGCGCTGGCTGTCCTGGACGCCCCAGTTGATTTCCATGCCGCCTCCATCAACGATGGCCTTGGCCATTGCGTCGTCAAAGACGCTACCGAACGCATCCCCAAAGGGACCACCCATGGCTTCTTCCGGCAGGCTGGCCCGCAGCTCTTGCACCATGACCCGAGCAAACTGCTCTTGCAGAACCCGCTTGGGGCTCTTGCTGCGGTCCAACGTGGAACCGGTCAAACCGTCCAGCTTTCCGATACTCACTGGATCACCAGCTCCCCATCCAGGGCGCCAGCCGCGTCGATGGCTTGCAGGATGGTGACCAAGTCTCGAGGCTTCATACCCATCGCGTTCAAGGCATCCACCAGATCCTCGATGGTTCCGCCCTGGACCACGGAGAGCTGACCGCCCTCCTCGGTGACGCGGATCTCAGTGTTCTGCACCACCACCGGAGTAGGCGCCTCCCCCACATACATGTCAGCTCCCTCGGCGACCTGGTTGTCCGCGCTCACCTCGATGAGCAGGTTGCCATGGGCAATGGCGACCGACTGGATACTCACGTTGCCACCGACAACCACGGTCCCAGTGCGCTCGTTGATGACCACCCGGGCCACCGAGTCCACCAGTACATCGACCTGCTCCAGACGCGCCATGAAGCTGACGAACTCGCCCTCATAGGCCTTGGGGATCACCAGCAAGAGGCTACGCGAGTCTCTCGGGTAGGCCACACCGGCACCGAAGGAGCGCTCTACCGCGTCGCTGAGGCGGCTCATGGTCGTGTAGTCCGGATTGTCCAGAATGTATTCCACTTGTAGCGCGTCCCGAGTCTCTACATACAAGGGATGAGGCCGAACAACCTGAGCACCGCGCGGGCTGCGAGCCACCGTGGGGTGGTTTCGGGTGCTCGAGTCCCCTGCCCCGCTGGCCGAAATGCTGCCCGTGGAGAGCGCACCGCTGGCGACAGCATAGGCCTGCTGAGAGTCGGTCACCGAGAAGAGTTCGGTGTCCATCAGCACGCCATTCTGGAGGGACTTGCAGTCCCCAACCGCCGAGACCGTGATGTCCATGCGGGTATTAGGCCGTGCGTCCACCGGAAGCTCAGCCTGTACATAGACCAAGGCGATGTTCTTGGACATCAGGTCCGAGGTGCTGATTGGCCGCCCCAGTGCCTGCATCTCCGCGACCAGCTGATTGACCGGCCCCTCACTGCGAATGGAATCTCCAGTCCCGTTGAGTCCGACCACGATCCCGATGCCAGCCAGCTTGGCCTCGTCGGTGCCATAGAGGTAGCCCAGGTCTTTGACGCGGGCGCCGTGTGCGGGCGAGCTGGACAGGGCGAGTAGCAGTGCAAACATCTGTTGCCTCCGTCCACGCCATCGGACGGAAGCTCCATTCTTTTAGCTTAAAATGGCCAAAAACGACTGAGCAAACGATTCCCGCCCCCAGGATGCTGCTTGTCGTCCAGTGTCCCATTTCCGGTGACCTGGATAGTGGGGTCGGCCAGGAATCTGGACTCGATCGTGTTGTCGCCCTTTACGTCCATTGGACGGGCGATTCCGTGGACTACAAGGACCTGTGTTTCCCCGTTAACGGTGATGACCTTGTGCCCCTCCAGCACCAGGTTTCCGTTGGGCTGCACCTCCACCACAGTGCAGGTCAGGCTGCCCTGGAGGTTGTTCTGGCGACTTGTGGTGCCGTTGCCAGTGAAGTTGTTCATGCTTCCACCCGTGACGCCAATCTCCCCGTCGTCCAGCTCCAGCATGTTCGGGTTGTTCCCCAAGATGGAGGTCGTGATTCCGAGCAGTGCTCCCACCTTCGCCTCAGAATCGGATTGCTGATTGGCAATCGTATCCGCCGTGACACTCGTGGTCAGATCATCCGCCACCATCACCGTCACCAAGCTGCCCACCTGGTGGCGATTCCACCGGTTGTTCGCCGAAGCATACAGGCTGGCACCGGTCTTACCCCGGTCCAAGGAAAAGTCCGGCGCACGCGGAGGCTCTGGCTCCACAACAACCGCCTCAGCGTCAGTGCTCGCAGCGTCAACGCCTTCGGCGGCCTGAGCACCTTCAACAGCATCAGCATCAGCAGCATCAGCAGCATCAGCAGCATCAGCAGCATCAGCATCAGCAGCATCAGCAGCATCAGCAGCATCAGCAGCATCAGCAGCATCAGCAGCATCAGCAGCGTCAGCACTCTCTACAGGAGTATCCACCACCGACTCTGAATCTGCCTCCGGCGTCGAGACCGAGCTGTCAGCCCCCTCGCTGGCCTTCTGTATCTCGGCCTCCTCCTGCGGAGGTGCCTCTTGAGCCATCCAGGCCAGCAAGAACAGGGTCGACATGAGGTACTCCTCGAGCCCGGGGGCTCAAATCAATGAATGGAGACACGTCCGTCCGGGCCCAGGACGCCTTCGACGACCTGTCCAGACTGGAGATTTTTGACAAGCACGCGCTCGCCAATCGCAGCGTTGGCCATGAGTTCACCATCCGTGACCAATGAGACGCTGCCTCGCGTGACCGAGAGCACCACTGAATCTCCAGCGAGACGCTCAGCACCAAAAGCCGCATTGTTACGGGTGACCGCGTCCCCAGCTGCCACGTTGCGGGTAGCGATGGGCGTTCCATGGATGTCTCCAGGATCCGCCAGCCAAATCGGTACCAGGGCGGGCTCGGTCTGGATCGCCTGCCCTCTACTCGAGGGGTGGGTGGCAACCAGCCCCCAACGCTCAACACGCAGCACCGGGTGCAGCGAATATCGGGCGGAGAACTTTCCTTCTGAAAAGACAGACAGATGCAGCACGGGGTCCTGCCGGCACGCATCGCCGCTCCAGTGAAGCGACTCGCCCGCCATGGGGTCCACACTCCAGGCCAGCCCAAGCGTATCGAGGTACACCGAGTCGGCCTGACAGCGTTCCCCAGCGTACGCAATCAGTGACTCGGACACCCGTTGATGGGATTCCGGGGCTTGAGCAGCAGCGAGAAGGACCCAGATCATCAGCGCTTGAGGTTCGCGGTTGTCTGCAGAGCCTCGTCGCTGGCCTGAATGACCTTGGAGGTCAGCTCAAAGCTGCGCTGGGCCTGGATCATCTCGATAAGTTCGACTGCGACATCCACGTTGGATGCCTCGCGCATACCCTGACTCAGCTGAGTCGCGCCCGCGCCGAGCTGGACAAGTTGGGGGTCGCCGGATGTCAGGGTCTCTTGGTAGAGATTTCCACCAACGGATTTCAGTCCCGCCGGGTTCACGAAGTCCACGACCTCCAGAAGGCCAAGAGCCTGCTGGGTACCATCGGGTAGGTACTCAATGGCTTCGCCGTTCGAGCCAACACCCAACTCACCATCAATAGAGAGAGGCGAAATACCCTGCACCACCAGGCCGCCGGTCGTGATCAACTCCCCGAGGGAGTTCCTCTGTAGGGACCCGTCGCGCGTGTAGAACTCCTGACCATTCTCATCGACTACCCGGAAGAAGCCGTCCCCCTGAATGGCCACATCGGTGTCTACACCTGTTGTGACCAAGTCACCCATACTGTGGTTGCGGTAGTTGCCAACCACCTTGGTACCGCTGCCCATCTGAACCATTCCTTGGGCCTCCCCTTGGACGCCCCCGCCGGTCAGTTCTTGGTAGTACAGATCTTGAAAGGCCAAGGCGCTGCGTTTGTAGCCAGTGGTGTTCACGTTCGCGAGGTTGTTTGCGATGTTGTCGAGCTGGGCCTGCTGGGCGCTCATGCCGGTGGCAGCGGTGTAGAGTGCTTTCATTTGGGACTCCCATTTCGTGCGGCGTTTCGATCCATCTCTTCGCTCGCCTGGAGTGCCTTCTGAGCGATCTCCAGGTGTCGGCTGGCCATGATCAGGTCGACCATTGCCTCCATGGGGTCCACGTTGGATCGCTCCAGGTGTCCCTGTTCAACTGTGCCCGTTGCCGGGCGAGTGCCTCCGACAGCTCGGTAGGTGCTGTTTCCCAATGGCTCGAGCTCGTCGGCAAAAGCCAAGCGCACCTTGCCGACGCGCTCTCCTTGCTGCATCACCTGACCGTTGCGGTCGATCGTGAAGTCCAAGGTGGGCTCAACGCGGAGGGGGCCTTCCTCACCCAGGAGCGGTAAGCCCGCAGCCAGTATGCTGCCGTCGGCCTGAACGCTCAGGTTTCCGTTGCGGGTGAGGAGCTCGTCCTGTCCCCCCTGAACCACAAACCAGCCCTCGCCGTCGACAGCAATGTGGTTTGCATTTCCAGTCGTCTCGAGTTGGCCGGGCCGCATGTCCAAGTCGATGGCCGAGACGGCCGCCCGAGTTGGAGAAAGCGCACCTTCATTGCCATTGTCATCCACGATAAAGCGGACGTCTTGCGACTTAAAGCCGTGGGTCCCTACGTTGGCGACATTGTTGGACACCACTTCCATCTGACGCCAGGCAGTCATCGCCCCGTGGTAGCCAGTGTAGATATCGCGGCTCATCTCAGCAGCCCGAGATCTTCCTCGTCCAAGCGGCAGTCCAGCCTTTTGCGCAGAGTGCAGCGTGCCTTGGTCAGAATCTGGGAGATACGGGAGGAGGTCACTTCGTACACAGCAGCAATCTCCGCCAGAGACAGCTCCTTTCCGTAGTACATCATCACGCAGTGACGGTCCCGCTCGGGCAGCTCGTCGATGGCGCTGGCCAGCTCCTGCCGCAACCAGTCCAAGTCCATGGCGTGGTCAGGCAGTTCGGCCTGGGGGTCAAAGAGCTGCTCGCTCAAGCTACGGCCCTCGCCGTCATCCACCTGAGAGTCCAGGGACATGTGGTTGTGTGGAGCAACACGCTCAACCGCCGCCCAGTAATCCTCCAAGCTCACACCCAAGTGTTCCGCGACTTCCTGGGGCTCAGGCTTACGGCCTTCGCGCTTCCGCAGCACACTGGATGCGTCCTCTACCCGACGAGCGAGCTGACGGCGACGCCGGGAAAAGCTGTCTCCAGCTCGCAGGGCGTCCAGCATGGCGCCGCGGATGCGGTACTCAGCATAGGTGCTGAACTGGATGTTCCTGGAGCCGTCGAAGCGGTCAAAGGCTTCCAGCAGACCAATGGCGCCGTAGGAAACCAGGTCCCCCAACTCCAAGGCGCTGTCGTCGGGCAGACGCTCGGAGAGCCTGCGGGACAGGAAAAGCACCTTGCCTTGGAAGTGAACACAGGCCTCATTGCGGGTCCTGCCGTCAATCCGGCGCTCGCTCTGTTGCACATATGCGTTGCGGGCAGTTGAACGAAACACCGGACCTCCAAAAATGTGCGGGCTAAGATCTCCCGCTGATGTACTGCAATCGTCCACAATGGCGTCAACTTGAGAGAAAAGATTTCTCAGACGACAAGTTTAGCCGTTTATCCAGCGTTTGTACTTGGCTTTAAGCGGATCTGATCCACGGTAGCCAAGCGCGTAGTCGGAAGGATCTCCATCGGGCTAATCACCGTGACTCTTGGCAGGTACAAGCTCAAGATTCGGCGTAATGGGCTGCGCATAAGCGGAGGGGTAAGCACCACCAGCTCGGACACCCCGGCCCAGCTCTCGGTGGCGCTTTTCACCGATTGAACAATTCGGGCCGTTTTGACCTCGTCCAAGTTCAGTTGGGGCCGCCCCCCCTCGCCGCTAAAGCATTCGCTGAGCGCACGCTGCGTGTCCGAGGCCAGAGCGAGCACATGCACAGTTCCAGCCTCGTCGCTGATGCGGCGGGTGATGTGCCTGGCCATGCGTTGCCGCACAAATTCAGTCAGGATCTCGGGGTCCTTGGTGCGCTCGGCGCTGTCGGACAGGGCCTCCAGGATGGTCTCCACGTCCCGGACAGAGATGCCTTCTTGCAGCAGGTTGCGCAGCACGCGCAGCACCTGAGAGCGGCTTAGAGTGGCCGGGATCAGATCCTCGACCAGCTTGGGGGCGTGCTCAGCAACCCGTGCCAAGGTCTTGTCCAGCTGCTGAGGCGAATAGAGCTCGTGCGCGTGCAGTTGCAGCAGCTCGGAGAGGTGGGTGCTGATCACCGCCGGCACATCGACCACGGTGTAGCCCTTGGCCCGGGCGCCCAGAACGTGCTTGCCCTGAATCCAATAGGCCGGCATGCCGTAGACCGGGTCCGTGGTTTTTACCCCGTGTAGCTTCCCGCTGACCTCGCCGGCCCCCATGGCCATGTGCTGGCGGGGGTAGACTTTTCCACGACCAACCTCCTCTCCCCGCAGGCAGATGACATACGTTCCCCCCTGCAGCTTGGCGTCGTCTCGTAGGTGGACGCTGGGCACCACGATGCCCAGGTCTTGGGCGAACTGGTTGCGAAGACGCTGGATACTCTCCACAAGGGTCCCCCCCTTCTTCTCGTCCACTAAGTAGAGCAAATCGAGACCGATCTCGATGGAAAGGGGCTCAATGACAAGCATGTCCTCGGGGCCGAGGGGCTTGACAGGTTTTCCAGCAGCCTTCTCGTCCGCCTCGACCTCGGTCGGTCTGGGGTTCTTCTTGAGTTGGTAGGCGATGATGCCCACCACCCCACCCAGCAGTGCGAAAGGAATGCGCAGGCCAGGGATGAGCGCAAAGCCCCCAAGGGCCACACCCAGCATGGTGAAAGTACGCGGCGAGGAGAACAGCTGGCTGGAGAACTGGTCGTCCAGCCGAGAGTCCTGAAGGTCCGGCACGCGGGTGACCAACAGGCCCGCCGCGGCCGAGATGATCAACGCAGGAATCTGACCGACCAAGCCATCACCGATGGTGAGCAAGGTGTAGGTCTGAATCGCTTCGCTCAGGGGCATGTCGTTCTGAATCACACCAATAAAGATGCCGCCCAGAACATTGACCAGAGTGATGACAATCCCTGCAATGGCGTCACCCTTGATGAACTTGCTCGCGCCGTCCATCGAACCGAAGAAGTTGGCCTCGCGGGAGACCTCGGCCCGGCGAAACTTGGCCTGGGCCTCATCGATCATTCCGGCGTTGAGCTCGGCGTCGATGGCCATCTGCTTGCCCGGCATCGCATCCAAGGCAAAGCGCGCACTGACCTCGGCCACGCGCCCTGCACCCTTGTTGATGACCATGAAGTTGATGATGACCAAGATCACAAAAACAACAAAGCCAACCATGAAGTTACCGCCGACGACCACCTGACCAAAGGCCTCGATGATGCGACCGGCGGACGCGGTTCCATCTGCACTGGAGAGCAGGATTAACCGTGTGCTGGCGACGTTCAGGGAGAGCCGAAAGAGCGTCGTGACCAAGAGGAGACTTGGAAAGACCGACAGGTCCAGCGCCTTCTTGACGCTCAGGGTCGTCAGAAACACCAGGATGGCCATGGCAAAGCTGGTGGCCAGGAGCATGTCCAGCAGCCAGCTGGGCATAGGCACCACCATGATGCCCAGGAGCATCAACCCGGCAAAAGCCAGAACAATGTCTGACTGGCCGCGGGCCCGCTTCATCAAGGCGGTGATGCTGTTCACAGTGCTTGCTCCATCCGTGGGGACGCCATCGGACCGCAGCTCGATCACTTAAGTAACAATCTGCACAGGCCATATTTGCCTCAACCCTGTGCCCCCTCAACCGTTAAGCTTAGCAAGTTACCTGTAGGAGGCAGATTGCTGCCGAGTCCACCGCCACAGCTGCTCGAAACAATCCGCTACGCCTGGTCGAGAGACTGCTCTGCCAAAGAGCTTTCGCGACGCGTAGAAGGCATCGAAAACCTTGGCGCCGTGCTGCTTCGGTACATGGAATCGAAGCACGGATCGTCTGGCCAAAAAAAGCGGACTGCGGCCCGAGCTACCGTTCTCTTGGGCTCCAAGTCCGTCGGTAGTATTGCAGCTTGGCTCGCAGTAGCAGACGCAATCAACGCAGCAGACCTCGATTCGGACGCGGTCTCAGCGCTCTACGAGGACTCCCTCCGCAGATGCGCCGCAATGATGATGCTGGCCCGGAAAACTCAGGCCATCACCGAAGTCCACGCGGCCGCCATCGGCATGAGCTTGGAACTGGGCCGGGTGGACCTGATTTGCCGAGACACGCATCGGGTGATCTGGTTGAACGGGCTGCGCTCAGCGCACGGCGAGGCCCGTCTGCAAAAAGAGCAGGAGTACCTCCAAGCTACCCATCTCGAGGGCTTTAAGGCCGTTTCATGGCGCTGGGGACTGCCCCCTGAGATCAGCGTCCCTGTGCTCGCACACCACGGCGAGCCCGGCAACAGCATCGCAGACATGGCCCGCTGTGCGGATCTGATGGCCGAGGTCTACACATCCTCCGAGCCTGCAAAGGCCCTCTCCGTCGCCAAAGTGGTGCTTCGGGAACGCCTGAAGATCGACGCTGACGCCGCCCAAAAGATGATCGCAATACTGAACAAACGTGTCGTGGAGGCCGGCGAGCTGCTGGGCACCCCCCCGCCGGAGCAGCTCGACCTGCAGACCGTCCTGAGTAAGCACGACGAAAACTTCACGGAGATGTCCAGAGAGCAGCTGCTGAAGCTGCTCGACGGCCACCGACGCGAAGCCAAGCAGACCAAAGAACAGGTCGAGGCATTGAAGGGCCGCCTGATCACGATGCGGGGTGAGGACTCCCTGACTGGACTACTGAACCGTCAGCGCTACCTGGAACGCTTGCAGCTGGAGATCGACCAAGCCGATGGACGCCCAGGTGCCCTGAGCCTTCTGCTCCTGGATGTCGACATGCTCGACGAGCAGAACGAGTGTAACGGCATGGAGACCGGGGACCGGATTCTCCAGACCGTGGGTCAGATCATCCAGCTGCTCTGCGAAGACCGTGACTTTGGTGCACGGGTAGGCGGCGACGAGTTCGCCATGGTCCTGATAAACCGAAGCACCCCCAAAGCACGCTTGACCGCAGAGCGCGTCAGGGCCGCTGTGGAGAACGCCAAGGTGGACCACAAAGGTACCCGGGCCCGTACCAGCGCCACCGTGGTGGGCATTTGCATCGACGATTTAGAGGCACCCACCGCCGAGTCCCTGCATGCCAAAGTCATGCAAGAGCTGGAGCGCATCAAGGGCAGCAACCGCACCGGCTGGGCTGTTTAGCCCCCCGGGCAAAGCGCTTAGGAGCCGGCGCTCAGCTCCGCCATCAAGGCCACCAGCCAGCGCACGTGCCCAGCCATGTACTGCAGGCTGGTGAGTTCCTTCTCGGACTCTGGAGCAAAGTAGCCAGTACCCAAGTTGGCGATGCGCAGGCCCTTGTCTAAAAAGGGATCCACGCCCGTTCCTCCACGAATGGGTTGGACCTGGCTCTTGACTCCAGCCTTCTCGGAGGCAGCCAAGGCAGACTGGGTCAACTCCGGACGGTCCGCCAGAGCTGGGCCCATGTTGTCGTACTGCAGCCGCCAATCCCAGGGCAGCTCGCCGGCGTGCTTCTCTACATGGGCGACGCGCGCCTTGCGGCCGCGGTCGGAAAAGTCGCGGATGCGAAGGTCCAAGCGGACGCCCCCCTTGTCGGGAAGCAAGCGATAGGCCGCCGAGTAGCCTTGGCGCCCCTCGCTGTCCTCTGCGGCGAGCACAAAGCCTGGGGTGCTGCCGTAGAATTTGTGCACCCAGCCCAGGGCCTGGTCGACTCCGTGCTCAGCAGGCGAATCCCCCCCCATGGCCAGCTCCATGGATGCGCCGCGGGGCATGTGGGGGCGCACCACTTCTCGGACTGCCTCCCACAGCGCATCGCCGTGCCCTGACTGCACGACCAGCAAGCAAGTGGCATCGCAGTCCCGCTCGGCGTCGGACTCAAAGGCCACAAACCGGGCCTGAATCCCTCGGGCCAGGCAGAGTGCCCGGATCTCGGCGGCGAAGCGTACGGCCGAGCGATGTCCCTCGGCCTTGGCCGTGGCCCCGTGGGTGTTCACTCCACCCAAGCGCAAGGTAAAGCCTTGGCCCTTGGGGATGAGGCCGCTGCCCACAAAGCGAACCCAAGCGCCAGCGGCGTCAAAGTTCTCAACGTTGACCTCGTAGGGGTCCAGACCGTCCAAGGTGTAGCCCAGCTCCACCCCGCGCTGAGCGAGCAGCTCGGCTACTGCGTGGAGGGCTTCCTCTCTCCCCACTTCTTCGTCAGGTCGTCCCACGAATATCAGGGGCGGGTGCTCCAGTTCCGGCTGCGCGGCCAAGACCTTGAAGAGGGTCATCGCATGGGTCAGCCCCAGCTTGTCGTCCAGACCAAAAGGTGCGTCCCCAGGACCGTGAACGATGTCGTGGCCCTGGTAGGCGGCCAAGGTGGGGTAGACCTGGGTGCTCACCTGGATGTCGGGGTTGTTGGCGAAGCTCAGGGCGCTGCCGTCCCAGCCACGGGTGACCTGTAGCGACTGGATGGCGTGGGTGCCGCGGGCTGTATCCAGGTGGATCATCAAGGCTACGGGTGCCTTATCCGCGCCACAGCCACGACCCGAAACGGAGAAAATGACATTGGAGAAGCCGTCCCGCTCGACGTTCCCGATCCCCAGATCTGAAAAGAACCCGACCAAAAAATCCGCAAGCTCGGTCTGCCCAGGGGTCGTGGGCACACTCTGGGAGTTTTCGTCGCTGGCGGAGTCAATGGCCACTACCGCTTCCAGGTGGCTCAAGCTCCATTCAGAGAGTGGGAGCTGCTCAAAAGACACGCGTGCCTCCAGTGTGTTTCCCACCCTTATTGGGTCAGCGCACCTGACGCTTGAGGCTTCGCCAAGAGCTGTTTAGGGCCATGCAGGCCTCGGCATTCCCACCGGCACAGCCCAGCTCAAAGAAGCTGTAGGCAGCGCCCCTGTTGCGCTTGACGCCGCTCCCCTCGACGAAGAGGTAGCCGGCGTGCAGACAACCGTCACTGTGGCCCATCAGGCAGCCACGCTCGACCAACTCCGCGCCCTGGGATTTGTCCAGACTGACGCCCTGTCCACCCAAGTGTAGGGCGCCCAAGTAGGTGCAGCCTCGGCCATAATCGGACTCGCAGGCGAGGGTGAAGCGCTCAGCAGCAGCGCCAAAGTCCGACTCCCCCAGGCTCCCTATGACGTAGATCACGCCCTCGGCGACGCAGCCATCCATGTCCCCGGCTTGGCAGGCTTCCGCATACAGTTCAACGGCCCGCTGATTGTCCTGCTCTATCCCATTCCCACGCTCGTAGGTGTTGCCCCAGGCGATGCATGCGGTCGAGGATTTCAGCTCTTCGCAGCCCGTCCGGTAAAACTTCACAGCCTGCTCAAAGTCCTGGTCTACCCCAAGTCCCCATGCATGCATGTTGCCCGCAAAGGCGCAGCCCTTGCCCAGCCCCAGATCGCAGGCGAGCTCATATTGGCGGGTGGCGTTGGAGGTATTCTCGGGACGCCCCTCGCCGTATTCATAGCAAATGCCCAGCTCCAGACAGCCACGGCCGTACTCCGCATTACAGCTGTCCTCGTAGCGGTCACAGGCTTGGGGGGTCCCCCCCTCAATGTCTCCGTTCCAGCTCAAGTTTCCAAGCGCAAGGCAGCTCAGGCCGTCCAGGTCTTGGCAGGCTTTCCGCCAGATTTCCAAGGCGCCATCCTTGTCTTGGCCGCCACCCACCCCCGCGTACATCATGTTGGCTTGCTGTCCGCACGAGAAGGGATCGTCGTCTTGGCACCCGTCACGGTAGAGCGAGCGCGCGTGGTCGGGATCCTGCTCGACACCCCAGTCACCGCTTTGCAAAACCGAGGCCAAACGTAGGCAAGCGCTGCGTCCACCGGCCTGGCAGATCTCCTCCAACCCCATGCGCGCCCGGTCCTGATCGGCGCTCACTCCAAACCCCTCCTGGATGGCCTCCAGCTCCCAGAGACAAGCCCGGGAGTCCCCCAGACCACAGCCCTTGTCAAAGGACGCGAAAGCCTTTTCAGGGTCCGAATCCACTCCCTCCCCAAACCGGTAAACCTCGCCCAAGCGGGCGCAGGCCGGCCCCCAGCCCGCTTCGCAGGCCCGATTAAAGTAAAGCATCGCGTACGCGGAGTCCTGGCCCACACCGTCGCCGTCCAGGTAAGAGGCCCCCAGAGCCGAGCAGCCTCGGGCATCGCCTTGCTCACAGCTCTTCTTGTAGAAGGCTACGCCCAGCTCCAAATCTTTGTCTACCTCCCAACCGCGCTCGTAGAGCGTACCCAGTCCGGTGCAGGCGTAGGGAATGCCGGCATCGCAGGCACCCAGGTACAGGGTCAGGGCGCGGGCGCGATCAGCCTGGATCCCCTCTCCATACTGAAGACGGTGAGCCAGGCGTGCACACGACAGCTGGGAGCCCAGCGCACAGCCCTTCTCGTAAGCGGCCACTGCGCGAACATCGTCCCAGCGCTCCACCCCCCGGCGGAGGTGCCAAGCGTCTCCCAACTTCAGGCAGGACTGGGCATCGCCGTCCTCGCACAGGCTCTCCATGACCTGGACGTTAGGGAGCACTTCTTGTGCGACCGCTAACCCAGCCATGCCAAGAGCAAGGGTGGACGCAGCCCCAATGAACCAAGTTTTTATCTTCATTCATTCAACATATCAGCCCTTGACGGACCCGGCTGTGAGCCCTTCAACCAGCTGGCGCTGTAGCGCAAAGAACAAGCCCATCACCGGCAAGGACACCAAGATCGCAGCGGCGGCAAAGCTCCCCCAGTCGGTGCCAAAGTCTCCGACGTAGCCGTTCAAGACCACCGGGAGAGTGAAGGCCTCTTCTTTGCCCAAGAAGGTGGCCGCCAGAATGAACTCGTTCCATGCAGTCATGAAGGAGAACAGCCCCGTGACCACCAAGGCCGGCTTGGAGAGGGGCAACAAGATGCGCCAGAAGGTGGTCCACCGCGAAGCGCCGTCCATGCGCGCCGCTTCTTCCAACTCCAGGGGCAGTGTATCGAAGTAGCCCTTTAGGTTCCAGGTACAAAAAGGCACTGAGGTGGTGGCGTAGACCAGGGCCAAGCCCGCCATGGAGTCGAGCAGGGAGAGCTCGTCAAGCAGGATGTAGAGAGGCACCGCCATGACCACGCCGGGAAACATCTGGGTGACCAAGAACAGCCCCATGCCAATGTCCCGACCCGGAAATGCCCAGCGGCTCATCGCGTAGCCAGCGGTGGCGGCCAGGCCAATCCCCAAGATGCTGGTGGCGCCTGCGACGATGAGCGAGTTGAGCAGCTGCCGCCCAAAGAGCCAGCGGCCATCCGAGGAGGTGGTGCTGATCACCTTCTCGAAGTGCTCCAAGCTGGGGTTGCTCGGCCAGGGAATGGGGTCCATGGCGAAGGCTTGGCCAGGGGTCAGGGCCATGTCCAGCACCCAGAGAACCGGGTAGAGCACGGCCAGGGTGACCACGACCAAGAACAAGTGGGTGGCGACCAAGCGCCAGACGGAGACTTGGCGTTTCACAGGACTTTCTTCCCGGCGATACGGTTCATCGCCCGTGAGTAGAGCAGCAGAACGCCGAAGATCATCACTGCGTAGGCTGACGCGTAGCCGTATTGATGCTGTCGGGTAAAGGCCCAGCGGTACGCCTCTGAGACCAGGATCTCGGTGCTGCCGTCGGGCTCACCGCCAGAGACCAAGTAGATCACGTTGAACATGTTGAAGGTCCACACGCTGCCCAGGATGACTGCCGGCAACAAGGCCGGCTTGAGCAAGGGCAGGGTGATGTGCCGAAAGCGCTGCCAGCCATTCGCGCCGTCGACCTCTGCGGCTGCCTCCAGGTCGCGCGGAATGGACTGAAGGGCACCCAGGGTGACCACCATCATGAAGGGAAAACCCAGCCAAGTATTGGTGGTCAGGTTGGCTGCAAAAGCGGTCCAGAAGCTGCCGAACCAGCTCACAGGCTCCAGTCCCAGGGCGGTGAGCAGGCCATTTATCGCACCAAACTGCCGGTGGAACATGCCCTTCCAGATCAGCGCCGTGATGTAGTTTGGAATGGCCCAGGGCAAGATCAGCAGAACCCGAAACACGCCGCGCAGGCGCACCCAGGGCTCCCGCAGCAACATGGCCAACCCCACGCCAATGCCTACGTGGAGCAGCACGTTGGCCACAGTCCAGAGCACGGTCACCGCCAAGGTGAACCAAAAGCTCTGGGGGGCGGTGATGGACCAGTCCCGGGCAAGCGCGATGTCCAGGTAATGCTGGATACCCACGAAGGTAAAGCTGCCATCGGAGTGCGCGAAGAGGGAGACCCCGGCGCCCACGATAAAGGGCAGGAGCACCAGAGCGCCCATGGCCAGCGCAGCGGGGGCAATGTAGGCGTAGGCAAAGCGCCACTTGGCAATGGCGGTGCGGGCCGAGAAGAGCGCCTTGATGAACCAAGCCAACGACACCAAGAGCACCAATCCCAAGACCACGGCGTAGGGGCGCCAGTCGACCTCTGGCGGCGACGGCCGGATCACGATCTCCAGCTCGGTCTGCGCGGCATTCAGTGCCTGTTCCGGGGTCATCGCGCCGCGCAGCACCCGCCTCCAAGCACGGGCCATGGGCTCCCAGCTCGCCCCCATCTCGGGATTCAGCGGCATGGCCACGCCGCGGTCCGCTTGAGTTCTAAAGGCGCTTAAGATGGGGTCTTGGGCCAACTCCGGCGCATCCCAGACGCTCTGGGTGGCGACGACTTGGCGGCCTGAGACGGCTCTGACCCGCGCAGCTGCTGGGCTGGCCAGGTGCTCTGCCAGGGCCAAGGCCAGCTCGGGGTGCAGAGCGTGGGCCGAGACAAAGGTGGCCTCGACCGTGACATAGGGTGCGGCCGGCTCTCCCGTGGCCGAGATCTTGGGGAGCGGGGCGACCCTGAACTCCTTGGACGGATCGATCTCTCCCAACATCCAGGGCCCGGAGAGCACCATCGCGGCCTGGCCGCTGTTGAAGAGCTGGGTGACCAGAGCACCGGTTGGCTCCTGGGGCAACAAGTCGTTCTCAATCAGGCTGAAGACGAAGGACATCGCAGCCGCATTTTCCTCGCTGGCCAGGTCAGGCTCTCCATCCTTAAAGATCCCGCCGCCAAACCCATGCAGCCAAGCGGCATTGAAGTAGGCCGAGGCCGCCTCGTAGGCCAGCCCATAGTGCATGGACTCTGGATCACGCAGGCCGCGCGCGATCTGCAGGAGTTCATCGGTGGTCTGGGGGGCCTGGTCTACCTGGAGCGGGTCATAGAATAGGGCCACGCACTTGCTGGCCAGGGGGATGCCCCAACTCTGGTCTTGCCACTGCACGCCGGCGACGGTGACCGGATGGAAGTCCTGGGCCTGAAAGTCCACGGGCGCGATGATTTCGGACGCCGACCAGCTGCCGATGCGCTCACTGGCCGCGATGAAGAGCTCGGGACCGTTGCCTCGGGGGGCGGCCGCCTCCAGCTTGGTGTTGAAGGATTCACTGGGCAGGGCCAGCGGGGTGATCTTCAGCTCGGGATGAGCCGCGTCGTAATCGGAGAGCACCTGCTCTAAGGCGTCACGCTCAGCGCCGCGGTAGCTGTGCCAGAGACTGATCTCGACGGGCTCTGGCCGCGGCGCTGAGGGGGCCGACTGGGCGAAGGTCAGGGCAGGGAGCAGGAGCCACATGGTCAGTGAGACCGGTGGTGAGGGGTTGGGTCACACCCCAAGACGCTGCCCGCTCTCCACATCAAAGAGATGCGTGGTACCCAGAACAATGTGAACCACCTGCCCAGCCCTTGCTTGGGGCATGGCCACGGTCTCCACTCTCGCAGTGAGCTCTTGGCCATCCTCCAGGCGCAGGTGCAGGTGCAGCTCCCAGCCCAGGTGCTCGATCACGTCGATGGTGGCTGGCGAGCCCGTGGGGTCGATGTGCACTTCGTTCGGACGCACGCCCAGGCAGACTGGGCCCACGTGGCTGCTGGGAACACTCAAGGAGCCCAGCTGAATGGACTGTCCATCGCCTTGGCCCCTGAGGAAGTTCATCGACGGAGAGCCGATAAAGCCAGCGACAAAGCGGTTGGCCGGGCGGTCGAACAGATCTGTGGGTGAGCCGATCTGCTGCACCACCCCGCGGTTGAGGACCAGGATCCGGTCCGCCAGGGTCAGCGCTTCGACCTGGTCGTGGGTCACGTAGACAATGGTGGCGTCGAGCTGGCGGTGCAGGCGCTTGAGTTCCACCCGCATGTGGCCGCGGAGCGAGGCATCCAGATTCGAGAGAGGCTCGTCGAAGAGGAACACCTTCGGTCGGCGCACGATGGCCCGGCCCATGGCAACGCGCTGGCGCTGGCCGCCCGACATGGCCTTGGGCAGGCGCTCCATCAGCTCCTCCAGTCCCAACATCTCAGCGGCTGCGTCCACCCGGGCGCGAATCTCTGCGGCCGGCGTCTTGCGAACCTCGAGACCAAAGGACATGTTTTCCCGCACGGTCATGTGGGGATACAGCGCGTAGCTCTGAAAGACCATCGCCACGTCGCGATCTCGGGGCGGCAGCTCATTGACCCGCTGGCCGTCGATCTGCAGTTCACCGTCGCTGATGTCTTCCAAGCCGGCGATACAGCGCAGCAAGGTGGACTTGCCGCAGCCCGAGGGGCCAACCAGCACAAGGAGTTCGCCGTCTGCAACCTGCAGATCCACGCGCTCCAAGACCTGGGTGTCGTCGTAGGACTTCTGGAGTCCTTTTAGGGTCAAAGTAGCCATAAGTGGAGCCTATCAGTCCTGGACCGCGTCCGGCCTAAAGCCAGGCTTGCCCCGCGCCTGCCACTCCTCCAGAACCCAGGTCGGGCAGTGAAGGCTCCCCCACCCTTCAATGTCCATGCGCGCGATGGGCCCAAAGAGCCCAGCGTCGACCTCGATGCCCTCTAAGCGGTGATATGGGACCAGAACATTCCCCGCGTTCAAACGCCACAACCTGGGCAAAGATAGGAAGATTCCCTGATCCGTAAAACCCAGCTTGAGCAGGCCATTCATACGCACCAAAATGAGACGAGCCACCCAGCATCGGCGGCCATTCAGCCCCTCTGGAGCCGGCATAACCTTGGCCGCATGTGGCCACCCGGTGAGCCCGTAGATCGTCCCCAGGGTGGTGGCGTACAAGCCAGCGAAGAACAGGGGGAGGGCCAGAAATATAAGGAATGGGGACATGATGAGCGGCGCTTATCCCGGCCCATGCCCCTGGCACACCGGGCAAAAGTAGAGCGTGCGGCTGGCGGTCTGCATCTTGCGGATCTCGGCCGCGCAGAGGTGACAGCGGCGTTCCTTGTAGACCCAGAGTCGCTCCCGGCGGCCTGACTTGTGCCCCCCTTCCTCATCCACGCCACGAGTGATGATCTTGTTGGTGAAAACACCGACCTGCAGCAAGCGCACCGTATCCAGCCACAAGGCGTCAAAGGTGGGCTTGGGGAGCTCCCTGCCGCTCAAGTCCGGAGGTATCCGATGCAAAAACAGAAGCTCCGCCCGGTAGACATTGCCTACGCCAGCCAGCACAGACTGGTCCAGCAACAAGGCACCCACGCTGCGGCGAGAGCGCTTGATCTTGGCCCAAGCCCGCTCCGGATCCGCCTTTGGATCCAGCGGGTCCGGCCCCAAGCGCTGGCGCAGCGCTCCCACCTGAGGATGGGTGAGCAGCTCACAGACTGTGGGCCCGCTCAAATCCAGCGTGCAGCGGTTCCCCTGAAGGCGCACCCGGATCGCGCCGCGGGGCTCGGGCACCTTCCGCACATAGCGGCGGAAGCGTCCAAAGAGTCCCAAGTGAATGTGCACGACCCTGGGACGCTCCAGGCCACGAAAGTGCCACAACAGGTGCTTGCCCACCGCGCTCGCACGCACAAACTCCGCCCCGTCCAGAAACTCCGCTCCTTCAGAGAACCGACCTTGAGGAGAGGAGACCCGCAGCGTGTCGCCCCCCAACCACTTGCTGTGATCCAGCGCCATGCGGTGCAACGTGTGGCCTTCGGGCAAGTGAGACTCCAAGGTGAGCTGATGTAGGTCAGGCCCAGTCCCGGATCGCGCTCAGTCCTCCACGTACTCAAAGTCCAAGGGCACCTCCCTTAAAATCATGGCGCGAACCCCCTTCGGCCCAATCCGAGCGCTTAGTCGCCGCCCATGCTGCACTTGAGTCGGCTCTACCAAGATCTCACACCCTTCCGCGAGCGGACTCGCGGTGAGGCTATAGCCCTGAAGCAAGGCAGCGCTGTCCGGTGCCAGGGGTAGCGGGCAGGCTTTCTCGGCGTAAGCCTGGGCCAAGAGGGCTGGGACAAGCTCTTGTTCCCGTCGTCCGCCTTCTATCCAAGCGGCCTGGACCGCGGCATCGCGCTCCGCTTGGGTCACCGACCCAGGCACCAGCGCCAAGACCCGGTCCACGTCGGTAGGCTCTGGGCCAAAGGGCACAACCATGCGCGCGAGCACCCGGTTGATGCGCAGTATGCCAAGCTCGCCGTCCAGGCTGGGCATGATGGGCAGGCGCAGCACCCAGTCGGGGCCGTCCAACAGGACCTGGCTGGAGGGAATCAGGCCACTGGTCATCCAAGAGGGGTCGTAGAGCGCCAGGACCGGGAGCTGTTCTCCCTGAAAATGGATATCGCCAACCAAGGTCTCGCCAGACTGCAAGCGAAAGCGGCCCGCTGCCCAGGCATCCTCCCAAGCCAGCAGACTCCCCTCGGCTTGGTCCGCAAAGAGCAGACGCTCAGACTCTAATAGAGCCCCCGGGGTCATCTGCAGACGCAGCTCAAACTCACCGTCCCGGGCCCCGAGCGGTAGGACCAAGGTCTGGACCTGCCACTGGAGTGCAGCTTGACCCTCTCCGGACCCAGAACGAAAGGGGACCTGGATCCAGGTGGCCTTCTCATCGTACAAGGCCGAGCAGGCGCGCAAGCCGGGTCCACCCGTACTCAGCTCAGGCGACCAGATCCCAATCCGACACCCCTCTGAATCCACCACAAGCTGACCGTGGGCCTGATCGGCCTGCAGAACCCAGGACCCCTGGGGAAGCGGAGGCGCCGTAGGTTGGCACGCAAGGGTGAAGAACAGCCACACCGCTACACTCTGCCAAAGACCAAGCAGCCACGCACTGGGGCCCGGCAGATGATCCAGGTCAACGACCGTTGGCAGCGAACCCCAGCCTTGTGCTCCTCTTGTCCCGAGCGAGCCCCCAAACGGCGCGCGCTCTGTGGTCATGGCCAGCCAGCTCAGTTGGGCTTGGTGACCGAGTAGGCGTGGGGTCAGGAGTCGACTCTTCTGCCGCAGGCTGAGCAGCGGGCTGCTCCACGATGGCGGAGCAGCCACCCTCTGTCAGGCAAGACGGTCCAAGGGTGGAGCCAGCGGAGTGCGACTCCGTAAGGCGGAAGAATGAAGGAATGCGCGAGCATTTCCAGGGCGAAGAGCGCGGCGGAGGTGTGCGAGCGCATTCCTTAACCCTGGTCGTGTCTGTTTGTTCCAGAGTGTGCGACCCGACCGCCGGCCCCTAGAGAGGACCTTCCAATTGCCCGGCCCTCGCCATTCGAAGTTCGGAATTCCCAAGCCCGACCCGGCTCCGACCATTCTGCAAAGTCGCCTACTGCCCAGCTCCCCTGCACCCCAAAACCAGGCGAGGTCTACACCGGGACCTGAGTCCGAGTGACGCTCTCACCGTACAAGAAAGTGCACGCGCTTAAAACGGGTCCACCGATGATCGAGGGAAGAGAGCCCCTAAAACGCTACACTCTGCTAACGAACCACCCCCCCCGCACTGGGGCCCCTCCTGATGATCCACCTTGACGACCGCTACGAGCTGACCGCGCGCATTGGGCGTGGAGGTGTGGGCGAGGTCTTTGAGGGCATCCAGAAGGCTTTAGACCGCCGGGTGGCAATCAAGCTTCTACGCCCAGAGTTGACAGTTCGACCCGATATCGTCGCCCGCTTTGAGCAAGAAGCGCGCACCACATGCCGGCTGCAACATCCCAATGTCGTGACGGTCTTTGACGTGGGCCAGGGCCCCGACGGCGCGCACTTTCTAGTCATGGAACTGCTGGAGGGGGTGACCCTGGCCCAGCTAATGCGCAACGAGGGCCCCCTGCCTTGGGAACGCGCTGTGAACTTGGCCATGCAGATCGCCAAGGGAATGGGCGCCGGACAAGTCGTCGGCCTGGTGCACCGAGATCTCAAGCCAGAGAACATCTTTGTCTTGGGAGAAGGCAGCGAAGAGCAGATCAAGATCTTGGACTTTGGCTTGGCATTTCTCCAAGAACACGACACCTCGCCCATCAGTCCACCCAAGGACATTTCAGCCGCTCTCCAAAGCTCCATGGAGCAGATCCCACGCATGCAGGCCCCCCTGCAGACCATCGTTCCGGGGGAAGCCGTGAATGCCGCTTACCAGACCTGGGACGGCGAAGGCCCCCTCCACAGCCAAGACGTGCCCATCGCCGCCACCCCCAACCAGGACCTGCGCGCAACCCCGGCCCATGACCTGCCGGTACGGTCCGAGAAGTCCCCTAACTTGACCAGCCACGGCGCTCTGGTCGGCACCCCCCGCTACATGAGCCCCGAGCAGGCCCTGTGCTGGCGAGTGGACCACCGAGCCGATCTCTACGCCTTTGGCTGCATGGTCTTTGAGCTGCTCACCGGCCGCGTGCCCTTCGAAGAGGAGAGCATCCAGGACTATCTGCAGGCCCATGTCCACAACGAGCCGCCTGCCCTGGCCCACCTGGCACCCGATACGCCAGACGCCTTGATCGAGCTCTGCTACCGCCTGTTGGAAAAGGACCCCGGCAAGCGCCCGGACGCCTGGTCCCAGGTCATCACTGAGCTGAGCGCCTTGCAGCGCGCGCCGGGCCGTCTGCCGCCCCGTCCAACCCCACCGGTCCAGCTCCCAAGCGAGCCCTACCGCTTCCTGAGCCCCTTCACTCAGAGCACCAGCGGACTCTTTTTTGGCCGCGAATCGGACACCCAGCGTTTCGTAGAGGTCTGGGAACATCCGGATCGAACGCCCATGCTGGCACTCACTGGACGTTCAGGCGTAGGCAAGACCAGCTTCTTGTCTGCCCGCGTCTTGCCCTATTTGGCCCAACAAGGCCACGAGGTGCTGGTGGTACGCGGTGGCCAACGCCCCTTGGAACACCTCAAAGGTCAAGCCGAACGTCTCATCTCTCGCAGCTCCAACGGACAAGGCAGAACCGCCCAAGAGACAGGGATTGAGCAGATCTTTGAGCAGCTCAGTCAGTATCTTGGGCGGCCGATTTGCTTGTTCCTGGACCAGTTCGAGGAGCTGTTTACCGGGGGGCAGGCCCATGAGCAGCAAGCCTTTGCTGAGGCGCTGGGGCTGATGCTTCGCACCGGCTCACAGGTCCGCCTGATCCTGTCCCTGCGCGAGGACTACTTGGGCGCATTGATGCGCATCTTGGACGGCCTACCCCTTGACCAAGTACTGCGTCCATTGCCTCTCTCTCCGCTGACCCCAAAGGATGCCCGGGAGGCGCTGGAAGGCCCCGGTCGCATCGGCTTGGAGGTGGACTACCTACCCTTCACCTTCCAAGAGGGTCTGCTGGACGAGATCGTCGCCGACCTGATCGCTGACGACTCCGGCGAGGTCGCCCCGCGCATCCAAGCTGTGGGCTCTCGCCTCTG
The DNA here is from genome assembly GCA_905480105.1 of uncultured bacterium. Classification (GTDB taxonomy): domain Bacteria; phylum Myxococcota_A; class UBA796; order UBA796; family CAJQPC01; genus CAJQPC01. Next base: position 424 of record CAJQPC010000215.1, on the reverse strand, counting down.
GGGGCTGGCCAAGAACACCGATCCGGTACACATCACCAAAACGCACTACCGGAAGGGACTGGGCGGAGCCAAAGGCATTTTGGCCCGTATTTTGGACCAAGCCATCGACGGCCTGGAGGACCAAGATCAAAACCAAGCCAAGGAGATTCTGCGCGCTCTGACCCACCTGCCCGGCTCGGCGACCAGCCGCCCGGCCCCTGAGTCTGAGCTGCTGCGCGGGGTGCCGGACGTGGCTGGGCGCCACCGGGTCCTGCGAACTTTAGAGTCACGCTGGCGCATCCTTCAAGGCTACTCGGACCCGCGCTTCCCAGGGGAGCGCAGCTACCGCATCGCCCACGAATCCCTGATCCATCGCATCCAGCAGTACGGCGAGGACGACGACGAGCTCAACGCGGCCCGCCACAAATTCCAGCTGGCCTTTGAT